>JBOHWL010000156.1:0-9064 GCA_050736615.1 Binataceae bacterium (SeqCode) | reverse complement strand
CGTTCGTGCTGCCCTCGCAGATTCCGAACCTGCTCATCAACGGTTCGGACGGCATCGCGGTCGGGATGGCGACCAACATCCCGCCGCACAATCTTGGTGAAATCTGCGACGCTTTGCTGAAGCTGATCGTGGAGCCCGACCTGGCGCTGGAAAAAATCCTCGATATTATTCCGGGACCGGACTTTCCCACCGGCGGACAATTGCTCGGGCGCGCGGCGATTCGCCAGGCGTACTTGACTGGCCGCGGCATCCTGACCATGCGCGCGACGGCCATGATCGAGACCGACAAGCGCACCTCCAAATCCGCGATTATCGTGCGCGAGATTCCCTACCAGGTGAACAAGACGCGGCTCATCGAGCGCATCGCCGATTTGGTCAATGACAAACGCCTCGAGGGTATCAGCGACCTGCGCGATGAATCCGATCGCGACGGCATGCGCATCGTGATCGAGCTCAAACGCGACGCCGAGCCCAAAATCGTGCTCAACCAGCTCTACAAATTGACCCAGATGCAGGAGAGCTACGGCCTGATCATGCTGGCGATTCACGAGGGCCGTCCGCGCGAGCTCAACCTGCGCGACATGCTGATCGAATTCCTGCACCATCGCCAACGCGTCATCGTGCGCCGTTCGCAATTCGAATTGCGCCAGGCGCAGGCGCGTCTGCACGTACTCGAAGGCCTGCTGATCGCGCTGCGCAATCTCGACGCGGTGATCAAACTGATTCGCGGCTCCAAGGACGCGGAAGAGGCGCGCACTGGCCTGATGCAACGCTTCGGGCTGTCGCAAATCCAGGCGCAGGCCATTCTCGATTTGACGCTGCGCCGCCTGACCTCGCTCGAGCGCGATAAAATCGAGACCGAGTACAAGGAGATCGAAGCCGCCATCGCGCGCCTGCGCGCCATCCTTGGCGATGAAGGCGAGCAGATGAAGCTGATCGCGGCGGAATTAACCGAAATCCGCGAGGAATTCGCCGATGAGCGGCGCACCCAAATTGTCGAGGCCGAGGGCGAGTTTTCCATCGAAGACTTGATCGTCGAGGAAGACGTGCTGGTGACCGTCACGCACGGCGGCTATATCAAGCGCACGCCGCTTTCACTCTACCGCATGCAGCGGCGCGGCGGCCGCGGCAAAATCGGCGCGTCCGCGGGCGAGGAGGATTTCGTCGAGCATCTGGTCTCGGTGCGCACGCACGACCGCCTGCTGTTCTTCACCAGCGCCGGCAAGGTTTACGAGAAGAAAGCCTATGAATTGCCGGAAGGCGGACGCGCGGCGCGCGGCCGTTCCATCGCCAATCTGCTGAGCCTGGGCAAAGATGAAACGCTCTCGGCGTTCCTGCCGATGCCCAAAGAGACCAACGGCAAATACGTGTTCTTCGCCACCCGCATGGGCGCGGTGAAGAAGACCGAGATCGAGCAGTTTGGCAGTATTCGCGCCAATGGGATTATCGCGATCAATCTGGCTGACGGCGACGCGCTTATCGGCGTGCGCCTGACCGATGGCAATCAGCAGATCGTGTTGTCGACCCGCGAGGGCCAGGCGATTCGCTTCAAAGAAGAGGAAGTGCGTTCGATGGGCCGCGGGACTTACGGCGTCACCGGGATGGAGCTTGAATCCGCCAGTGTGGGTGAGGGTAAAACCGTCACGCTGGTCAAGGACGAGGTGGTGTCCATCGCGGTCGCGCGTGAGGATCAGACTTTGCTCACAGTGTCCGAGAACGGTTTCGGCAAACGCACCGAAGCGGCCGAATACCGCCTGACCCATCGCGGCGGCAAGGGCGTCATCACGATGAACGTGACTGAGCGCACCGGCAAGGTCATCAGCGTGCGGCAGGTCGGCTCCGACGATCAGGTGGTGCTCATCACCGATCGCGGCAAGGTCATCCGCCTGGGCGTCAAGCACGTACGCATCACGGGGCGCAACGCGCAGGGCGTGCATCTGGTGAAGCTAGAGGAGGGCGAGCGCGTGGGTGCGGTCGCCGGTCTGGCCGAGCGCGAAGAGGACGACGAGGGCAACGGCGCGGCTGGCAATGGCGAGGGCGGAGGGAAATAGCCAGTCAGCGCAGAGCGTAACGTTGCAACTTTTATGGGAATCATTCACTGGGTAAACAATACTTATAGCCGCTAAGGGATGAGTTTCGATATCCTCCGATCTCATCGCCGGGATTCGCTGGTCCGCTGGAACATTCACCATCGACGAATTGCGTGCCCAGATTGAAAACTTGCTGTGCGCTTCGCATGGAACAGTTTTCAGCGCGATTAGCCCGTATTTCGCATGAGATGAGGGTAATCGCGGATATAGTCCAATAATTAGCGTTTCAACGTGATTGATTGTCATTTCCAATACGGTAGGGCTGGAGCTTCGAGATGGCGCGGGTTGGATATCAACAGTCTGGAGATTTTTGCGGACCGATCGGATTGACTTCGATTTGGCGACTCTGTATGAAAATGAGCGTTCCTAATTTCCGCGCCTGCCCGGCTGACACGCGACGCCAAATCGCGACTGCTCGTCAGTCGGACACGCCGACATTCAAGATTAACCATGTTGGATCCCAAGATTGCAGGGTGCGGGTCGCGAATGCGTGAAGGGTGCGGCGTTGTAGTGCATACGTTCGGGGGCCGCGGCTCCCCATAGAACATCGCTATTAGTCCCGTGTTCAGCGCCGCTTGTTTATCGTGAACGGGCGCGTCCAGCCAAAAGACGTGTTCGTCCCCTCATCCAGCAAAGTCCGAATCGCTTTCCATCGCGCGTAAGCGCTCGCGATAGAGGCGATGTGTGTAAGGCCCGCGCGCGTTTCAAGATTCTCAACGCACCTCGCGGACTCGCTTGCTCGCTCCGCCGAGGACGGCTCCGCTAGTGCGACGCGCCCGCGTACCGCTCCGGACCGGCGCTTATCTATTCAATCGTGTTACCGCCTTTCAATCGTGTTACCGCCTTTCGGAGGGTTTGATGATTATGCGACGAGCGGTCTTCCCGTTTGCGATCGCAATAACGATCACTGCCATGATCCCCCTCCTGCGTAGTTATCCGGCGCACGCGCAGGGCCGGCAGCAACAAACACAGATGCCAGCCTGGATGCCGGGAGTGCTCGCGCAGCAAGCGAAATTCCCGGCGAATCAAGCCATTTCGAACAAAACCCAGAGCGCCGGCACCAGGCGTAAAGGGAACAGGGCTCAGACCGCGCAGAGCACGCCCACCATGATCGCCAGGTATACGGTCACGCCGGACGGCACCGGCCGGTTAGGCACTTACTCCCCCAATGGCGCGACGAAAACGTCGAGCAACTCATTCTTCGAGGCGCTGGGCACCAATCAACGGAGCTGCTTCACGTGTCACCAGTTTAAAGATGGCTGGAGCGTGACGCCGACCGACGCCCAGGCGCGTTATAACGCCAGTGACGGCACCGACCCAATCTTCCGCCTGATCGATGGGGCGACTTGTCCCGACGATGATGTATCGACACCGGACGCGATGAAGCAGGCGTTTTCACTGGTGCTCAACAAAGGATTGATCAGAGTATTCCTGCCGATGCCGGCGAATACTCAGTTTGAGATCGTTGCGGTTGACGATCCGTACCATTGCACCAGCAAGCCATCCACCGGCTTGACCAGCCCCACCACCGGCATAGTCTCGGTTTATCGGCGGCCGCTGCCGTCCACCGGGCTGCGCTTCAACAGCGCGGTGCTGGACGACGGGCGCGAGCCGTCGCTGCTCAGCCAGGCGCGCGACGCGGTGATGATTCACGAGCAGCGGTCATCCCTCCCGAGTGCCGACCAGATGAATCAGGCGGTCGCATTTGAATCGGAGATCGACACCGCGCAGGCCTGGGACAATACCGCGGGCGCGCTGAATCAAAATGGAGCGCATGGCGGCGCGATTGCGATGGCCGCGACGCAGTTCTATCTCGGCATGAATGATCCATTTGGCAACAATCCCACGGACACACCTTTCAATCCGGAAGCGTTCACGATGTATCTGGGATGGGAGCAACTGAGTGGCACATGCGCGGTCAAACGGGCGCGCGAATCGATCGCCCGGGGGGAAAAAATCTTCAACACCCGGGTCTTTGATATCAGTGGCGTCGCGGGCCTGAACGACCTGGTCAACAACGCCACGATCGTCGGCTCCTGCAGCACCTGTCATGACACGCCGGCGATGGGCATCCATTCGGTGAGCCTGTTCATGGATATCGGTGTGACCGATGGGCCGATTATCCCACGCCCCGCGGATTTGCCGCTCTTTACCTTGCAGTGCATCTCCGGACCGCTCAGCGGGCAGACCTTCCAGACCACCGATCCGGGCCGCGCGCTGATCACCGGACAATGCGCCGATATAGCCAAGATCAAGGTGCCCAGCCTGCGCGGGCTGGCGGCACGTCCTCCCTATTTTCAGGCGGGCGAGGCGCCGACGCTTCAGGACGTGGTCAACTATTTAAATCAACGTTTCGACATCGGGCTTTCGAGGCAGGACCAGCAGGACCTGGTTAATTTCCTGCAAACCCTCTGAGCAATTCGTCCGCCGATGACCAGCCAAACCCGCTCGGCCTCGCGCCGGGCGGGCCTTTACGCTAGGGAACCTCTGCACAAGCCCATTTGTCATTTTCTGAACGCAGCTCGCGGACTCGCCCGCCCCACGGAGTTGCGTTTAGGAATGCGAGTCCGCGAGGCGCGTTCCGGACAACGAGTCTGCGAGGCGCGTTTCAGGAAGTGAAGAATCCCGCTACTAAGCTCGGAAAATCAAAAAGATCCGGGATTCTTCGCTGCGCTCAGAATGACAGCATCACCACTTGTGTCCCTAGCGGAGCGCTTGCGCGAAACGAGCACACCGGGTGGAGTGAAACGAGCAACCGATTCTTACTGTGGCCGACGCGCGGACTCACCCGCCCCACCGAGGTGCGTTCGGAGATCGAGACGCTTCACTACCGCGCGCGAATCAGGTGCTTAAAAATGCTTCGAGCAATCGGTTTCTTTACCGAGATTTTCTCTTTCCCCGCGTCCTGCTATGAATGGGCCATGCCAGTTGATTCATCGATGGTGGGAAGCACGACCGGAGCGATCGCGGCCGAAGTGGACGAGCGCTGGTCGATGGCGTACGCAGCCGGCTTGGGCGACGCCCTGGCCTGTTATCTCGATACGCGAAGAACAGCGGGAATTGTCGCCCATCCGCTGTTCCCGGTGTGCTTCGAATGGCCCGCCGCCACTTCCTTGCGTGCGAAACATCGTGCCTCGGTGAGTGCGGCCGAGGCCGCACGCGGCGTACATGCGACCCAGCATACCATGATTCATCGGCTGGTGAGGCCGCCCGAGCGTCTGCTCACGACCGCCACGATCGCCGGTATCGAACGGCGCAAACCCGGAGTATACGAACTCACCACGTTCGAGACGGTCGATGCCGCTGGCGCCGCGGTCTGCACCACATATAATGGGACAATCTATCGCCAGGTCGAATTGAGCGGGCCGGACCGTCCGTCGGGCCATCTGCCGCCCGCCACGCTCGCGGCGTTACCGGCGCGGCCGCGCGCGGAATTGAAGGTGCCGGTCGTGGCGGTGGCCGCTCACGTTTACACCGAATGCGCACGCATCTGGAATCCTATCCACACCGACGCGGCGGTGGCGGCGCGCGTCGGCTTACCCGCCATCATTCTGCATGGCACGGCGACGCTGGCGCTGAGCATCTCGCGTATCGTTGAAGAAGAACTCGGCAACGACCCGGAGCGGGTCGCGGAGATTTACGGGCGCTTCGGCGCGATGGTGCTGATGCCTTCGGCAATCACCGTGCGCGTCCTGACCCGCGAAAAGCTGGCCGCCGGCGAGACAATCTTCTTCGAGACGCTCACTCAGGAAGGCGGCCGCGCGGTACGCGACGGAGTGGTGCGGCTGCGTTAAGTCCGAACCGGCGTGATGGCGAAACCTACCCGTGCCAATCGCGCGCGCGTTCGGCCGAACCGTCAGACTTATTGCGTTGCCGGATTCATCGGCCGGTCATTGCCTTGAGCGCCTCGCCCATTTCCGCCAACGCTTTGCTCACCGACTGCCGCTCCTGCACTTTGCTCCACCATGCGGCCAGACGGGTGCGGCCCTCCAGCGGCGGTTTGGCGCCGAAGCCGGGAAGCAGGTTAACCGCGAAAAAGATGGTCGGTGCGAGCGCACAATCGGCCAGAGTGAAATCCGGACCGGCGGCGAAATCGCCGGGGTCTGCCAGCATTTTTTCGAGTTGATCGAGCCGGCTCTGGATATCGGTTAAATTCTCGTTGACGACCTTTTCATCGCGGCCTTTGGGATTGAGCTGGCCGAAGAGCGCCCGCAACGGTGGTTCCAGGTAGAGGTCGTGGAAACGGGTGAACAAGCGCACGTGCGCGCGCTCCTCCGGCGTCGCGGGCAAGAGTGGCGGGGTCGGAAACTTTTCCTCGAAATACTCGTTGATAAGCTCGGATTCCGGAATAATCACGCCGTCTACCTCCAGACAGGGGATTTTTCCGAGCGGGTTGATCTTGAGGTATTCCGGAGATTTCAAGCTATCTCCGGGCGGCGGCACGATTTCGACCGGGAGATTCTTGTCATAGATCGCGATGCGCGATTTGGTGGCGAAGTTGGACAGGTTCATATTGTAGAGCTTCATGGTGACCTCGGACTCCCTAATTTTGACGCACCTCGCGGACTCGCCTACTCGTTTCGCTCCGCTCCACTGGTGCGCTCGCTTCACGCAAGGCGCGCTCCCAGGTGACTTTTCAACGCTCCGCGCAGACCGTTATTCTAAACGCAGCTCGGTGGGGCGAGCGAATCCGAGAGCCTTCGGCCAAAGTAAGACTCGCCTGCTCGGTTTCAATGCTTTCCGCCTGATGCGCTTCGCCCCACTGGCGCGCTCGGCAAACAACGCGCCACTCCAACGCTGCTTATCGCAGACGTGGATGGTTCAGACAAGTCATCAAAACCGCTCGTTACTCAATTACCGACAGCGTTTTCACGATTAATCTCGTCGATATGGGCGGAAACCCGATTAATTTCGCGCGTCGCCTCCTCAACCGCTTGCAGCGCGTGATCGGCGGCCACTTGTGCCTGACGCGCCGCATTCGTCGCGTTTTGAGCGGCAACTTGAGCACGCTGAGATTCCTGCCGGGCCTGTTCGGCTTGCGCCTGAGCCTGAGCGGCTTCGCGTGCGGAAGGTCCGCACGCGGTGACCCCGCACGCGATCGCAACTGTCACGAGTATTCCGCCCACCGTCCAAGCGCGCATCATCTTTGCCAAGACGGTGTGTTTCCACTGTTGCGGGGCTTTGTGAGCTTATCCACGTCGATTGCGCAGGTTGCGATTCGTGCGTGTGTGCTCGGCCGAAGCTCCCGTTTTACGTGGCCGGTTTGCTCGCGTCGGCGCGTTTGGCTTGAAGGTCGCCTGCCGAGTTTCCGCCATACGCCGGATATCGATGAAGATCTGAATACTGGCAACCATCGAAACCGCCCAGATGACGAGCCAAATGCGCCGGAAGGTGACGATATGCCCGGGGTCGGCCATGCCGATCGTGGCGAGAATATAATCGGAAACGTGGTAGGCGCCGACCATCAGCAAAATTACGAGGCCCACCGTGAAAATGGTGAAAAGCACATTCGGGCGGATGTGAAAGCGGCGCAGATAGGCGCGCGCGGCCAACAAATAGACCACCCAGATTATGCCCAATACGACGCCAATCGCGCCGGCCATCGTGTAAAAATGCATCATCGTCAGCCATTATGGTGGTGCCGCGGCTGCACGATTGCAAGTTCTCCAAGTCCGGAATTTACGCCCGGGTCACGCTTCGCGTTGGCGCGGGATAGCGTCAGATGACGATAAGGCGTTGGACTCCATCGCCCGGCGGCCCGCTTGTGAATCGATTATCTGAAGGTGATTTGACACATCCCGGACGCAACAGTTAACAATTATTGTGCATCCTTCATTACGAGCTTTCCCTGCGGGAGCGGATTATTGGCGCCGGTAATCGCGGTTATTCCGGCACGGTATGGCTCGACCCGCTTGCCAGGCAAGGCCCTAGCTGAAATCGACGGCGTGCCGATGGTCGTGCGGGTGTTCCGGCAGGCCGCTTTGGCGCGCGTCTTCACCCAGGTGATTGTCGCCACCGATGACGAACGCATCGCGCGCGCGGTGCGCCAGGCGGGCGGGGTCGCGGAGATGACGAGTGCCAGCCACGCTAGCGGCACCGATCGCATTGCCGAAGTGGCCATACGCTTTCCTGCCGACGTGTATGTTAACGTGCAGGGCGATTTACCGTTTGTCGCGCCCGCCGACCTCGAAGCGTTGGTGGCGCCGATGCTCGCGGATGAGTCGATCGCGATGGCGACGCTGGCAACGCCAATCACGGATGCCGAGGAATGGCACAACCCGAGCGTGGTCAAGGTGGTGTGCGGAACCGCGGGCGACGCGCTTTATTTTTCGCGCAGCCCGGTTCCCTATCCGCGCGAAGCTGGCGGCGTACCGCCCGTGGCTCAGCGGCATATCGGCGTTTATGGCTATCGGCGTGACTTTTTGTTGAATTTCGCCGCGCTCACGCCCGGCGTGCTGGAGCAGATTGAACGGCTTGAGCAATTGCGCGCACTCGAATGCGGCTATCGTATCCGTGTGGTCCGCTCAGTCGCGCCGTCATTGGAAATCGACACGCCCGCGGATCTCGCGCGGGCGCGCGGCAAGCAAACGCGGCGGGGGATAATTTATGGAACGCGGTAAAACTAAATTTATTTTCGTGAGCGGCGGGGTGGTGTCCTCGCTGGGCAAAGGATTGGCCGCGGCGTCCCTGGGCGCCTTGCTCGAGGCGCGCGGACTCAACGTCACGCTGCTCAAGATGGACCCTTATATCAACGTTGATCCGGGCACCATGAGCCCGCTGCAGCATGGCGAGGTTTTCGTCACCGACGACGGCACCGAGACCGATCTCGATCTCGGCCATTACGAGCGTTTCGTGCGCACCACCATGAGCCGGCGCAACAACTGCACCACCGGCCAAATCTACGACACGGTGATTCAGAAGGAGCGGCGTGGCGATTATCTCGGCGCCAACGTGCAGGTCATCCCGCATATCAC
>JBOHWL010000155.1:0-12300 GCA_050736615.1 Binataceae bacterium (SeqCode) | reverse complement strand
ATTACATCAACGGCACGAATCACACCGGCACCTGCGCGGTGAGCGCGACGCAATTGGGTCTGCAGTAGTAAACTTTGGGAGCGATGAAGATGAGTAACGATCAAAAGAATGGCACCGCGCGAGCACTCGATCAGGCGGGGAGCGGTGAACGCAAGCCTTACCAAAAACCAGCGTTTCGTCATGAACGCATGTTCGAAACCATGGCGCTCCACTGCGGCAAGGCCAGCTCATCACAAGAGCAATGCCATAATAATCGGCACTCCTCTTGAGCGAGCCGTGGTTGAAGACAGCCAAACGCGGGTCCGCCTGATATCCGAGTTGCTCGTTGATACTCTACGCATCAGCGGGAAGACACGGCTGCGGGTGTTCGGCACCAGCATGCTGCCCGCCGTATGGCCGGGCGACGAGGTCGCGCTTGACGGCGCAATGCTGATTCCGGCTGTAGGCGAAATCGTCATGTTTTCCCGTCACGGCCGCCTCTTCATCCATCGCGTGGTCGAACGGCGCACGTGTAACGGTGAGACCGAATTGGTGACGCGCGGCGATGCGTTAGCCGAATGCGATCCGCCGATTAAGCTGGATCAGGTCCTCGGCCGCGTCATCGCGATCCGCCGTCACGGACGGCCGGTTCCACTCAATCCAAAATGCCCTTCGGTTTCGATGCGGATGGTCGGCCGTGCGGTGCGCGCGGGCAGTCGTTTGCGCCGCGCCATCCTCAAGCTGCACACTATCCGCGCGCGGACCTATGCCTGATGCAAGCCGCGGCGAATCTGCTTGCCGGTGATTTCGAGACCGTCGTTGAAATCGGCGGTCTGCCCATTGTCATCCGCACGGATGACCGCACCTTCAGCCACATCCTGGAGAGTCGCTACGCCAATTTCATCGGCGAAGGCGCCGGCCGCATCAAGCTCGAGGTGGAAATTGTTCCTCCGTCCTCGACCGGCGCCGATGACGCACTTGAAGTCAGCTTCAATGACGGCCGCTGGTTGATGCGGCGCGGGGATTTTTTCGCCGAATGGGATCCCGCGACCAATCGCGGACGCGCGCGCCAGGCGGCGAGCCCATACGCGATCGACGCCGTTCTGCGCATCATTCACAGCCTCGTATTGACCGCCGGCGACGGTTTCCTGTTGCATTCGGCCAGCGTGATCAGGAACGGCCGCGCCTTTTTGTTCTCTGGCATTTCCGGCGCCGGCAAGACCACGATTTCACGGCTCGCGCCACGCGACGTGACTTTGCTTACCGACGAAATTTCGTACGTGCGCCTGCTGGGAGGCCATTATCATGCTTTCGGCACTCCGTTCGCGGGTGAATTGGGCATTCCGGGCGAGAACGTGAAGGCGCCCTTGGCGTCACTCTATTTCCTCAGCAAGGGTCACGAGAACCGCACCCGCCCGCTTGCTCCCGCCGTTGCGGCGCGAATGTTATTGCGCAACGTGCTGTTCTTCGCCGACGATGCCAACTTGGTCGGACGGGCGTTCGCGCGCGCATGCGATTTTGTCGAGAGCCTGCCGGTGTACGAATTGACCTTTCGCCCGGACGTCGCCGTATGGGATTTGATCCAATGAGCGAAAAATATATCAGCCCAAGCCGGAACACTCCCGCCAGAATGTTAGGCGGGGAAATGATCGTGATGTCGGTCAGCGATTCGACCTTGTTCAACCTGAATCCGACCGCGAGCGTGCTGTGGCGGGCGGCGGACGGCACTACTCCGCTCAGCGAAATTGTCCGGCGCCATATCGTGCCGGATTTCGAAGTGGAATTTGACGATGCCTATCGTGACGCGCTCGCCTTTGTTGAAGAACTCGCGCACCACGGCATCCTGCGCATCACGGACGAGCCCGTCCGCCAGGAGCAGTCATGAGCGGATTGATGGAGGAACTGAACGCCAGGGCGATTGACCTGGGCGTGCCGTTGGGAGTCCATCTGGACCTGACCTATCGATGCAACGAGCGCTGCGTCCACTGCTATCTGGATCATGATGACCTGGGTGAAATGACCTATGAGGAGATTCATCGCCTGCTGGGGCAAATGGCCGAGGCTGGCGTGTTTATCCTCACCTTGAGCGGCGGCGAGCCGCTATTGCGCAAGGATTTTTTCGCTATCCTGCGGCGCGCGAGCGTATTGGGCTTTAATATCAAGCTCAAAACCAACGCCCTTTTGATTCACGAGCGGGAAGCGGCTTTGATCCGCGAGTTGGGCGTCGACAGCATTCAGGTCAGCGTCTATTCGCATCGACCCGAAGTCCACGACGCCATCACCAAGGTCAAAGGCTCACTCGAGCGTTCACTCAAGGCGATACGCTTCATGGTGTCGCAGGAACTCAGGGTCACGCTCGCTACTCCGCTGATGCGGCAGAACGTGGCGGATTATCCGCGGGTGCAGGCGTTAGCGCGGGAACTGGGCGCGCAGTTTGAACTTGACCCAACCATCACGCCGCATCTGAACGGCGATCGTTCGCTGCTTAGCCTCAATGTCGCGCGTGAAGATTTGGCCAGAGTGCTGCACGACGAAAACGTGGTCGGCAATGTGGCCGAATTCTGCGCGCCGCCCGCTCCAGCCGACGCGAGCGTCCTGGATGAAGTCCCCTGCAGCGCCGGTCACAGCTACTGTTATGTTTCGCCCTATGGCGAAGTTTATCCGTGCGTGCAATTTCCGCTGCCAAGCGGCAATGTGCGCCATCAGGATTTCATCGATATCTGGAAGAACTCGCCGCAGCTCAACGAAGTCCGCACGATCCGCACCCGCGACCTCCCGATTTGCTCGACTTGTCCGAATGTGGGCTCATGCAGTCGCTGTCCCGGGCTGGCGTACAAGGAAGGCAACATGCGCGGACCGTCCGCGGCGGATTGCGAGAAATCCTATCTGCGCAGCGGCGTTCCCAGCGCGGCGATGATGATGCGGCGCGCGGCTTCGTAAACACTCCGTCATTCAGCTAGGGAACCTCTGCATAAGGATCATTCTGTCATTCTGAGAGTGTGTGAATCTTTTGAATTGCTCGAGTTTATGGACCAGCGGAGCTCTTTGTCTGTCATCCTGAGCCGCCCGAGCAGCGCGAGGGCGTGTCGCACCAGCGGAGCCACAAGCGGAGCGAGCAGACGAGTCTGCGAGGTGCGTTGGACAAGGATCGACGCGGAGCGATTGGATCTTTTTGATTTTTGAGCATCCGGACACTGAGGCAGAAAATCGCTTCGCGCCGATCCCTCGACTCCGGCAGCCTTTCTGAACGCAGCTCGCAGACTCGCCTGCTCGCTTCGCCTTCGGCTTGCGCTAATGCACTCGGATGACAAAATTAAGGCACATCCTCGTTAAGCAGCCGTCAGTTCAGCAGCGCTAAAAAGTTCACAAGCTCTGAGCGCGGCGAGGAATCCCGGGGCCTTTTGCTTTTGCCAGCTTTTACCGGGATCCTTCACTTCCTGAAACGCACGTCGCAGACTCGTTTGCTCGCTCCGCCTGCGGCTACGCTAATGGCGGACTCCGTTCAGAATGACACAAGGAGGCTCACGCATTCTCCTTAATTCTGCTGGGCGAGTTTCGCTTCAATACTTGCCATCCGCTCGCGCAGATCGGCGATATTGTCGAGGCGCTTGATATCCGCCCGCACCGTATCGAAACCTGACTGCACTGCATTGAAACGGGCTTCCATTTCGTTGCGCAACGATCTCAAGACTTCCCGCGTCGATTCTTCGAAGCCTGCAATCTGTTTTTCAACCGCGTCGAAACGACGATCCACTCCGTCAAGGCGTGCTTCGACGTGGGTCAGCCGGTCGGCAATATCTGAAAGCTGCGGCGCAACAAAAGTCTGAATCGCCGTGCGGAGCACGCCAACCGTAAGCTTCTCGGTGTCCTTGATACGTCTTAACGCCATATTCTGAACGATCTATCACACCTCCGCGCGTCAGAACCATATTTCTTGTCTGCTTCAGCCCTATCAACTGGCAAATCGCTTATGCCGCGTCGGTCACACGCGGCAGCACCTTGGTCCAGAACAGCTCGATTACCTTCATCAGCCGATCGTGCGGCATCAGGCCGTTATACATCCAGGCGAAGAGCCATCTGACCGGCAACCGCTTCAATAGCCGCTCCATCTGCCGCGTCACCGTATCGACCGTTCCTACCAGGGCCAGGCTGTTCTCGAACAGGTCCGGCGTCTCGCCAGTTTTGGGATTATCCAGTCCCTTGGAGAAACCGAACGGCTCGAACCATTCGTGACCACAGAAATAGCCACTCCGACGCCAAATGTCCTTCGCTTCGGCGTCGCTATCCGCGATCACGATATCGCGCAGGATACCCATCCCCTCGCCCAGCTTGTTGCCCGAAACTTCCGCATAGATTTCGCACAGATGATGCTCATAGTCGGGAAAGAGTGGCGGCAAAATCGCGGTTACGTTCTCGCCCGCGCACCATCGGATGCTGCGTTCGGACGAGGCGAACGGCTGGAACACCGGCGGATGGGGCTTCTGCACGGGCTTGGGCACCACGCTGACCGCCTTGACGATGCCATTTTCCACACCGAGGCCCCATTTATTGGTCGCCTCGATATTCCAGGGCGTTTCGCCCGGTGGCACACGCCAATAGCGGCCATCGTAGGTCAGCTCTTCCTGGGTCCACGCCTTCTTGATGATCCGGTAGCATTCCTCGAATGCGGCTCGGTTGGCCGCGTCAATTTCGTCATGCTGATGCGGCTGGGCACCGTGAATGCCGTGAGTCTGCTGCGCCATGATATCGACCCATCGCCGCTGATAGCCGCGCGCGAAACCGGCGTTGGCGCGTCCGCCGGTCATATGATCGAGCATTGCGATATCCTCGGCCACGCGAATCGGATTATTGGCGGGCAGCACCACGCCCAACTGGCCGACGCGCAACCGTTTGGTCTGCATCCCGATGAAGAGGTCGAGCATGATCGGGTTGTTCGACAACTCGAAACCTTCGACGTGGAAATGATGCTCGGTGAAGCTCATGGAATCGTAACCGAGTGAATCGGCCAGCTTGGCTTGCTCGGACAATTCCCTGAGCATCTGATCGTACAGTTCCCCGCGCAGTCCGACCTTGCCTTGTTCGATTTGATCCTGACTACCGACCGAGGGCAAATAGAAGAGCGATGTTTTCATTCCGGCTCCGTTCCTTAAAGCTTAGCCCGCTGACTGTAATGGAATTGTCGCAGGCGCGACAAGCACGCCGAGACCTCGCCGATATGACTGTCAGCGCATCGGCATGCGGTCTGGCGGCAGTTCCGTATCGTGAACAGTGGAACGCCCGCCGGGCCAGCGCGGCGGCGCGGCGACGAACGCAATCAGCACCAGCGTTACGAACATAAGGTAGGCATCGACGAATACCCATGGCGGGAAGTGATAGAAGATCAAGCGGTCGACCCAGTAGCCGACGAAGTCGCGCGAATAACCCGCCTGTCCGGCCCGCGTCCGCAGCCAGCTCTCAAGCGTAGTTAGCGGACATCTGACCCCGGCCAATGCTTCGGCGCATACCAGCGCGATCGCCGCGAGATGGGCCGCGCGGAACCAGAACGAGCGCACCCAATTCCATCCGGCGACCAGGCCGACGATGATAAGCGCGAACCCCACCACAACGAATGCCACGTAGGCCGCATGAATCAGGACGACGCCGTCGGCTATTAAGCGATAGTAAGCCACCATCCGCAGTGGACCGCCGGCTCAGCCCCAAGCCGCTCTCGCCGCGCCACCGCGGTGCTTCATTGCGGTGACATTTTCTCCAGAGCGGCGGCGTCGGCGGTCGCACCTTCGATATAGTAGCGCACCAATTCGGTATTGGCTTCGGGTCCACCGATCAACGGCGTGCCCTCCTGTTCTTTGACCAACAACCGGTAGGGCGCGTGCGCTTCGAAATAATAGGTCGTACGCGGGATAAACGGCGAGACCACATGGAACAGGAAATGCGGCCATCCGGGCAGCAATGTCGCGATGTCCGCTTGCGATTCCACCTTGACCGCTGGAAATTTGCCGGCCGGCGTCTCGACCGGCGCGGCGCCGCTCACATGCAAATGCAGATCGACGTAACCGAACGGCGTGACTTGCTGATTGATGACCGCCTGCGCGCCATCATCCATTGAATCGTTGAGCGCTCGCGGCACCGCGACTGCCGGCACCTCTTTGGGATACAGATCCTTGGGAAAATCGGCCGCTCCAGTGATCTTGAGCCCCTTGCCATTGCGCCAGAAGACGCTCTCGGTCGGCCGTCCCTGGGTATCGTACATGATGCGGCCGAACATTTTACAGCCGTGAGAGTTCGGCGGTAACAACCAGAACTCGACCTGGTATTGTCCGCTCGGGAAGCTGGTCAATTCGACGTGCAGCACGTCGCCGCGTAATTCCTCGCTCCAAGCACTGCTATGAGAAATCACTTCGCTGCTGCCTCTGGCCCGCTGCACGGTATCATCGACCTCGACCCCGACCGGCGGAGTGAAAGCGCTGACGCCCGAAGTCCGATTAAGTCCCAGCAACCCGCGCGCTTCCAGAGCTTGTTCCAGCCCGCCGGATTGGTTCGAGGCCTGGCTGCTTGTTTCGGCGGCGCTCGCCGTAGCACCTGCATTATCGGTGAAAAGGAGTGCGCCGCCCGCCAAAAACATCAAGCCGGCAAGCGCAATCAGTGCGATTTTCATAAATACTGGAACGATGTTCCTCCACCACGCGCGCCTTGATTGTCGTAGCGGACGCCCCCGCTTAATCCCCGGACGGCCGTGCACTGAGGCACATTCCGCGTGATTGATTGAGAGCATAGTAACCGCCGGGCAAGACCCACCGGTCTTTCTCAGCCGCGTCAGGCGTCTGTTTCGATGAAATTTAATCTCGGCGGATACTCGGGACGGATACTGACCTGCTTATCCTAGCTAACATAGAGCCCCTGGCGAGCCAAGCGGTCGTCCTCGCAACGTCAACTGAGGTTCTGGGAGAGACTCGTCCGTTTCCCGACATCTCCGAGGTGCCGCCGTGGACTCATCGGGCTTCACGCACACTTACGCGCGGAGGCGTTGCCAATTCCTTTAGAAACCTCGTGGGACTATAGCTTGCGTTGGCGATTACAAAATACGAATCAACCACGTGCGGTCCGCTGCTTAGGTTGCGCCATCCGGTGGTCATATAGCCGATGCCAGGATATTGCCCCGGATATTTTTCAGGCGGATCGGGCGTAGGGCCGTATCGATAGTAAAGATAACGGTGTACGATGGCCAAGTCGGGCGAGGGCTTCAGCGTCTGGATCATCACTCGGCCGTCGCCGCGCAAGGCCAGCCACTTCGCTTCCGGACCCGGTCGCTCATGTTCCAGCGCTTTTTCGGCCGCTGACTGGCTTCCAACCGCAATCGGCGGCTGCTTCATACCCTGCCAACTCAGTTCGAAATTGTGCAAACCGATATAATCGACGTCCACGCGTACGTGCAGCCACGTAAAGATCAGGCGTGGAATCCACGGGAAATTCACTTTGGTCGGATTCTCCATGAAGTTGCGATAGAGAAAGACTTGGCTGTGCACGCCGGGCGAATGAACGCCGAGGAGGATATTCACGGAATGCCGCTCGCGCCGGATCATCCGCACCGGTCCGACTTTCCATCCAAGCAACGTGCTGCGCACGTCGTTTTCGTTCATGCGATAGCTAAACAGGCCTAGAATTCGCGCGGTGGTGCGCACTTTGAAACGGTCTATAAGGTTGGGCGGGTCCTGCTCAAGGCCGTGCTGCAGAGCGAAATCAGTGGGCCATCCCCCTGTCATGCCAATACGGTAATAGCTGCTTCTGATTGTGTCGCTCGCGGGATCGTATTGAATATATCTGACCGCGCTGCGCTCAGGCTTATCCACCGCCGCGATATAAGCATAGCGGTCTGGACCGCCGAGCGGGTCCGCAACCTGAATCTCCAACGCACCCTTGGGTAAACCAGATTGCGCGCGCGTGCCAAAATCCGACAGCATCACGACGACCTGATCGTCACGATCGAAGATTCCGGGACTGTCGTCCTTGACCGGAGCCTTGCCATGCGGCAACACATAGCGCCCGTCAGGCAGCACCTCATCCACCTGAAACGGAATCGGGGCCAGTTTGCCGCTATGCGCGGCCAGCATCTCAAAACGATTTTCCCGCGCTCCGAGCAACTGCGGAAGCTGGCTACCCTTTAGAATCAGCGGCTGCCATCCACGCACGCTGGCCCACGCGCCGGTGGTCCACCACAGTATCACCAGCGCGGTGAGCGCGAATTTTTTCACGTGCGGAACATGGTGCAACTGTTCATACGTTCACGGTATCGAAATCGTATTCATCAAGCGCGGCAAGAAGCGCGATGTAAGGCTTGCGAGAGTTCCATCAGATGCATCTATCTCCACGCCGTCTTAAGCCGAGAATTATCTCCAGTGGGCCGCCAATAAGCCAGAAAATCCCGAGTTGAGCATTGCAACATACATTGTGCCAGCCGCAACCCATCGCCGGTCAAGTGATTTCGCGATTAACGGTTTAGGCGCGTCGCGCTTCATTCGCAGAGTGACCGCTCCATGTTGATGACTATCTAGGAATGTGGACGGAAGTGCCAGTGATGAGATTAAGCGGAAACGCCGCCTGGCTTTCAATGTAGCTATCAGAATGAATAAGTTGCTGGAGCGAGCATCAAGTCCATCAATGCCCACCGTCGGCTCTCCTCACGGCGCCGAGCAAGACATTAAAGTCAATTGGCTTAGGGACGACCACTTGCCCTTCCAAGCCTTTGGCGCGCCATGTGCCGGTGACAAACACCACCGGTAGCGAGCGCAGTCGAGGATCACGCTTTTGCCGCTTGAGAAATTCCCTCCCATCCATCACCGGCATCATCAGGTCGAGAATGATCACGCGCGGCGTATCGTGGGTCAGGTATTCAAGGGCTTGGGAACCGTTTTCGGCACAAGCGACGCCGTAACCTTCGCTGGTCAGCAAATCTGACAAGCTCTCCCGGCATTCGGGATCGTCGTCGACCACCAGAATCGTTCTACTTTCTGTCGCATCCTGATTCATGAGAAATGGCTCGCACGCATCTGAATCATTAGCTCTGCCAAAGGTTCTGGCGTGCTTCAAAGATTTTCGCAATTTGCGCGGGCCGTCTGTCGAAACCGCAGCACACGCCTTGACGGAAAGGTCGGAAGGCTCATGCGATGTGCCATGGCTGTAAGCGCAGCAAACGACATGCCAGCTAGCCCGCCGCACTTCGACGAGCCCTTGATAGGGCGACTCACATAGGGGAAATGCGCTTCGCATCTCGCCACGCAACTCGCGCCGTCGTTATAGCGCCGGGCGTGCCACGATCGCCAGCCTGATGCTCCCGATGACAGAATTGACGCGCGTCTGGCTGCGAGCGCCGCGTTCGCATCGCGTTCACAAACCCGAAGGTGTGTATGCCGGTCACCTTGAGTTGGCGGCAGGCTGCGATACTCTGAATCGGAATCAATCCGCGCCATCGTCTTGCAGTTGTTTATCGAACGTATCCTCGATTGCGCCAACCGCCGATGGCTTCAGTGTGCCTTTGCGGAACTGCCGCTCCTTGATCATGGCGAACAGCACCGGCAGCAACAACAGCACGGCGATTGAGGAGGTTACCATGCCGCCGACGATCGGCACCGCGATCGGCTCCATCACGTCGTTGCCGATGCTCCCGGCCTCAAAGAAGATCGGTGCCAGGCTCAGGATCACGACGAACACGGTCATCAGCTTGGGGCGCAGCCGATGTACCGCGCCCTCGATGGTCGCGGCCTCCACATCGGCGTGATCTATCGAGCCTCTGGCCAGCCGCAAGTCCAGCGCCTCGTCGAGAAAGATGATCATCACCACGCCGGTCTCGACCGCAATCGCGAACAGATCGATATAACCAACCGCGACGGCGACGCTGAAGTTGAACCCCAGCAGGTATTGCAGGATGAGGCCGCCGGTGAGCGCGAAAGCGCAGGGAAAGAACAGCATCAACGCCTCCGGCACGGAATCGAACAGCATGTAGAGCAGCACGAAGATCACCGCGAACACGATCGGCAGGATCAGCGTCAGCCGGTGTTTCGCGCGCAGCTCAAATTCATACTCGCCGGACCATTTGAGAATGTAGCCCGGCGGCATGTGGAGCTTGGCGTCAAGCGCTCTTTGCGCACGCTGTACGTAACCGCCATAGTCAGTCGTGTTGAGATCGACAAAGACGTAGGCGGTGAGTTGGGCGTCTTCGTCGCGAATCATGGACGGCCCCGGACTTAGCGTCACGCTCGCGACTTCACCCAAGGGTATCTGAGCGCCGCTCGGCGTCATGATGAGCATTTGCCGCAAGGCTTCGAGATTATCGCGATAGTCACGCAGGTAACGGACATTGATTGGAAAGCGCTCACGTCCCTGGATGGTGACGGCAATGTCTGCGCCGCCCATGCCCGAGGTCACCAGGCGCTGCACATCGCCCACCGTCAGCCCATACCGCGCAGCTTCCGCGCGATTGACGTTGATATTGACGTAAAAGCCCTGATTGACGCGTTCGGCGAAAACGCTGCGAGTGCCCTTCACGCCGCTGAGGATTTCATCGATTTCGGAGCCGATTTTTTGAATCTCACCCAGATCCGGGCCCTGGATCTTCATGCCGACAGGCGTTTTGATGCCGGTCAATTCCATGTCGAGGCGGTTTTCGACCGGCATGGTCCAGGTGTTGGATAGTCCCGGGAACTGGAGCTTTGCGTTCATCGCCTGAATCAGCCGATCATAGGTCATACCAGCGGGCCACCGGCGGCGCGGTTTCAACATGATAGTGGTGTCGTACATGTCCAGCGGCGCATTGTCGGTCGCGCTGTTGGAACGTCCGATGGTGCCGAACACGGTTTCAACTTCCGGGAAAGTCTTGATGATTTTGTCCTGTTCCTGCAGCAGATGACTGGCGGAGGTGATCGAGATGCCGGGTAAGGCGGTCGGCATGTAAAGCATCGAGCCCTCGAACAACGGCGGCATGAACTGGCTGCCGATTCTGGAGACCAGCGGCAGGCTGGCCAGGAAAATGACAACACCCGCGGCCAGCGTCACGATCCGATGACGCAAACACCATCGGACCACTGGCAGATAAAGCACCTGGAAGAAATGCGCCACGGGATTTTCCGATTCCAGGCGATAATGCCGGGCCCGCACCAGCAAGACCATCAGGATCGGCACGATGGTAATCGCAAGCAGCGATGAAAAGATGATCGCGAAGGTTTTCGTATAGGCCAGCGGGCGGAACATACGCCCTTCCTGCGCCTGCAGCAGAAACACCGGCAGAAAAGAAATGACTATGATCAGCAGCGAATAGAACAGCGGCCGGCCAACCTGCTTGGCCGCGCCGATCACGACGCGTTCGTGCTCGCCCGCGGCGAGCGTGCGGCCCTCCTTGGTACGCTCCGCCAAATGGCGGTAGCTGTTCTCGACCATCACGATCGCGGCGTCGATCAATACCCCAATAGCCAGTGCGAAACCGCCAAGCGACATGATATTCGAGCTGATCCCAAGATAGTACATCGGTATGAAGGACGCAATCAGCGCCAGCGGGATACTAATGATGGGAACCAGCGCGGAACGGAAATGGAAGAGGAACAGGATAATGACAAGACTGACGATGATCGCCTCTTCGATGAGGTCGTGCTTGAGCGTATCAATCGAGGCATTAATCAGGCCGGAGCGGTCATAGCCTGAAACGATCTCCACCCCCGGCGGGAGGCTCTTCTTTATTTCAGCGATCTTCGCCTTGACCCCGTTGATGACGGTAAGCGCGTTCTCGCCATAGCGCATCACGACGATGCCGCCCACGGTCTCGCCTTCGCCGTTCCATTCGGCGACACCTTCGCGCAGGTCCGGCCCGAAGCTCACCACGCCGAGATCGCGCACAAGGATCGGCGTGCCGTCGTGGCTGCCGACCGGCACGTTCGCTAAATCGGACAGAGTCTTGATATAGCCAATACCCCGGATCAGATAGTCCGCGCCGTTCATTTCCAGCACGCGCCCGCCGACCTCGTTGTTGCTGTCACGGATTTTATTGATCACCGTTTCAAGCGGGATATGCAGCGCGAGCAAACGATGGGGATCAAGTTTAACCTGATACTGCCGCACGAAACCGCCGATCGTCGCCACCTCGGCGACGCCCGGCACGGTCTCGAGTTGGTAACGCACGTACCAATTCTGCAGCGTGGTTAAGTCGGCGAGGTTCAGGTTATGACGTTTGTCGAGCAGCACATATTCGTAGACCCATCCGGCTCCGGTGGCGTCCGGCCCCAGCACGGGATGAACCCCGGGCGGCAATTCGCCCTGGAGCTGCTGGAGATATTCGAG
>JBOHWL010000154.1:0-6712 GCA_050736615.1 Binataceae bacterium (SeqCode) | reverse complement strand
TGGCTTTTATTGGCTTCCGAAGGGCTTTGGGCCGCGAATCGGGGGTGGGTCAGATCGACGACGCCCGCCGTCTGCGTTGTTCCTTGCGGCGGCGACGCTGGGCTTCCGAGCGTTTGCGCTTGCGGCGCACGCTGGGCTTTTCGTAAAAAGCCCGTTTTTTCATTTCCTTGAATACTCCCTCTTTAGCGAGTTTGCGCTTGAGCACGCGCATCGCCTGATCAAGGGAGCCTTCGACTCTGATTTCCATAGCCCTCCATATAAAGTCAAAGTAGGCTCATGAGAATAAGACCGCCCCACGGAGGTGTCAACCGCCGATCACGAAGTCAGGGCGATCGTCGGATGTGCGAATCTATCGCGCGATGACAAATCAATTGTACGCGCCTGAGCAAAAGGCACGCTAGGGGGCCCTCCGCACAAGCCACCGTTGTCATTCCAAACGGAGTCTGCCACTAGCGTAGCAGTAGGCGGAGCGAGCAAACAAGTCCGCGAGTCGCGTTCAAATACGATTCTGCGAGCCGCGTTTAGATAAAATAAAGGAGTGCATCATGGAGCTTGGCCTGGAGGGAAAAGTCGCGATGATCACCGGCGCCAGCCGCGGTCTGGGGCGCGCGATGGCTGCGGCGCTGGCCGCCGAAGGTATGCGCCTGAGCATCTGCGCGCGCGGCGCGGAGGCGTTGGAGACCGCCGCCGCCGAACTCAAACGTGACGGCGCGCAGGTCACTGCCGCCGCGTTGGATATTTGCGAGGCGGAGCACGTGCAGGGTTGGTTTGACGCCACAGTCAAGGATTTGGGTGGCGTCGATGTCCTGATCAACAATGCCGGCGGGGCACGAATGGGGACGCTTGGGGAACTAGGCGAAGAGGCGTGGCGGCAGGCCTTCGAGTTGAATTTGTTTTCCGCGATCAGGCTCGCGCGTCTATGCGCGCCAGTGATGGAGCGTCGCGGGGGCGGCGCGATTATCAATGTCAGTTCGATCTATGGGCGCGAGAGCGGGGGTCCGCTGACCTACAATTCGTCCAAAGCGGCGATGATCTCGTTCACGAAGATGCTGGCGCGAGAGCTTGCGCCCAAGCGAATACGGGTCAATACGGTCGCGCCCGGCTCAATTCTTTATCCCGGAGGAACTTGGGAAAAGGCCTTCAAGGTCAATCCCGCCTTCGAGAAGGACTTCATCGCCCATGAATTTCCCGCCGGACGTCTGGGCCGGCCCGACGAGGTCGCTTACGCGGTCGCGATGCTGGCGTCACCGCGAGCGAGTTGGATCACCGGCGCATGTATTCCGGTGGACGGTGCCCAGGGCCGCTCCTTAATTTAGGGATTGGCAGCGGCCGCCGTGGACTCCCGCGGGATGGCAGGGGCCGCAGTCGCGTTGCTTTGAGATGTATTCGCCGAGGCGGCATCGGTGGCCGGCGCGGTCGCGGTCGTCAGCGGTTCGAGATGGGTGGCGACCATGGTCTGTTGGTGTCCCCATGCGGCGCCGTCGGCCATATCGACTCCCATCGGGATTATCCACTCAATGAAGCTCCAGATTTCATACCCCCATCTGAAATCGACGTCGTCATTGATCGTCGCGGTTTGATAGCCCGGCTTATTGACCTCTATCTGTAAATCCTTGGAGGAAGGGACGGTCGTCACATAAGGCGTCGTTCCTTCTTTCTGCCCGTTGATGCTCACGTTGGCCCCGGAAGGGTCAGAACTAACCATGACCTGCTCGTTCGTCCCCTTAAGCAATGTTGCGCACCCAGCCTCAAAAGTCATCAGAGCAACTGCAAGTAGCAGAGCTATTCTCCTCATCGGTATTCCACGCTATAACCACTAATATCAAAGCTACACTTGAGTCTATTTGATTTACATAATAATGACAAGTAGATTAATGCTTCGCAGTGCTACGACTTGAATTGATCGTCCGAAACTTAATCTTCAGCGTGACGGTCTGGTTCGACGCCGACGTGTCGTGATGTAGCCGCGTCTAGATGTACGTTCCCTACCCATAAGCCGAGAATTGGTGTCGTATGGGTTAAATGCAGCGAGTTACTGTATAGAGGGGAGATGTGGAGCGAATTTTCAATTCCTTAAAGTGCTGGCTGGGCGTCCTGCTACTTTCGATTATTGTCCGGATGCGGCGCAGATTCCGGCGGTCCCAATCCGGTGCCTGACATAAAACTCACCGAGCACGCTTATCTGAGGAGGTAACGCCGCCCCTATCAGGGCAGTGGCCGGCGGCGCCGACAGCACCCTTTATGTGCTCGATCAGAGAGTAACCAGGAAATCTGCGCTTACATCATTGCCGATAGCGGCGCACTGGAACTAATCGTCCCGACTGAGGGAGAAAGCAATCCGATTGCGAGCGGCTTGAACCTCGGCGCGATTGCCAATGACAGCATTGTCCACGTGACCAATCGTGGCGACGATGCCATCTCCGTTTACACGATTAACGCTGATGGAACGTTAACCCGGACGCCAGCATTGACAGCATCGGTTCGGCGCAGGGCTTGCCTACCGATGAGATGTTGGCGGGGAAGGATTTCTACAGTTCCGATAGAGCCATCGGCACCAACGGCGGTATCGCGCATTTCAATATCGGCAACGCCGGCGAACTCAGGTTCGCCGCCGTGACGCCAAGCGGCGCGCAGTGCGGCATCACAGGCAAGCACTACGGACGGCATCTCCGGCTATTAGCGCCGCTCCCAACACCGGCGCTCTCACATTCGAGACGCTGACCAGCTTCGCGGGCCTGCCATGGCGTTAAGCGCCGACCAGACCAACCAATTCCCCTACGTTCCGAATCTTCAAAATGGCACAGTGTCGCAATACCTGATTGATGCCAACAAACATGCGCTGACCCCGATACGAAATGGTTCGCTGGATACGGAGACCCGCCGAATCCCAATAGTGGTCCGTTCAAGGCGACCACTGCGGCGTTCTGCTCGGGTGCGGGTGCGGGTGAAGCCAGCCTATCAGGGCGCCGCCGCCCACCATCCGGCGACGCCCTGACACGGATCGGCTCAATTGCGCGCATCCGCTCCGCCAGGCGATTATTTTATGGCGACCGCGTTCGGCGGCGACGCGATGCCGCCGTTCAAATTCAGCGGCACTGATACCAGCATGCATTCGTAACGCTGGTCCTGGGCGCAGTCGTCAGCCAGCTTTTCGAGGTTGAACTGCTCGCCCAAGGGCAATCCCAGCAGCGACAGGGTGCGGTAATGGAGCGCGCCTTCGTTGCGGAAATCCCACGGCCACGGCTCCACGGCGGGACAATCGGTGCCCACTGCCGCCACGCGGTTATCCCAAAACCATTCGACCATCGCGCGGCTGTCGTCGATGCCGCAGGCTTTGAGTTTTTCTAACGGCGCCATCTCGCGTTTGTCGGCGTCGCTGGCCTTAAGATAGGCCTGCATCCAGCCGGTGCGAATCAGCAGGATCGTGCCAGGCTTCAACTCCGCGCGCTGTGCCTGGATGGTCTCCTTCAGATCGTCAAGGCTGTATTTTTCGTTATTCAGCGGATTGATCGCGGAGCCCTTCTGATTACGGTGGCGGAAGGCATCAATCAGGAGCGCGTGCCCGACGAATTTGTCGGCCCAGTTGTGAATTCCAAGCTTGTTGCCGCGCTTGATCTCGTCATTCGTGACTCCGTTGTAGAACGCCTGCGCGCGCAGATTGCCGACGTGCCCGAGCCCGTCCCACTGGCTGCCTTCCTGCGTGTTGTAAGCGTCCAGCACGTCGTCGTAGCCAAGCAAACCATAACTCTCGAAGCTCTTTTTCGTATGCTTGACGGGCTCGCGCTCAAATAGTGGCGGGCTGGCGTAGTTAATCGGCGTGTCAAGCCGGAAGACCTTGCCCTTTTGCACCAGGCGGGCGGCCTCGACCACGCCATCCTCGGTGAGAAAATTGACGCAGCCGACTTCATCGTCGTCGCCAAAAACACCCCAGTTGCAGTCGGCGGGTGCGCCTTTCTTCACCGGCAATTCAGAGAAACGCGGAAGTTTCTTGAAATCGATTTTAGCCATTGGAGCAATTCTCCGTGTCGTTCGAAGAAAATGTACGCGGGACCTGCGCCAGCACGCCATGGCCGCGACGCACCTGTCAAGCCGCCCACCATCCGCGCCGGCCTTGGAAATCGCCATTGGGTCGAAGCACGGGCGGACACGATGTGTCATGGGCGCTTACAATCATCACGCAAAGACCGCTTCAATCCAGCGATTTCGCAGACCCGAGTGATAAGCATTCAAATAACGCGGACGCGCTGAACATCGGTCGATTTCTTTAGTTCTGCCATCGTGTAAACTCGTCAGCCATGCCAATTGACGCCAACGAATCCGCCATATGCGTACCCCACGCGAACAAGCATGCCAAATTCAGGGTACTGCGATGGGTGCCGCTGTTAATCACGATGGGGGTGATGGCGGCATTGGCGGGTTCGTCATGTGGCCGCTCGATATTTCCCAAGGCGTCGTCCTCAGGCTCGCCCACTCCCACCAACACGCCCGGAAGCGGCAACTATGTCTATCTGACTAATTTCAATGACGGCAAAGTCTCTGGATTCAGCCGTAATCTGACTACCGGCACGCTCACGCTGGTGGGTACAATGGCGGCCGGCTCGGCCCAGGGCCCGTACGGACTGGTGGCGGGCAATTCCGGTAAATATCTGTACGTCACCAACGCTGGCGGCAACAGCGTGTTCCAATTCAGCATCGACGCCCACAGCGGCAAACTGACGGCAATCGGCGCCGGCTCGGTTGGCGCCGGCGTCTCGCCGCGCCAGATCGCAATCGATCACAATGATGCATTCGCCTATGTAACGAACTTCGGCAGCGGTTCGTTGAACTATTACGCGATCAATTCCACCACTGGAGCGTTGGGTTCGGCCGCCAGCGTGCCTGGCTTCAGCATTCCCTTCGGCGTCGCCAGCACGATCGTCAACGGTGTCGAATTTCTGTATATCGCCGACGAGGGCGCCAACCAGGTACTGAGTTTTCAGCTCAACTCGGGTGTGCCCGCCACCGTAGGCACGCCGGTGACAATCGCTGATCCCGCGCAGATGGCAACCGATTCATCGGGCGCCTTCGTGTTCGTGGTCAGCCCCAGTACAGGCGTGTTGTATCAACTCAGCACCAACGGCGGTGCGCTCGCGCTGATGTCGTTTGCCACCACCGGGGCGGCAAGCAACAACCCGACGGGGGTTGCGGTCGCCAATCCCTCCGGTGGCGAATTCATTTATACCGCTAATCAAGCAGCCAATTCGGTGTCGGTGTTCACCCTCAACAGTGTGACGCAGGTGCTGCAACTGGTGAATTCGACCACCGCCAATTTGTCGGCGCCCACCGGTGTCGCCGTGGATCCGTCCGGCGCCTTTCTTTACGTCACCAATAAGGGCAACGGCACGGTGGCGCAGTTTTCAATCAATACGACCACCGGTGCGCTGACCCCGCTTTCACCCGGTACGGTCGTCACCGAAAGCAACAGCGGCCATAGCGGCAGCGGGCCCACTAATATCGTAGTGGCGGACTAGTCTGGCAGGCGTGCATGGGTTCAGGGCTTAGCCGCCAGCACGCTCGGTTCCGGCACCGCTTGTGGGCGCGGACGCAGCGTGCCGTTGACGGGTGGTTTTTGGCGCACCTGTAGGAGCATCTGGCGCAGCTTGGCGGGATTCACCGGTTTTTTGAAAATCGCGCCTTCGAGCCCGCGCAGGCGACTGCGCTTGATGATGTGGTCCTTGTCGTAATAATAGGCGGTCATCAGGATCACGGGCAGTTTCGGCATCTCCTCGCGGACTCGCATGTAAAATTCGTAGCCGTCCATCTCCGGCATCACGACGTCGGAGATGACCGCTTCTATCTTCATGTTGCGCAAAATACCGAATGCCGCGCTCGGACGCGTGGCCGTATGTACCACACAGCGTTCCGCGCGCAGCACGTCCGCCAGTGAAGTCACCACTGAGATGTCATCATCCAGCACCAGCACCGCCATGCCGTCGAGCGCCCAATCTTCATGCACGAGGGTGTCCCCGGCACGTGTAAACCGGGTGTCGCCGGCGCGCGGGGCCAAATCCGCCATTTTCCTGCCCTGCATATAGTCGCGCGTCTCGTACACGCCTTTGCGCGTCATATCGTCGAGGCGGTGGATAATCGCCTGCACGCGGCCGATTCCCGAACGAATCGAGTCGAGCCGTTCGTTTTCCACCACCAGTTCCGACTCACTCAGATGAGCTTCGACGCAGCGCGCCAGTAAATCGAGATTGTTGGTGATGGTTTCGAGCGGATTGTTGATTTCATGGGCAAGGCTGACGGCGATCTCGCCGGCGGTGGCCAGTTGTTCACGCTGGCGCATCCGGCGCATATCGCGCGCGTAGCCGATCGAGCCGATTTCACTGCCCTGCTCGTCGTAGATCAGCGAGCCCGAAATAGCGACTGGAATCAACTGATTGTCCTTGTCATGCAAAACGGTTTCGAAGTTGGCGATACGGCCGCTGTCAGGCGAATCGCGCAACGCCTTCATTACTCCGCGCGCTTCTTCCAGCGAAGCGTAGATGCGGGTGATCTTCTGGCCGATGATTTCTTGGGCGCTATAGCGCAGATTTTTGCGCGCGCCGTCGTTGTAATAGATGATCGTCCCTTCCCGGTCGACCGCGATGACGATGTCAGGCGAGCTTTCGATCAACCGATGAAGGAAATTCTGGTCGAGCGTAAACATTAAAGGCGTTTAACCTCCGTA
>JBOHWL010000153.1:0-16744 GCA_050736615.1 Binataceae bacterium (SeqCode) | reverse complement strand
GGGTGAGAGTCCAAATGACGACGCTCTTGAGACCATAGGCACCCCACGTGTAAGACAGCGTTTTGTTCGGCTCGACTGCCAGGACCTGACAGTCAACAACGCCCCAGTCTGCGCTAAGACTGAAACGGTGGCCCACGACAGGTTTGAAGTCGTTCTTCATGAGCCACTCCTCGATCAGCTGTGGTTGCGTCAGCGCGCGCCAGATTTTTTCCGGCGGATAAAGTATCTCCCGTTCGACAACGACCGAGAGCGTTTCGGTCGCGGGGTTGCTCATTGGTCCATCCTCTTGAGTAGATCTTCTAGTTGGTCCAACCGGCTTTGCCAGAAGCCGGCCATTTGGCTTTCCCAGTTGATCAGCGGGGCAAGCGCGCCGAGCTGCGCGCTAGAGTGCGTCTGGCGACCTCCATGGCGGTCGCGCACCAGCCCGGCCTGCTTCAGGACCCGGAGATGCTTTGAGACCGCCGGTTGCGAGACCCCGGCCCGAGCCGTGAGAGCCCCGACCGTCTGCTCTCCTTCGCGGCACAGTCGTTCGAAGAGAGCCCGCCGAGTCGGATCGGCGAGCGTTCTGAAGAGCACATCGTGAGCGTTCGGCATTTGGGATCAATAACTTGCTGGCTATTGGTCGACATATAACCGCCGAGATATGTGTGAGTCAAGCGGAAACGGGGCGGCACAATGATCCTCGTCTCAGGAGCAGCGGGGCACGCTCGCTAACCGAATCTTTATCTGGTAACCGCGCTACTTTTTTGCTAACCGGGAGGTCGGATTCCAGGTGACAGCCTGCACACGTAGAGTCTTTTGATGCCAGCCGACCGTAGCGCCGTCGAACGTTTCCTCTTTCACGAGGCCCGCCTGATGGACGACCATCGTTACGACGAATGGTTCGCCTTATGGGATCAGGACGCGACCTATTGGTTGCCGTGCAACGCCG
Source organism: Binataceae bacterium (SeqCode) (assembly GCA_050736615.1). Taxonomy (GTDB): domain Bacteria; phylum Desulfobacterota; class Binatia; order Binatales; family Binataceae; genus JBOHWJ01. The sequence goes on along the minus strand of JBOHWL010000153.1, from coordinate 15,813 downwards.
ACGACATCGATCCGACTCGCAACGTGTCGATTATATACGATCGGCGCAACCAGCTCCGCAGCCGTATCCAGCGGCTCAAGGAAACGTTGTGGCTGAAAGAACAGGCCCCGCGTCTCAAGCGCCTCGTATCGAATATCGAGCTTGAGGGTGGCGATAACGAACTGCGCGTGAGTGCGAATTTCATTTTGGCCGAATTGCATCGCCACCAACAATTCCTCTGGGCGGGCACCAGCACCTACAAATTGTTGCCAGATCAGGACAGCTTCAAAATCAAGTATAAGAAAGTGGTCTTGCTCAACAATAACGAGCCGCTGCCGAATCTGCTGTTCCTGATATAGTGGGTGCTGTCCGGCATGGAGAAATAAAGCGGTGGAATTGATCAGCGAATTTGCTTCAGTACAGGTCGAACGCAATGATCAGGGAAATGGCCCGCGGCTGATGATTCGGGATACCCGCAGCGGTCAATGCATCTTCCTGGATCCGCTCGAACTGGCGTCGCTGGCATGGGCGCGTCATGAGGAACTCATGCCGTTTCTTGATCCGGGCCGCATCGACGGCAGCGTGCCGCGACGCATTCACAACTAACCCGCACACGTACGCTACCATGACCAACGTCGGCTTTATCGGATTGGGCGAACAGGGCAAGCCCATGGCGGTCAACGTGGCCGCGGGCGGCTTTGACCTGATCGTTCATGACTTGCGACCCGAACCGATGGCGGAGTTGGCGGGGCTCGGAGCCAAGGTCGCCCACACGCCCGCCGAGGTTGCGGCGCACGCCGAAATCGTCGAAGTAATCGTGGTCGATGACGCGCAGGTCGAGGCCGTCGTGTTGGGCGACGGCGGCGTGCTCGCAAGCGCGCGGCCGGGAACGATAATCGCGCTTCACAGCACCATCCTCCCGGCGACGGTGCGCAAACTGGCCGAGCGCGGCTTTGCGCGCGGCGTCATCGTAATTGATGCGGCGGTGAGCGGCGGTCCGCATGGCGCGCGGACGCGTACGCTCTGCTACATGATTGGCGGCTCGCCTGATGCGGTCACGCGTTGCCGGCCGCTGTTCGAGACGTCGGGCAATTCCAAGTCTATTTTCCATGTCGGCCCGGTCGGCGCCGGCATGACCGCCAAGCTCGCCCATCAGGTGATCATCAGCCTCAACATTCTGGCGGCCCATGAAGGCATGCTACTGGGTAACAGGGCGGGCGTCGATCCCATGCTGCTGCAGGCGATCGTCCGCGCGGGCGGCGCACAGAGCAGAATTGCCGATAATTGGGTCAAGCATCGTCCGCCGGCGGAAACGGGCCGTCTCTTTTTCAAGGATCTTGCACTGGCGCTCGAATGCGCGCATGAACTGGGATTAGGGCTACCGGGAGCCGCAATGACCCAGCAGCTTATCGAGAAATTGCTGGAACGGAACCGAAGCGAATAAGCGCGGGAGGTAAACCGGCGATGGCGACGATGTTATCCGCGGAAACCAACTACAATGAATTGATTTTGAACGACCGCATCAGCGGCCGGGTTTATTACGATCCCGCGATATTTCAACAGGAACTGGAGAAAATCTGGTATCGCCAATGGGTCTATGTTGCCCATGAAAGCGAAGTGGCCCAGCCGGGCGACTATGTCACGCGCCAGATCGGATTGCAGCCGGTAATCATCTCACGCGACGAGGATGGCCAGGTCCATCTGATGCTCAACCGCTGTATGCATCGCGGCAACACCGTATGCCAGAACGATTGCGGCAACGCTCACGCGTTTCGCTGCGCCTATCACGGCTGGACCTACGATAATCGCGGTGCCCTGGTTGGCGTGCCGTACGCTACCGGCTATGACAGGTCTTTCCGCAAGGAGGATTTCGGTCTTGCCAAGGTTCCGCGTGTCGCCGCTTATCGCGGACTCATCTTTGCGCGCATGAGTGCGGATGGCCCTTCATTGGAAGAGCAATTGGGACCCGCCTGCCGCCTCATTGATCAGTTCGTCAATTTGTCGCCCGAGGGTGAAATCGAGATGCGCGCGGGCGTGCTCAAACATTGTTATCGCGGCAATTGGAAGATGGCGCTGGAAAATTCAGTTGACGGCTATCATCCGAATATACTGCATCACGCCGCCATGATGATGATGACGCGTGGCAAAAAGGTTAATATCGAGGAGGTCTTTGGCGAGCGCAGCGACGCGCACGCGCGCGACCTCGGTAATGGCTCCGCGCAACTCGATCTGACCCCGGTGCAGACGCAAAATGGCGGGCGCGTGATACCGCCCGGATGGAGCAAGCAGGCGTTCGAGGAATACAGCGCCGCGATGGAACGCCGGCACGGTACAGAAGGCGCGCGCAAAATTATCGCGGAAGGCCCTCCTCATTTCTGTATTTTTCCCAATATTATTTTCATCCTCAATCAGTTTCGCGTGATTCAGCCGATCAGCGTTGACCAGACCGCGATTTTCTATTATCCGACGCTGCTCAAGGGCGCACCCGAGGAGATAAATCAGCGCCGGCTGTCCGAAACCTACCTGATTCACGGCCCCGCCGGCCGCGTCGCGCCCGATGATTTTGAAGCCTACGAGCGCAATCAATTCGGCTTCCGGGCGCGCGTGAATGAATGGCTGGTGTTGCGCCGCGGACTGCACCGCGAAAACCGCGAAGGCAACGGCGTGATCGCGGGCCATGAGACGGATGAGACCACGCAGCGCGGTATCTGGCGTCATTACCGCGAGTTGATGACCAGTTAGCCCCGACCTGATTAGCGCACTGACCGGCCTATGCTCACTTCGGCCAGCCGGTTGAGCTTATCGTCTCGCCGGAAAAATTCGGAAACGTTCGCGAAGCTCCCTGGGCGCGGAGCAACCATGCGATTCGTATTCCACCGCGCCTCCGCACGCATGCGTGGCGAACGCGGCAATGCGTCTCGCATGCGGCTCTTTACGCGGCGCCGGCCGGCAACGTAAGGTTGAAAGCAGTCGCCAGGTTCTCCAAATGCCGCGGCGCCATCATGGAAAGGAGACAGCATGAAATTCGGCATTTTTATGGCCCCGTTTCACCGCGTTGGTGAAAACCCGGCGCTTTGTTTCGAACGCGACCTGCAATTGATCGAATGGCTCGAGGAGCTCGGTTACGACGAGGCCTTCATTGGTGAGCATCATTCGGCGGGATGGGAAATCATTCCATCTCCCGAGATCTTCATGGCGGTCGCCGCCACCCGCACCAAGCGCATCATGCTGGGGTCTGGCGTGGTCAGCGTGCCCTATCATCACCCGTTCAATATCGCCAACCGGTTCGCGATGCTCGACCAGCTCACGCGCGGGCGCGTGATGCTCGGATGCGGTCCTGGAGCCTTGCCCAGCGACGCCTACATGCTGGGAATCGAAACCACGACGCAGCGTGATCGCATGGTCGAAGGTCTGCAAGCCGTGATGCGGCTGTTTACCGAAGAGGGCGACGTCAATATCGACGGCTCTTATTTCAAACTGCGTGACGCTCATCTGCAGGTGAAGCCATATCAACAGCCGCATATGCCGATCTTCGTCGCCAACACGATTTCTCCTTCCGGCATGGTTGCGGCGGGCAAGCTCGGATGCGGTGTGCTGTCGGTGGCGAGTTTCGCACAAGGCGGACTCGACAATCTGACCAAGCGCTGGGCGGTGGCGGAGGAAATCGCGGCGGAGAACGGCAAGACCGTGGATCGCAACAACTGGCGCATGGTCTTTCCGGTCCATCTCGCGGAATCACGCGAAGAGGCGCTTCGCGACGTGCGGGAAGGAGGCAATGAATGGATCCAGAAGTACTTCATCGACACCCTCGCCGCGCGGGTGCAGTTTGAGGAATATCCCGGCCAGCCAGCCGAAGAAATGACGGTGGATCGTATGGTCGGACGGGGCGGCGCGATTGTCGGTACGCCCGACGACGCCATCAAGCGCCTGCAGGAAGTCTGGGAAGCGTCGGGCGGCGGCTTTGGCGGGCTTTTGATCCTGGCGCACGAATGGGCCCCGCGCGAAAAGACCCTGCATTCGTATGAGTTATGGGCTCGCTACGTCGCGCCAAAATTTCAGGGTGCGCTCGACCCGATTCAGTACTCCAATCAGTGGGTCTCCCAGCGGCGAGACATGCTGTTCGGAACGTCGGTGAAAGCGATCCTCAAGGCGATGGGCGACTATAAGCAGCATCGCGCCGAGGCCGGCAAAGAAGCCTCGGATATCGCGGACCAGCCGATCACCCGCGTGCGTCCATAACCGGTGCGTCACGCTGGTTCTGGCGATTTGTCTTAGGTCCGCAGTTTTAATGGACGCGGGATTCGGCGACAGCGCCACACTTTCTCTCGATGCGGGTCGCATAATGCGTAATCGGAGGGGGTTATGAAAAGCGAATTCGTCAATTTCGATGCCACCGAACAGGCCGAACTCGTCCGCAAAAAGGATGTGACACCACTCGAACTGGTGGACGCCGCGATCGCTCGTATCGAAACGATAAATCCGCAGCTCAACGCGGTTATTACGCCGCTTTTCGATAAGGCGCGAACGCAGGCGAGAAGCACTTCGATACCCAACGCTCCGTTTGGCGGAGTTCCATTCCTGATGAAGGATTTGTTATGCGCCTGCGCGGGCGACCCCGTCTATAGCGGGATGAAGCTGCTGCGCGATGCCCGCTTCGTCGCTCCCTATGACACTTACCTAGCCGCCAAATTCAAGGCGGCCGGATTTATTTGCCTGGGCAAGACCAATACGCCTGAACTGGGGCTCAACGCCACGACCGAGCCCGAGTCCTTTGGCCCGTCGCGCAATCCATGGAATCCGAAACATTCCACCGGCGGGTCCAGCGGCGGCTCGGCTGCCGCCGTGGCGTCGCGAATGGTCGCCGTGGCGCACGCCAACGACGGTGGCGGCTCAATCCGCATCCCGGCCAGCGAATGCGGATTGGTTGGTCTGAAACCGACGCGCGGGCGTGTTTCGCTGGGTCCAGACATCGGTGAAGCCTGGCACGGACTCGCGATCGAAGGGGTCGTGACGCGCTCAGTGCGCGACGCCGCGGGCGTGCTCGATGCGATCGCGGGCAATATGCCCGGCGATCCCTACGCCGCACCAGCCCAAAGCCGGCCCTTCGTAAACGAGCTCGGCGCCAATCCCGGCCATCTGCGCGTGGGACTGATGAAGCGCACGCCGAAGGACGGCGCGACGCTTCATCCCGACTGCGTTGCCGCCGTCGAAGATGTGGCGCGGCTGCTGGAATCGCTGGGACATAAGGTCGAACCATCACACCCAGCGGCGCTCGACGAACCGGAGCTGAGCAGATGTTTCGACGACGTGGTTTGCTGCCATGCGGTGCTTTCGCTGGAGCAGATCGGAACGCTGGTGGGCAGAAAGCTAACCGCGGAGGATGTCGAGCTGTGGACGTGGGCAGTGGCCGAGCGGGGATTCACAATGCCGGCGGGCCGATACCTTGCGGCGATTAATTGGCTTCAGCTCTGGAGCCGCCGTGTGGCGCAGTGGTGGGCGGGCGGTTTCGACCTGCTGTTGACGCCGACGATTGCCGCCCCGCCGCCGTTGTTGGGCACACTGGTCGCCACGCCCGACGATCCGCGCGCCGGATGGAGGCGGCTAATGGAACTGATCCAGTTCACGCCAGCCTACAACGGTACGGGTCAACCCGGGATTTCTCTACCATTACATTGGAGTGCGCAGGGATTGCCAATCGGGGTTCAGTTGGTCGCGGCTTTCGGGCGCGAGGACCTGCTCATCCAGGTGGCTTCGCAACTCGAGCAAGCACGCCCTTGGAAAGAGCGCCGGCCGCCGATCTGCGCGTGATTCCGCATTTATGAGAGCGTAGTGGCATCAAACTCCGGGCCGTCAATATGGAAAAGGCGGCCGTCGGTTTGCTCGCGCTCGCGCAGCCATCGCGCGACGATCGTCATTGGCTCGATTTCCTGGCGCGTTACCGGACGCATTTTATAGATTAGATAATTGTCGCGGATGAAATGTGCGATTTCGTCCGCCGCCGCAGCCGCGTCGAGGTTACGAGTCAAGGCGAGCCTGCCGCTTAGCACCACATAAGCGGTCGGAATCGCGGGCGCTGTGGCTAACTCGCTGGCACCGCACTCCGCGCCATGCGCCTGCGCCATCGCCGACGCTTCGATTACCGCGACCAGGTTGTTCTCGGTGACGACGCGGCTTAAGCGCGTCGCCCGTTCCGACAGCGTTGCCAGCGCTTCCAGATCGCGATGATAACGTCGCGCCTCCTCGAAGCGCATCGCGGCCGCCGCCCGCTCCCGTGCGCGCGCCAGCTCACCGAGGATCGGACCGCCGCGGCCGCGCAGGAAAGCCAATGCGCTTCTGACGCGTTCGCCGTAATCGTCCGCCGAGACCGTGAAGTTGCATGGCGCCGCGCAATGACCCATCTGCCCGTAAATACAGGGCGAGAAATCGTCGTCGGGAACCAGCGCGCCGGCACAGGTCCGCATGCCCAATACGCGCGAGAGCGCGCGTACCGCAGTGTCGGGATTGCGCCGCCCGATGAACGGACCCAGATACATCACGCCGCGCCGGGTACTGAGCTTCCGTGCCACCCGCAGGCGTGGATACGAGTCCATCAGGTCGAGCTTGACAAAAAAGGCGGGCGCCGCCGCCTTGAGCATCCGGTTGTACGGCGGTTTGAGTTCGCGAATCAGCCGCGCTTCCGCCAGCCCCGCTTCCAGGGCCGAACGCGTCAGGCGCGTTTCAATCGACCATACGTGGCTTATCAACTCGGCGGTCTTTGCGTTAAGTGTTACGCCGCTATTGAAATATGAGCCGATCCGCCGTTTGAGCCGATTGGCTTTGCCAACGTAAAGGAGATCGCCACGTTCATTGCGCATCAGGTAAACACCGGGGGCTTGCGGCATCGCGGCGATCACCTCAGGCGGAACGTGGCGTTCGAGACGGCGGCCAGCGGTGCCGCGATGCTGGTAATCGATCAGCCGGTCAAGCCGGCCGAGCCCGATGCGCTCCGCCATCTCAATGAAAATCCCAAATAGTTCGGCCGCCATCCGCGCATCGCCGAGTCCGCGATGGCGGCCTGCAGTGGAAAGGCCGAAATGATCGGCGAGCAGATCGAGCCGGCGGCGTTTCACCCCCGGCAGCAACCGTCGCGCCAATCTGATCGTGCAGAGCGCCGGATTTGTCAGGCCGAGGCCGAACAGGCGGCGGAATTCGCAGTCGAGATAGGAATGATCAAACTGCGCGTTATGCGCTACCATCACGGCGTCGCCCAAGAAATCGCGAAAAGCCGGCAGCACCGTTTCGATCGGAGGCGCCGCGCTGACCATCTGGTTGGTAATCGAGGTCAGACCGGTGACAAAGCGCGGAATCGGCATGCGCGGCCGGACCAGGCTCTGAAACGCATCGGTGATGCGCCGCCCCTCCATGCGGTAGGCGCCGATCTCAATTATCGCGCCTGGGGTGGTGGGAGCGGCGGCGGTTTCAAGGTCGACCACCACATAGCGGGCCTGATCGAGCGGGAGTTTCAGATAATCCGCCTTGCGCAGGGACCACCGTCCGGTCTCGTCGTCGAACGTGAAGTTAGGATCGGTACCGAGCAGGCCTTGAATCACGCGGGCGCTGATTTCGGGGTCGGAACCGGTGCCGCTGAAGAGCACGCCGGCCAATTCGCGAAAATCGGCGCCGCCAGGCCGCTGGTCAAGAAAATGATAAAGCTTTTCGCGCGCCGTCGCGCCACTGTTCCAGGAGTACGCTTCCATACCACCGCCACATCCGCTCTTCGTCTGATCTTCGCTGTAGCAGAGCCGCGCGATTCACCGCAACACGAGTCAGTGGCGGGTCCATAAATTCGAACATCTGGCGCGTGCCAGCGCTAGCCCTTACAATTGATGCGATAGACACGAGGAATCAGCGACATGGAAAGAGTCGAATTGACCAGGGATTGCGAAGCGGTGCAGGTTCCATTGGGGAATCGGATCACGCTTGAAAAAGGCGTCGAGGCGTTTATCACCCAGTCGCTCGGCGGCACTTATACGTTACAGGTGGCGGCCTATGGCGGGCTTTTCCGCGTCGCCGCAAGCGACGCCGACGCACTGGGCAAAACGCCGGAGGAAGCGGCGGCGCCGGTCACCAGCGGCGATCTCGAAGCGATGGTGTGGGATCAGCTCAAGACCTGCTTCGACCCGGAAATTCCCGTCAACATCGTTGATCTGGGCCTGGTCTATGGGATGGAAATCACACCCGTGGCGGAGGGCACGAATCGCGTTGACGTGAAGATGACGTTGACCGCGCAAGGCTGCGGAATGGGCGCGTCTATCGCGGTCGACGCCCGCCAAAAGCTGCTCACTTTGCCGGGAGTGGCCGAGGCCAACGTTGACCTGGTATGGGACCCGCCGTGGAATCCACAGATGATTTCGCCCGAAGGCCGTGAGCGTTTGGGCTTGGATTGACCGCGCTGCGAGATGATGGCATTGGCAAGATGAGTAGCCGCGTGACATTGACAGGCAATCGAATGCCCGCTATTTAGAATGATTCCGGTTTTCTCATGTTTGCAATCGTAAAAACTGGCGGGAAGCAGTACCGCGTCGGCACGGGCGACCAAATTGTGGTCGAGCGGATCCCGGGCGAGGTCGGCGCTGAAGTTTCATTGACGGAAGTGCTCGCGATCGGCGACAGCGACGCTTCGACGGTTGGGACACCAATCGTGCCCAACGCGGCGGTGCGGGCCAAAATCGTGCAGCAACCGCGCGGCACCAAGATCCTGGTGTTCAAGAAAAAGCGGCGCAAAAATTATCGTCGCAAGCGCGGCCATCGCCAGGAACTTACCGTGTTGCGCATCGAAGAAATCTCTTCGCAAGGACTCATTCCGGCGGCAAGCAATACGCCAGAGCCTGCGGCGGAAGATATCAATGGCGGCGAGTAGGCTCGGGAGTTTCCCTCGCACTAAATCTTTTCCGGAGGACTTAACTCGTGGCTCATAAGAAGGGACAAGGCTCAACGCGCAACGGGCGCGACAGTCCGGGGCAGCGCCGCGGGATCAAAATCTACGCGGGTCAGACGGTGAAGGCCGGCAACATATTGGTACGCCAGCTCGGCACGCGCGTTCATCCCGGACAAAACGTTGGGATGGGCCGTGATTTCACTATCTATGCGAAGGTTGACGGCGTGGTCCATTATGAAACCTTTCGCCGCGTCAAACATCGCGTGAGCGTCGAACCGCTGTCCACTGCCACCTCCGCACCCGATGAATCCGGCGCAACGGCGGAAGCGGCCGTATCCTGATAACTGGTTAATCCGCAATACCAAGCCCTGCGGTGCGCCGTGGGGCTTTTTTCGTTTCGGCGCTATACTCGGGCGCTAGGAGGAATCGCGATGCGACTAGGTTTGGTGACCGGATATTCGGGACCGCGCATGAATGAGACTGTCAATCTTATCCGGGAAGCGGAACGGCTGGGTTTCGATTCGGTATGGACGGGCGAAGCCTATGGCTCCGACGTGATCACGTTTCTTTCCTGGGTCGGCGCGCTGACCAGTAAAATCAAACTCGGCGCCGGCATCATGCAGATGCATGCGCGCACGCCCGCGATGGCGGCGATGACCGCGATGACACTCGACGGGCTGTCCGGCGGGCGCTTCATTGTCGGGCTCGGACCGTCGAATCCGCAGGTGGTGGAGGGCTGGCACGGCGTCGCGTACGGCAAGCCGCTCCAGCGCTATCGCGAATATATCGCCATCATGCGCAAGATCCTCGTGCGGGAGGAACCGCTTTCCTTCGACGGCCATGAATATCAGATTCCCTATCGCGGACCGGGCGCGAGCGGACTGGGCAAGCCGCTCAAGTCGATCCTGCACGGACGCCCCGATATGAAAATCTACACAGCGTCCATCAGCCCCAAGGGAATCGAGCTCAGCGGCGAATTGGCCGACGGCTTGTTGCCGGTCTGGATGAGTCCGTCATGGTACGGCCGGCTCTATCAGCCTCATCTGGAAGCGGGCTTCAAAAAAGCTGGTGGCAAGAGCCTGGACAATTTCGACTTCGCCCCCTACGTGACCTGCGTTCTCGGCGATGATCTGGAGAAATGCCGCGCGCCGATCAAGGCGAATCTCGCGCTTTACGTCGGCGGGATGGGGGCCCGCAACAAGAACTTCTACAACAGCTATCTGCGCAACTTCGGCTATGACGAACTCGCCACGGCCTTGCAAGACCTGTATTTGTCCGGGAAGAAAAATGAAGCGGCCGCGCTGGTTCCGGATGAATTGGTCGATGAAGTCGCCCTGGTTGGGCCGCGCGAGAGGATCAAGGAACGGCTTGAGTATTGGAAGCGTTCACCCGTGACCTCGCTGCTGATCGGCACTTCACAACCGCAGGCGTTGCGTCTGTTGGCGGAGTTGTGCCTATGACGCGTCCACACCATTCCCGGCGGAGACTCCGATAAACGGCGGCGCCGCGCGAGCTGTCGCCATCGTTACGAACCATGAAATTCATCGATGAGGCCCGGGTTTACGTGCGCGCCGGGAAAGGTGGTAACGGCGCCATCGCCTTTCTGCGTGAGAAATATCGTCCGTTTGGCGGACCGGCGGGCGGCGACGGCGGGCGGGGCGGCGAGGTCGTCTTTGAAGTGGACGAAGGGATGTCAACGCTGCTCGATTTCAAATACCGGCCGCGCCTGATCGCGCGCGACGGCGAACCGGGCCGGGGCAAACAGCAGTATGGCCATAAGGGCGACGATTTGGTGGTGAAAGTGCCGCCCGGCACGATGGTCTTCGATGACGAGACGGGCGAGCGCCTGGCCGATTTGGTGCTGAGTGGCCAACGCGCGGTGATCGCGCACGCCGGTGAGGGCGGTCTGGGCAATATGCATTTTGTCAGTTCGACTCGGCGCGCGCCGCGCATCGCGACGCCGGGCACGGCGGGCGAGCAACGCTGGATACGTATCGAACTTCGGTTGGTGGCGGAAGCCGGATTGGTCGGATTGCCAAACGCGGGCAAATCGACCCTGTTGACGGCGCTCAGCGCCGCTCGTCCAAAAATCGCGCCCTATCCTTTCACCACGTTGACGCCCAATCTCGGCCGCGTTCAAGTTTCCGCTGAAGAAGCCTTCAGCCTCGCCGACATTCCCGGACTGATCGAGGGCGCGCATCTGGGTCATGGGCTCGGTGTTCGCTTCCTGCGTCATTTGAAGCGCACGCGCCTGTTGGTCTTCGTGCTCGATCTCACCGGGGACCCGGAGCGCGATTTCGCGACGGTGCGGCATGAAATGGCGGCCTTCGATCAGGAATTGGCCGAGCGCCCGGCCTTGATCGCGCTCAACAAGGCGGACCTCGTGGCGCCCGCCGAGGCGGAAGCGGCGGCTGGCGCGATGCGTCGATACGCGAGGCTTGAGGTGTTGGTCATCTCGGCACAGGCGCGCAGCGGGCTGGCGCCGTTGATTAGCGCGATCGCACGCGAACTGCGGCCGCAAGAACCTCGGGCGAATGCCTCAAGTGAGTTATAAATCCGCGACGCTGGCGACGGTGCGGCGGCTGGTGGTCAAAGTCGGCAGTGCGGTGCTTTCCGACGCGGATGGACTGCGTTTTTCCGTGATAGATAATCTGGCGCGCCAAATTGACGCGCTCATCGGCGACGGCCGCGAAATCGTGCTGGTGACTTCGGGCGCGATCGCGGCCGGGCGCGCGCGGCTGGGGAAATTGCGCGGCACCACCATCGCCGATCGTCAGGCCGCCGCGGCTACGGGCCAAATCGAATTGATGCGGCAATGGGCCGCGGCTTTTGCCGAACGCGGACGTACCGTCGCGCAAATTTTGCTCACCCATCAGGATTTGGCCGAGCGCAAGCGGCGCCTCAACGCCACCCACACGATCGTGACCCTGATTGCCGCCGGCGTGATTCCGATCATTAACGAGAACGACACTGTCGCCGTTGAAGAAATTCGCATGGGCGACAACGATGTGCTTTCTTCGCTGGTGGCCGGCATGGTGCAGGCGCAATTGCTGGTAATCCTGAGCGACGTAGCTGGCGTCCTGACCGGAGACCCGCGCAAAAATCCAGCCGCACGCCTGATTCCGATAATCACCGATCCCGAGGCGGGAATGCGCGGCCTGGTGGGCGAAAGCGCGGGACCGCTTGGCAGCGGCGGGATGGCGACCAAACTCAAGGCGGCGCGGCAAGCGGCACGCGCCGGTGTCAGCGTCATTATTGCGCCCGGCCGGGAAGACAATGCGTTAATTACTTCACTCGACCCGAAAAAGGAAATCGGCACGCTGATATTACCCGCGCGCATCCGGCTGAAAAGCCGCAAACACTGGATCGCGTTTGCCCTGCGTCCGTCGGGAAAGCTCGCGGTCGATCGCGGCGCCGCCGAAGCCTTGCGCAAGAAGGGCCGCAGCCTGCTCGCCTCCGGCATCCTCGAGGTCAGCGGTGAATTCGCCAGCGGCGATTGTGTCAGCCTGTTCGATAGCGAAGGCGTCGAGTTTGGACGCGGGCTGGTGAATTACCCGTCCGCCGATGTGCTAAAGGTCAAAGGCAAACGGTCCGGCGAAATCCCGCGCGTGCTGGGCTACAAGGTCGCCGACGAGATTATTCATCGCGATAATTTTGTTCTGCTTGAAGAGCTGGCATGAAGCTGGAAGACCACATCATTGGCCGCCTGAGCGCCGCGCGGCGCGCCGCACACGCATTGGCGCTCGCCCCGACTGAACGGAAAAATCGCGCTCTCACGCTGCTCTCCACCATGCTCAGGGAAGCGTGCCAGCCAATCCTGGCCGCCAATCGCGAAGACCTCGCGGTTGCGCGCGCGGAAGGCAATACCGCGGCCTTTATTGAACGGCTCACGCTCGACCAGACGCGCGTCGCGGCGATGGCGCATAGTCTCGAAGAAATCGTGGCACTGGCCGATCCGAACGGCGAGACCATCGCGCATTGGCGCCGCCCTAACGGTCTTGAAATTGCCCAGGTGCGGGTCGCCCTCGGCGTCATCGCTATCATCTATGAATCGCGTCCGAACGTGACTATCGATGCCGGCGCGCTGGCAATCAAGGCGGGCAATGCGGCCGTGATGCGTGGTGGGCGCGAGGCCTTACATACAAATCGCGCTCTCGCCGGACTGATCGGAGAGGCACTGGGCCGCGCCGGTCTCGACCGCGAAGCGATTGTGTTCATCGACGATCCTGATCGCGAAGTGATCCAAATCCTCAAGCGCCACCCCGAAGCGATTGATTTGATAATTCCGCGCGGGGGCAAGGCGCTCAAGCAAGCACTGGCCGGTTCGGAAGTGCCAATCCTGCCGCATTTCGACGGTATCTGCCATACCTATGTGGACCGCGCGGCCGACCTCGCAATGGCGGCCGAGATTTGCTTCAACGCCAAATGCAGCCGTCCGTCCGTATGCAACGCGATGGAGACGATGTTGGTCCACGCGGAAGTTGCGCCGCGTTTCCTGGCGATGATCGCCACGCGCCTGCGCGCCGCCGGGGTCGAGCTGCGCGGATGCGAACGCACGTGCAAGCTGATTGACGAAGCGATACCCGCCACTCCACAGGATTGGGACACTGAATATCTGGGGCTGATTCTCGCGGTCAAGATCGTCGATTCGGTCGACGAGGCGGTCGGATTTATCGCCCAGCATGGGTCGGGGCTGGCGGACGCAATCGTGACCGGCGACACCGCAAGCGCCGCGCGTTTCGCACGCGAAGTCGATTCAGCCACCGTTTACGTCAACGCGTCGACGCGCTTCACGGACGGGTTCGAATTCGGCTTCGGGGCCGAAACCGGAATCTCGACCAATCGCCTGCATGCGCGCGGCCCGATGGGCTTGCGCGAACTTACCACCTACAAATACGTGATTCATGGCCGCGGCCAGACACGTACCTGATATTCGGCCGGTGCTTTCCCCCTTGGGGCGCCACGAGAATCACAATCAGTGTGTAATATTGTGAAATCGCACGAAAGATTGAAGGATTCCCATGTGCGCTCCGAGAACGAGATTTTGCGCTAGTTGACACCTGTTAATAGTAAATTGCATTTCGGTTTCACCTTCGCGTGTCTGGCGCTATGCTTGCTATGAAGCGGCCGTCTCCCGCGAAGCCGAGGGGCGGAAACAGGAGTTCCAAGCCCGGCACCGGGACGTGATGGGGGCCGGCCAAACGGCGGGACGAGGCGTCATGCGCGTAGGCTTGTACGGCGGAAGCTTCAATCCAATTCATTACGGTCATCTGCGCGCCGCGGAAGAAGACCGCGAGGCGATGAAGCTCGACCTGGTTTACTTCATCCCGGCCGCCTCGCCGCCCCATAAGGCCGAGGGCGAGCTGGCCACGCCCGACCATCGCCTGCAGATGGTGCGGCTGGCGACCAAGGGTAATCGGCACTTCATGGTGTCGGACGTCGAAGTGCGGCGAAGCGGGCGTTCCTATACGATCGATACCGTGCGTTACTTCCTAAGCACGACGCGCGGACAGGCGAATCTTTTCCTGATCATGGGCGACGATCAATTCGAGGAACTCGACACCTGGAAGGAAAACGAGGAACTGACCCGTCTGTGCAATATCGTCGTCCACACCCGAAAATCCGGCGTAGGCGATCCGGCGCGTGTTTCACTTGCCGGATTAAACCGGTTTGGTTACATTAAAGAAGACGATCATTACGTACATCCAGGCGGTCAGACCCTGTCCTTTCTTTCCACAACCTTCTTTCCAATCTCGGCCACGGGGATCCGGGAAAAAATCAAGGCACACCATTCCATCCGTTATCTCTTGCCCAGTGACGTACGGGACTATATCGAACGGCATGGACTTTACTGAGGGGCATGTGCATACTCCGTTCGCGGCTTCACCCGCGCGCGGCTTTGCCGGGCCCCTCCAAGGGCGCACGCGTTAGCGTGGTGAATTCGTTGGAGAAAGCCTTCGCTGCGGTTGAAGCGGCATTGGAAAAGAAGGCCTACGATCTGGTGGTCCTGCAGGTTGAGCATCTCAGTTCCATCGCCGACTATTTCGTCATAGCCACGGGCCGCTCCGACGTTCAGGTCCAGGCGATCGCACGCGGCATCGAAGAGCAAATGGACCGCGCCAAGGCACTCCCGCTTGCAATCGAAGGCCTTAAGCATGGCCATTGGGTGGTGATGGACTACGACGATGTTGTTGTCCACATTTTCTTCGAACCGTCCCGCGAATTCTATCGGCTCGACGCCAACTGGACCGATGCTCACGAGGTCCCGTTGCCCGAGCCGTACCGCTCCCAAGCCCGCGATCTGACCCTACGCGCATTCGGCTGAATGCCAGGCGCGAGGGCGCGCCGCTTTTGCGTTCCTTTTCGCGGCGTCTATTATGTTCTGGGAGCCGACGGCGCCGACGCGCTATTATACTCGTCAAATTCGTGCGATTTGACCAGCGACGGGGAGCCATGAGCGAAACTCACAATATTTCCATCATTCAGCGCCAATTCCGGCGTCAGGCGGAAGCATACTCGACCCTGCCAGTGGTGACCGATCCGGCCTTGCTGGAATTCATGGTGTCAATTTCAGGGGTGGCGGAAGGCCAGCGAGTGTTGGACGTTGCCTCCGGGCCCGGCTATGTCGCGTTGGCATTCGCACCGCATTGCGCCAGCGTCATTGGTCTCGACGCGACCGATCGGCTAGTCGAGCGCGCACGCGCTACGGCGGCGGAGCGCGGAATTGCGAACGTCTGGTTCGCACTCGGCGACGTTGAGCGCATGGCGCTGCGGTCCGGTAGCTTCGACCTCGCGACCTGCCGCTTCGCCTTTCATCACTTCCCGCGGCCAGCCACGGTGATCGCCGAGATGTGCCGGGTTACGCGACCCGGCGCACGCATAGTGATCGTCGATATGCTGGCTTCGGAGGATAAGGA
>JBOHWL010000152.1:0-26433 GCA_050736615.1 Binataceae bacterium (SeqCode) | reverse complement strand
GTCGAGCAGAATAGACTCAAAGGTGTTGCGCGCCGTTGCCATTCAGATTGCCCGCATCAACATGCGCGGCCGTGCGCCATCGATAGCGCCCTATAGTTCGTCATGCGCCGCCATATTATCTGATCGTGACATTACACACGAATGGTGCCGCGTGTTGCAACATTGTAATCGCTCCGCCGCACGCGCACGAATCCCGTCGGCGGTTGCCGCCAGTCGTGCGATTTACCTAATAATGCTTGACCGCGCTCACCGCGCCGCCCGGGCCCAAGCCATAACTGAACCCCGAACCCTGTTTGGCTGGCATCGTACGGATGGCAGTCTTCCATGACTTCAGCCGGCCGTTAACAAACTTGAGATCGAGGAATTTGCTCTGATCGCCGGGTTTGACTGACGTATAGAAAAGCGTCGCGGTGATGTCGTCGCTGTTCGGCCGCTCGGCATAGCTCCAGATTTCCGTGTCGCTGTTGACGTTGGTGCGCAAATCGGGCTCGCCCCATTTTTTATGCACCCGCAAGGAGGTTTCATCGACCTTGAGCGAATGCGCCATGTCAGCGGTCTTGAGCCGGGATCCGGCGGTATAGATCACTCCGCATCCGCTAAGGCCGAACAGCACGAACATCAAAAGCCAATTCCAATCGCGTTTCTGAAGCGACCCCGAAACCATCGGCAAGATTGTGTTGGTCGGGCGACCGCCTTGTCAATCGCGCGGCGCATAAAACGTGCGGGCATGCGGATATGTGCTATAAATTGTCGGCCCAGCCAATTAAAAAAGGAGGTCCGGGATGGCGCGGAAGCTGAAGCTGGTCAAAGGTGCGGCACAGCGGGGCGCGCTCGTCTATGGCTTGCGCATCTTTGGCGCGGCCGAAGTCGCGGGCGTCGACGATGCGCGCGTGCGGATGGTGGATGGCGGCTCCGGCCGCGTCACCATGCACTTTATCGAAGGCACCCGCGCCCAAATCCGTCGTCAACTGATGGAAAGCATCGACGCATTTTTCGAACTGCTCGATGAGGACGAAGTGCGATAACTAGCTAGCGAAGCCGCGTCGCGCGGCGAAGCGAGCAGGCGAGTCCGCGAGCTGCGTAACAGATAAACTAGCGAAGCCGCGTCGCGCGGCGAAGCGAGCACACCAGTGGAGCGAAGAGCAACGAGCGGGCGAGTCTGCGAGCCGCGTTGCGGGTAACGAGTCCGCGAGCTGCGTAAAAGATAAACTTAGGAGGCGCCTCATACGATGGAATTGAAATTTTCGACCTACGAAAAACGCAACCACCTGGCTTACATCACCTTCAACCGGCCCGAGGTGATGAACGCGCTGCATCCGCATTGCCATGTCGAACTGGACGGCGTGTGGGATGATTTCATCAACGATAAGGATATGTGGGTTGCGATCGTCACCGGTGCCGGCGATAAGGCTTTTTCAGCCGGCAACGATCTGAAGTACACTGCAACCCATCGCGGTGAACCGATGCCGCGCAATAAAGGCGGCTTCGCTGGCCTTACCGCGCGTTTCGACATCAATAAGCCGATTATCGCCGCCGTCAATGGCTTCGCGTTGGGTGGCGGATGCGAAATTGCGCTCGCCTGCGATATTATTGTAGCCGCTGAACACGCGCGTCTGGGTCTGCCGGAACCGCGGGTCGGGTTGATGGCGGGAGCGGGCGGAGTTCATCGCCTCCCGCGTCATATTCCACTCAAAATTGCGATGGGAATGATGCTCACCGGCCGCCATATAACCGCCGCCGAGGCTCACCGATGGGGTCTGGTCAATGAAGTGGCACCGTACAAGGATCTGATGACCACGGCGGAACGCTGGGCGGCGGAGATCATGGAATGCTCGCCGCTCTCGATTCAAGCGAGCAAGGAAGCGGCGCTGGGGGGGCTCGGCCTTCCAATCGAAGACGCACTCAAAAAGAAGTATCCGGCGACTGACCGCCTGATGCATTCGCATGACGTCGTCGAGGGCCCGCGCGCCTTCGCCGAAAAGCGCAAACCCAACTGGAAGGTGGAGTAACATCGCGCTCAGCCGCTCGAAAGCATGTCGCGGATTCAAGTCCGCGACGTGCCTTGGCGGCTGTGACAAAGGAGTCGTGACGGTCGTGGCGAATGCGGTGGAGCTGTATTGGAACCGGGTGATTTCTCGAAGCTAAATGATCTTGTTGAGCGGGTATTCAACGATACCGACCGCGCCGGCCTCGAGCAGCCGGGGAAACAACTCACGCACGGTATGCTCGCTGATGACGGTTTCGATCGCGAGCCATTCCTGACCTTTCAGACTTGGACTAGGGTAAAGTTGCGATACGGTCGGCGCTGTAATTGACGGCAACAGCTCGATCACCCGGGCGAGGTTTTCGCGCGCGACGTTCATCTTGATGCCGACGCGGCTTTCCGCGTCGAGCGCGCCCTTGATCAATACTCCAATCTGACGAATTTTGCCATGCTTCCACGGATCGCTCCAGGCTGCGTGATTGGCCACCAGCACTGGAGACGAGGTGAGTAATTGCTCGACAATGCGCAAGCCGTTGGCGCGCAATGAGGAGCCGGTTTCCGTTACTTCGACCACCGCGTCAACCAGTCCGTCCGCCGCCTTGGCCTCGGTTACTCCCCAAGAAAACTCAACGTCTACTTTAATTTTACGTTCAGCAAAGACGCGTCGTGTAAAGTCAACCATCTCGGTGGCGACGCGTTTGCCGGCGAGATCTTCCAAGCGCTTCACCGGTGAATTTTCCGGCACGCATAAGACCCAACGGGTGGGCTGCAAAGAAACTTTCGAATAAATGAAGCTTTCCACTTCGATTAGCTCGACCGCGTTTTCGACGATCCAGTCGCTGCCCGTGATACCGGCGTCAAGGGTGCCGTCGGCGATATAGCGCGGCATCTCTTGCGGCCGCAGCAGGCGGAACGACAATGACGGGTCGTCGGCGCTCGGAATATACGAGCGATCGCCCACCGAAATGCGCCAACCGGATTTGCGCATCAGTTCGAGTGTCTGCGCTTCAAGGCTGCCCTTGGGAATGCCGAACTTGAGTACCTGCTTTTCATTCGTCATCGTCAGTGTCCGACGTGGTGAACGCGTTCCTCCGTGATTCCTTGTTCAGCCGTTGGCTTTAGAATGGCCGTAACTGGCGCCGTATTTGGCGGGATCAACTTTGCGGGTATCGCTCACGCGCCAGACGCCGTGGTCGAGTACGCGGAAAAAGCACGATTCGTAGCCTTCATGACAGGCGGCGCCATCACCTTGCTGGGCGACCGCAAGCACCAGCGTATCGGCATCGCAATCAAGCCGGATTTCGCGCACCACCTGATAGTTGCCCGACTCCTCACCTTTGCGCCACAGCCGGTTGCGCGAGCGCGAAAAGTAGCAGGCGTGGCCGGTGGCGACGGTCTCCTCGAAGGCCTCGCGGTTCATATAGGCGACCATGAGAATTCGGCCGCTCTGATAATCCTGGGCGACGACCGGCACTACGCCGCCTCCTTTTTCGAAATCGATTTGCGAACCCGCTATTGTATCCATAACTGAAAGGGACGCCTAGCATCCTCCATAGTGAATCGACAAGTATCGACCATCGCGCCCCGCGATTCAACGCTTATGCAAGAGCAACCAGAAATGGTTTTCCCCGTACGGCGAATGCTTCCGCCGACAACTTCTTTTCCGTCCTTTTAGTTAGAAAGACTCAGTCAACTGGATTTCTGGTCGTTTCAAATGAGACGCGGCGCAAGTAAAGTACATTGCTCTATGGACATCGCTGGGGCGCCGCCAGATTCGGCGTTGGCACGGACACGCTCGCGGCGCGCGCCCAGCCGTGTCACGACTATCGCGGGGCTAATACTTGGACTGCTGGCGGCGGTGGCGCTTACGGCATGTAAGCCGGGCGCCACCCCGCGCAAGCTCGACCTTAAGCCATTCAGCTTCCAGATCAAGGTCGAGCAAAGCCAATATCAAATCGAAGGCTATCTCGCCCTCGCCCTCGCCCCCGGCGAGCTTCCGGCGCTGCTAATTCTTAACGGGGATAAGGGCGACGCGCGCGCCTGTATCGAGCGTGACGGCCAGTTCACGACCATGGCGATCCAGGTCGCGTGCATCAGTTTACCCGGTTACGGGCATTCGTCGGGCCCGAGCCGCTTCGTTGGGCCACCGTCGGTCGCGGCGGCGCGGTACGCGCTCGATCGGTTGGCGGCGCGCCCTGATGTGGACGCTAACCGCCTGGCGTTGTGGGGTCTCGGCAACGGCGCGGTCGCGGCCGGCCTGGTAATGGACTCCGACACACGGCCGCGGGCGGTCATCCTCGAGTCCGGCGCTTATGACATGCTGAAGCTTTGGCCCGAAGCGTCGTTACGGACGAAGTTGTGGATTTTACGGCAAGTTTGGCCAAGCAAGCGCGTGCTCAAGGAGCGCAGCGTAATCGCGAACATGCCGCGCAAGCTTGATGTGAGTGTCTTGATCCTGCATGGCGAGCGCGATCGCAAAATGCCGGTCGAGCAGGCCGAACGATTGGCCGAAGTGCTGAGGCAGCGGGGCGCTCACGTCGAGACCTACTACTTTCCGCACGGCCATGAATTGGGGCCGCGGGTTGACGGCCCGCTGCGCCATTTTCTGCGCGCCAACCTGGTTGCGATCCCAACTCACGAAGCCGACTCACCGGATTGATTGCGTTACGCTTTTTTTCAAAGCGCGCATGTCGAAAGGCGCGTCAAAAAATGCGGCGAAACTCAGGACCGTCCTGTGAAACATCGGTGCGTCAGACTTCCCGGTCGGCCTGCTCCTCGATGAATACAGCGAGACTGTCGCGGTAGGGCGATGCTTCAAGCCGGCTGAGGATGGTGCGAGCACAATCCACCTGCTCGGCCGCCATCGCGCGCCCGCGCGCAACGATTGCGGGTTCACGCATCAGGTCGAGTGCGCGCGCGAGTCCATCACCGTCGAGGCTGGCCTGTGAACCGAACAGCCGTTTTAGTTCCTGGCTATGCAGGATGCCGAGAACCACGGGCAGTGAGATAATGCCGGCGCGCAAGTCCGAACCTACCGGCTTGCCGATTTTCTCTTCCGGCCCCAGCACGTCGAGGAGGTCGTCGATCATCTGAAAGGCGAGGCCAACGGCGACTCCCAAACGTTCCATCGCTTCAATCGTGGCGTGGGGAGCGCCCGCTAGGTCGGCGGCGACGCGGCCACCGGCGGCGAACAAGGAGGCGGTTTTCCGCCGGATCACCGCGATGTAATTGTCCAGGTTGGCGGCGGCATCGTGCCGCATCCGCCCCTCCATCATCTCGCCCTCGGTCAATTGGATACAGGCGCCCGCCGCCGTGCGCACCAGATGCTCCTCGAAGCGGCCGCACAATTCAAAAGCGCGACAGAATAAATAATCTCCAGCCACCAGCGTCGGCGCGCAGCCGTAGCGGGCAAAAGCCGAAGGTTTGCCCCGGCGCAAAACCCCGCCGTCGATGATGTCGTCGTGGAGCAGCGTTGCCGAGTGGATCAGTTCGAGCGCGATAGCGGCATCAACGGCGTCCTGCACACCGTGGTCGGTGCCGCCGCACGCGCGATAAACCAGCAGGATGAACAGCGGACGCAGGCGCTTACCGGCGCCGTCAACGAGATAATGACAGATCTCGGTAATGAGCGCTTCATTGGAATTGAGCAGGTTTGCAAGCTTGCCCTCGACGGCGTTCAATTCCGCGCGTACCGCGACGGCGGGATTGATCGTCTCGACAGTGAGGTTGGACGCGGCTGTCTTTAGGTGGTTCACGCGGCACAAGAGTAGGAAAGGAAGTTAGCGAAACAGGTCGGCCTCCGCCGGACGAATCAAGCCCCGGGCATTGCTCTCGGCCGGTTGATACTGATAGCCGCGGATGAGCACCGCCGGCGTCGCGCCCGCCTTCGGCATCAGCAGCCCGGCGGCGGCGGCGAGCTCATCCGCGACCGCGATAACGGTATGATGAAGTTCGCGGCCGCCGAGATCCGTGGTGCCGCGCAAATCGAGCATCGGCGCCATTCCGGAAATCCCGAGACAGACCTCGGTCAGGCCGTCGCGCCAGGGGCGGCCAAAAGTATCGGTGATTACGACCGCGAGCGAGGCGCCGCTCAGCTCCTGAAGATTGGCGCGCAGCCGCGCGGCCGAATCGTCAGCGTCCTCCGGCAGCAGGATTGCGCGGTCGTCCGCAAGGCTGTTGGATTCGTCGATACCGGCGTTGGCGCAAACCCATCCGGGTCCGGTTTCGACGATCAGCACACCGCGGTCCATGCGTACGATACGGCTGGTCTGGCGCAGAACCAACTCGACCGTGCGCGCATCCTTATCGTAACGGGCGGCGAAACTGCGCGCCAAGGGTGACGGTTCGATCGTATTCAAATCGCAGATCCGTCCCTCGGCTTTGGAGATTATTTTTTGACAAACCGTCAGCACGTCGCCGTTTTCTAGCTTGAGCCCCATCCGATCGAGCGCACGGATCAGCACCACGGCCAGCTGATCGCCCCGCTTGATCATGGGCACATGCTCAATCGCGGTTAGGCTGAGCGAAGCCATCGAATCCTCAGATTATACCTCACGCGCGCGCAGAACCACGTCCGCGAGGCGGGCGGCGTGCGCCGGAGTCAACATTATCGTATCCGTCACCACCGCGCGCATGCCAAGCTCATTGATCGACTGGGCGAAGCGCCGGTCGCGTTGGTCAAGCACGAACACGCCCACGAAATCGCGATAGAGCTTTGCGACCCCCAGCGGCGAGACTTCATGCCCGAGACCTCGCAACATCCGGTCAGCGGGACCTTTGACGGTCTTACCCCCCACGATCGGACTAATCGCGACGACCTGATCGCGTTTTGCGCGCAAAGCCGGCCGCATATCTTTCAGTTGCAAGATTGGACCAAGCGATACGAACGGGTTTGAGGGTGCCAGGATAACCTTATCCGCATTTTCCATTGCGCTCAGCGCTTCGGGCAACGCCGGTGCCTCGTCGGCGCCTCGCAACTCGATCGCTTCGACCATGCCGCGCGCGCGCCGGCGCACGAAATATTCCTGAAACGGCATCGAGGGCCGTCCTTTAATTCTCACGAAGGTGCGAACGCGCGCATCCGTCATCGGCATGATATGCGCCCGCACACCCAAACGGCTCGTGATCTCGCGGGTCACTTCGCTCAGAGCCGCGCCGGCGCGCAGCCGCTCGCTGCGGTACAGATTGGTCGCGATATCGCGATCGCCCAGATTGAACCACGGCTTGCCGTAAAAACGCGCCAGCGCTTCAAGCGCGTTGAAGCTGTCCCCCTCCAGTCCCCATCCATTCGCACGGTTGACGATTCCCGCCAAGGTATACACAACCGTATCCACGTCCGGGGAAACGTGGAGGCCGAAAAACTCCTCGTCGTCGCCGGTGTTGACGATGACGCTCAGATAACGCTGGTCGATACGGCGGGAGAGGCCGCGCAGGAACTTAGCCGCACCCACTCCCCCCGCAAGCATGGTGATCTTGAGCCTGTGGGGAATTAAGCGGCCGCGCGCCATTGGGAGCCTTTCTGCCGTAAAGCTTTTTATACAGGGTGTTGCGTTCGACCGCCACGCGTCCCATCGCCCGCGTCCGCAATTCGATTTCGTCCACTGCGACGAATTCACCCGAAGTGCCACCGGCCTGGGCGGTGATACTTTCCTCCATCAGCGTGCCGGAAAAATCATTACAACCGGTTTTCAAAGTGACGGCGGCGAGATCAACGCCAAGCTTGACCCATGAGGTCTGCAGATTGTTGATGTAGCCGCGCAGGAATAACCGCGCGAGCGCATACATCTGAAAATCCAGTATCCCGGTCTCGGGCGGATTCACCATTCCCTTGCGGAACAGCACCGTATTTTCGTGGATAAACCGCAATGGCACGAATTCGGTGAACCCGTGCGTCTGTTTTTGGATGTCGCGCAGCAGATTCAGATGATTGACGACGTGACTCGGGCTTTCGATATGGCCGTACATCACGGTCGAAGTGGTCGGCACCCCGAGCGCGTGCGCGGTGGTGATAATGTCCACCCAGGTGGCGACGTCGACTTTCTTATGGCTGAGGATTTCGCGCACGCCATCGTCGAGGATTTCCGCCGCGGTGCCGGGGATCGAACCAAGCCCGGCTTCGCGCAACATCGCGATATATTCCGGATATTCCATTCGCGTGCGCCGCGCCCCGTACATGATCTCCATCGGCGAGAACGCGTGCATGTGGATTTCAGGAAAATGCGTTTTGATCAGATGCAGCAGGTCGCGGTATTTGAACGCGGGCATATCGGGATTGATGCCGCCCTGCATGCAGACTTCAGTTGCTCCGCGCGCGACCGCGTCGGCAACTTTCGCCAGGATAGTTTCGTCGGAGTGATCGTAGGCGTCGGATTCCCATTTCTGACGCTTAAACCCGCAAAACTGGCATCCGACGAAACAGATGTTGGTGAAATTGATGTTACGGTTGACCACGTAGGTGACGTCGTCGCCGACATCTTCGGCGCGCGCCAAATCCGCGCACTTGATCATCGCGCGCAAATCGGCGCCCGTGGCCGTATAAAGCAGCAAGCCTTCGTCGGCGGTCAGTTCACGCCGATTGAGACTTTTACCCAGGGCGGCGCGAACGTCGTTTGACGCTCCGTCCATCAGCGCCGCCAGCGGCGCCGCCTCGATTTCTTCGACATAATCGCGCAGTTGCTCGAGGTTCACGCTTCGACCTCCGATCCGAGCCGGGCCAGGAGCCGATTGATGGGCCCCATCATAGCCGGGTCAACCCACTCCGCATTGACGTATTCGGGGTAAATCGCAAGCCGCTGGGTTAGGTGAAAGCCGGCTCGCGCACATCGCTCCGCCAAGCGCTCGAGATGCGGCCAGGGCGCCTCGGGGTTGACGTAATCCTTACTGAGCGGCGAAATCCCGCCCCAATCGTTGATGCCCGCGTCGAGGAAGAGTTCGATTTCATGTGGTGACAGGTTCGGCGGCGCTTGCACGTTCATCGCCGGGCCGAGCACCAGGCGCGCGGTGGCGATCGCGCGCGCCATCTCGAATGAACCCGGTTCGGGGGCGTCGGCCAGCGGAATTTCCGGCTTGGCGCGGAAATTCTGGATGATCACTTCCTGGATATGGCCGTAACGCTCATGGCTGTCGCGCAGCGCGACCAGACTTTGCGCGCGTTCGGTAGGAGTATCGCCAATGCCGATCAGAATGCCGCTGGTGAACGGGATCCTAAGTTGGCCGGCCTCATCGATCATTTTAATCCTGAGCGCCGGATCCTTATCAGGCGCCCACTGATGAACTCCGCCGCGCTGGCGCAAACGCGGCGAGATATTTTCCAGCATCAGGCCCATGCTGGCATTGAGCGGCCGCAGCATCAACATTTCATCACGAGTCATCAGGCCGGCGTTGGTATGCGGCAGCAGCCCGCACTCCAGCGCCGTCTGGCAGGCCTGGCCAACGTATTCCACAGTGGTGCGCGCGCCAAGCATCTCCAGGGTTGCGCGAAACTCCTTGAAAGCCACCTCGGGCTTGTCGCCCAGGCACAGCAGCGCCTCCTTGCATCCGAGGGAACTCCCGCGTCGCGACCATTGCGCGATTTCGTTGCGTGTCATGGTCCAAGCGCCGGGGTCCCCGGGGTCCTTGCGAAAAGTGCAGTAGGTGCAGCGGTCCCGGCAGAGATTTGTCACCGGGAGAAAAACCTTGCGCGAATAGGTGACCGTGCGTCCTTTGCCAAAATCGCGCATGGCGGCGGCGGCCGCCATGACTCGCGGCAATTCCGCATCGGAACATTGGATAAGCGCAATCGCGTCGGCTTCGCCTAGTCTCTCCGCGGCCGTCGCGCGGTCGAGAATCGCACCGATTGAGTCGCTAGCATTGAAAACGGCTTCAGCCACAGTGATCCAGCGCCCCTTATAAGCCATCAAAATAGTGGAGGCAACCGCAACCGCTTCGCGCGGCCGGACAGGGGCGCGAGTTACAATGGTCGCGAGCCCCACAATGCGCTACAACGAGCGCAAGCAATCATGTGATGGCGGCAAACGTCGCGTAGGTGACAGGAAATGACGAAACCGCGGGCCCGCGCCTCGCTTTTTACGGAATGGCGGGCGTCTACCTGTTAGGATTGAGAAAAGCATGCCTGTGGGAGTGAGCGTCATATGACCGAGCCGGAAGCCGCCGCCGCACCGCATCATGACACCGGTGCGCGCGTCGAATATGAACTGCAACTTTATTATTGGATGAAGCTGATTCGCGCGTTCGAGGAGCGCGTGTCGCGGCTGCATCGGCAAAATAAAATCCTTGGTGGAGTCTATTCCGGCGCCGGCCAGGAGGCGATCGTGACGGGCATATGCGCGCCACTTCAACCGGGTGATTTTGTCGCCCCGTTGCATCGCGATCTCGGCGTGTTCCTGGTGCGCGGCGTCGATCCCGGCCGCCTGATGGCGCAACTGATGGGCAAAACGGACGGGCTGTCGCGCGGCAAGGATTCCTTCCTTCATGGCGGTGACCTCTCACACGGCATCTTTGGTTCGACATCGATGCTGGGCTCGTCGTTGCCGGTCGCGGTCGGCGCCGCCCTAAAGTTCAAGATCAAGCAAGAGAAACACGTGGCGGTCGCCTTTTTCGGTGAAGGCGCGTCGTCGCGCGGCGACGTGCACGAGGCGATGAATTTCGCGGCTGTGCGGAAATTGCCGGTGCTGTTCGCGTGTGAGAACAACCGCTACGCCTATTCGACACCGCTCGAAAAGCAGATGGCGATAGAAGACGTGGCGACCCGCGCGGAGGCTTACGGCTTTCGCGGTCATGTCTGCTCTGGCAATGATCTGCTGGCGGTGGTGCAGCTCAGCGAAAAGGTCATCGGCCGCATCCGCGAGGGCGGCGGTCCCGAGCTGATCGAATGCAAGACCTATCGCTATCGCGGCCATAGCGAGCATGACCCGGCGCTCTATCGCGACAAAGAAGAATTGCTCGAATGGCAAAGCCGCGACCCGATTCCACGTTTCGAGTACTATCTTGAGAAAAAAGGTCACGAGCTCAAGCGTCTGCGCGAGGAGATCGACCAGCGCACTCATCAGGTATTGCAGCAGGCGGTCGATTTTGCCGAAAACAGTCCTTTGCCGAAACCTGAAGAGGCGCTTGAAGACCTCTACGCCCCGGCGAGCGGCCCGGCGCCGGCCCTTAACGGCAATGGTGCGCGGTAATGGGCCTCGCGACCATGTCGGCTAACGGAACCGCGAAGACCAGCATGGAAATAACCTACCTGAACGCGATCAATCAGGCGCTGCATGAAGAAATGCGGCGCGATGAAAACGTGTTCGTGATGGGTGAGGATGTCGCCGACCTGGGCGGCGCATTCAAAGTTACCGAAGGGCTGCTGCAGGCCTTCGGTGAAGATCGCGTCATCGATACGCCGATTTCCGAAGCCTTGATTGTCGGTGCGGGAATCGGCGCGGCGGTCCTCGGGATGCGGCCGGTGCTGGAGATGCAATTCGGCGATTTCATCTCGTGCGCGTTTGACCAGATCGTCAATACCGCCGCCACCTTGCGCTATCGTCACGGCGGTCAGGCGCAATGCCCGCTGGTGATTCGCGCACCTTCCGGTGCGGGCGTGCACGGCGCACTGTTTCATTCGCAGAACCCCGAGGCGTGGTTCGCGCGCGTGCCAGGTCTCAAAGTGGTCGCGCCAGCCACACCTTATGATGCCAAAGGCCTGCTTAAAAGCGCGATTCGCGACAACAATCCGGTCATTTACTTCGAGCACAAGCGGCTTTATCGCAGTATCAAGCAGGATGTGCCGGAAGGTGATTTCACGGTGCCAATCGGCGTGGCCGAATTGCGCCAGCAGGGTGACGATCTTTCAGTCATCACCTACGGCGGCACGCTTCATCAATGTCTCGACGCGGCGCGGATAATTGAAAAAGAAGATGGTCTTTCGGTTGAGGTGCTTGATTTGCGCACGTTGTTGCCGCTGGATCGGGAAGCGATTCTGACCACCGCGCGCAAAACCGGCAAAGTTCTAATCGTTCACGAGGATCGCTTGACGGGTGGTGTTGGCGGCGAGATCGCGGCGATTATCGCCGAGCATGCTTTCGACGCGCTTGACGCCCCGATTCGCCGAGTTGCGGCGGCTGACGCGCATACCGCCTTCAGCCCGCCGTTGGAACAGTTCATCCTGCCCAACTCGGATAAAATCGTTGAAGCGATTCGCAGCCTGGCGGCGTATTGAAAATGGCTTTGGAAGTAATAATGCCCCAAATGGGGGAAAGTGTGGTCGAGGGCACTGTCACCAAGTGGCTGGTCAAGGAAGGGGATCAAGTCAACGAAGACCAGCCGTTGGTGGAAATCTCGACTGATAAAGTTGACACTGAAATACCTTCACCCGGTGCGGGCGTGATCACGCAAATTGTCGCGAGTGAAGGACAGACGCTGGCGGTCGGCGCGGTGCTCGCCGTGATCGACTGCGGCGCGGCGAAGTCCCCCGACTCCCGATCAAAGCCGGAAGCAACGGCAGAGCGGCCTGAGCCACCACCGCAAACGGCGATTCGCGCGCGCGAACCCGAACCGTCTCCGCAAATGGCGGCCGTCTCGGTCTTTTCGCCGACCATGACCGCCTCCCCCCCGGAGCGGTCGGCGCCGGCGCACGGATCGGCAGATGAAGCTCCGCGACGTTACTCACCCGTGGTGGTGCGGATAGCGGAAGAGCACGGCATCGACCTCAAACAGGTGCCAGGCACAGGCATCGGTGGACGTGTCAGCAAGCGCGACATCGTCAAATATCTCGAATCGTTGAGTCAGCCCGGCGCGACTGCGGCACCCCACAATGGTAATGGCGCGGTGGCCGCACCAAAGCCCGCGGCACCGCGCACGCCGGCGGCTGCGGCAATTGCTCCGGCTGGACCAAGCGCGTTTCGACCCCCGGTTTACCAGCCGCGCGAAGGCGACGCGGTCGAACCGTTCACGCGCCGGCGCAAAGTCATCGCCGAGCATATGGTCTTTTCCAAGACGCATTCGCCGCATGTCGGCACGGTGGCGGAAGTGGACCTGACCCGCGTGATGGCGCTGCGCGAGGCGCATAAGGCGGCCTTTGCTGCCCGCGAGGGTTTCAATCTGACACTGTTGCCATTTGCGGCAATGGCGACGGTGCATGCTCTCCTGGATTATCCGCGCATGAATGCGTCGGTGGTGGGCGACTCGCTGGTCATCCGGCGCGAAATCAACCTGGGCATCGCGATGGACGCGGAAGAGGGCCTGGTCGTGCCGGTGATTAAAGGCGCGGAACGGCTTTCGGTGGTCGGGCTGGCGCGTGAGATTGAGCGGTTGCGCCGCAAAGTGACGGAGAAGTCACTCGCCGTCGATGACCTCGCTGGTGGAAGTTTCACGCTCACCAATCCTGGCCGCGAGGGCAATCTTTACGGCTTCGCGATCATCAATCAGCCACAGGTCGGCATCCTGCGGATGGGTGAAGTGAAGAAGCGTCCGGTGGTGGTCGAGGCGGCGGGTGCGGACGCCATCGCGATTCGTCCGATGATGTACCTGGCGCTGTCCTACGACCATCGCGTGGTCGACGGTGTGCTGGGCAACAGCTTTTTGCATCGCGCCGCGCGTCTCCTGGAGCAGGCGGAGTTCGAGTTTTAGATAAAATACCGTCTGAGACGCCGGCGTGCCGACGGCTCAAAGCTCCAATTCGATCACGCGATGATCGCGGTGGCGAAAGTTTAGCACCTCGACATAGGGCCGCAGTTCTGGAATACGCGCCAAGCCGCGCTTGAGGCTGAGATTGCTGGTCGCCTCGCCAGGATTTTTGCGCGTGACGTTCACGAATTGGCATTCGATTCCGATCGCCATCGCGGCGTGCCAGGTGCCTTTTTCGATGAACGCGCCCTGGCCGGACTCGACCACGAAAGCGGCCATGCGTTCGTAATCAATCTCGTAATGCTGATGGCCGGCCGTGCGGTTGCGCGGTGGCGGCGCGACAATCAGAGCCATCGCGCCGCGCACCGGAATGAACGTCTGGCTGTAGGAGAAATGTACCGCCATGCCCTCAATCCGGCGTGGATCCGAGGGCCGTTTGAGCCGCAGTATCTCGATGGCGACGCGGCCCTCGCCGGGCTCCACTTCAGGAAACAACGGCTGCTTGCTCTCAAGCACCTTGCCGTAGGCGCCGAATACCTCGGCGGTAAGCGGCCGCAGTTTTAGCCGGATGGTCCGTTCTTCCATTGCTTTTCCCATCGCGCTTGCGAACTTGCACTGCAAATGATGGCAATTTCCAAATCAGCGCTCTAGTCATCAGCCGGCCCCATTTTTAAGCGAAGAAGGTCAAGCGCCTTGAGCGGACGGTTTCGCTCCATTAACGTCAAAAGGCAGGCGCGATGGCACGGCATGCGTGTGAGTATCGCGAGGGCGGCGGAATATAAGCCTTATGGCGTGGACTCAAGCGACCGACGATCTCGGTTTCAAGGTGGAACTGGAACATCGGCCCGAGCGCGTCGTGTCGCTGGTGCCGAGCTGGAGCGAGACGCTTTTTGCTCTCCGGCTGGAACGTGAAGTGATCGGCGTGACACGCTTCTGCGTTGAACCCGCGGAGAAGGTCGCCCATCTGCCCAAGCTGGGTGGCACCAAAAATCCCGACGTAAAGGCGCTGATTGAGCTGAGCCCGGACCTGGTGATTGCCAACGCTGAGGAAAATCGCCGCGAGGATATCGAGCGTATCCGCGCCCACGGAATTCCGGTCTTTACCACTTATCCGCGCACGATTGCGCAAGCGCTTGAATCGTTGCTCAAGCTCGGGAGCGTGTTGGGCCGCGAGGCCGAAGCCGATTTGCTCGCGCGCGAAGTGGTGGGCTCGATCAGCGAAATTGAGACGGGAGTTGGCGTCTGGACAAAACTGCGCTTTCGCGTCTTCTGTCCGATCTGGAAGAACCCGTGGATGGCGTTCAACGCCGACACTTACGCGCATGACGTGCTGCGCATGCTGGGTTTCAACAATATCTATGCCTCCGCTGGTGAGCGGTATCCGCGCACGACGCTGGAAGAAGCGCTCGAACGCCGTCCCGATTTTGTGCTGCTGCCGGATGAACCTTACGAGTTCGGCGCGCGCGATGCGGAAGAGCTGAAGCCGCTCTTGCCGCCGGCGCTAAGCCGCCGGGTGGTATTGATCGGCGGGCGCGACCTCCATTGGTACGGCGTTCATATGGTGAACGGGCTGCGCACGCTCAATGGCTTGATGGCGCGAGTGCGCGCCGCCGCAATCTAAGTTCCTGCCGTAACATTGGTTGGGAAATCGTCTAAAGAAACGCGGCTGGGTTGGCTTGTGTTTGCGTGTGGGCGGCAAACAATACTAAATCAGATGAGTAGTTTTGTGCGCGTCCGCCGTGCGATTGATCCGCGCATGGTGAACTACGCGATCAGGGCTGGACGCATGCGTTTGAATGTTCGAGCGTTTTAGCTTCAAAGGAGATGGGCGATGGCCGCAGTGGCTCCGCTGAGCGGTGTAAAAATTCTTGATCTGACCAAGCTTGCCCCTGGCCCGCATTGCACGATGATCCTCGGTGATCTGGGCGCCGATATCATCAAGATCGAAGAACCCGGCGCGCCGACCGGGCGGCGTGCGGAGCAGGCGCAGGCGGCCGGTGGAGCGCGTGCGCCGTCGGGCAGGGCGCAACCGTCCAACGCGCTGGCGCGCAACAAGCGTTCAATCGGGCTTAATCTGAAAAGCGGTCCGGGCCGTGAGATTTTTCTGCGCCTGGCGCAACGCGCCGACGTGGTGGTCGAGGAATTCCGCCCCGGCGTGGCCAAACGCCTCGGTATCGGATGGGATGTGCTGTCGGTGCGTAACCCGCGGCTGATCTATTGCGCGGTGACCGGCTTTGGGCAAAACGGGCCATACCGTGACCTGGTCGGCCATGACCTTAACTATATTGCCACCGCTGGCGCACTCTCTATGATCGGGCGCAAAGATCAATTGCCCACCATCCCGCTTAATCTGCTCGCCGACTATGCCGGGGGCGGAATGCATGGGGCCATCGGCGTATTGGCGGCTTTGTTTGCGCGCACCCATACCGGCCGTGGCCAGTATGTCGATATCGCGATGCTCGATGGCGTGATGCTTCTGATCGCGCAACAGCTTTCGAATTATTACGGTACACGTAAGGTTCCCAAGCGCGGATGGACTTCAACCGATGGTGGCGCGCCCTGGTACAACCTGTATGAAACCAAGGACGGCAAGGTCATCACGATAGGCTCGGTTGAACCATGGTTTTACGCCAATTTATGCCGCGCGCTCGGATGCGAGCAGTACATCCAGGACGAGCACAACAAGGAGAAATGGGACGAAATCCACGAGCATTTCGCTCGAACCTTCAAGACCAGAACGCGGGACGAATGGTTCGAATTGCTGAGCAAGTCCGACATCTGCGTCGGACGCATGCTGACGCTGGACGAAGTCGAGCATGACCCGCAGATTCAGGCCCGCAAAATGATCGTCGACGTGCCAACGCCCGCGGGCGAGACGGTCAAGCAAGTCGGCGTGTCGGTGAAGCTTTCCGATACTCCCGGCTCGATCCGCTCGGTGGCGGCGGCGCTGGGCGAGCATACCGAGGAGATCATGACAGACCTGGGGTATAGCAATGATGATATTTCGCGATGGCGTGCCGACGGCGCGATCCGGTGAAAGCGATGCATTTGGTTTTGAATCAAGGCAGCGTGCCGTGCGGAGAAAGTTATGTCTGAACAGCCCCCGCTGATGTTCATGCGTGGCGGACTCGATCCGCTCATTATCGAGCGTGCTGAAGGCGTCTGGTTATACACCCGCGACGGTCATAAAATTCTCGACGCCGGCGCCGGCGCGGTGGTGGTCAATGTCGGGCAGGGACGGGAGGAAATCGCGCGGTTGGCCCATGACGAAGTCGCGCGGCTCAATTATATCGTGCCGGTATGGTCCTCGCCCGAGCGTCAGCGATTGACTGAGCGGCTGGCGCGTTGGACGCCAGCAGGGCTCAACCGCTTCTTTTTCACCAGCGGCGGCTCGGAAGCGGTTGAAGCGGCGATCAAATTCGCCATCATGTACCAGAAGATGCGCGGCCGTGCGGGTAAACGCAAAATCATTTCGCGCTGGTTTTCCTATCACGGCAATACGCTGGCGGCGTTGTCGGTGGGCGGCAATATGGGACGCCGGGCCGACTTCGAACATGTGCTGTTCGACTGGCCGCATATCCCTCCCACGTATTGTTACCGGTGTCCGTGGGACAAGACCTATCCCGGTTGCGGGCTTGATTGTGCCAATGCGCTGGAGGAAGCGATTCGCGTTAACGGCGCCGGCTCGATCGCGGCATTTATCGCGGAACCGATGATGGGTGCGACTGGCGGCGCGGTGCCGCCGGTCAAGGAATACTGGCCGGCGATTGCCGACATTTGTAAACGCAACGATATTCTGCTGATCGCGGACGAAGTGATGACGGGCTTCGGCCGCACCGGCAAGCGCTTCGCCGTCGAACACTGGAATCTCAAGCCCGACATCCTGATCGGCGGCAAAGGGTTGACCGGCGGTTACATGCCGATGGGCATGATTGCGGTTGACGAGGCTTTGGTTGAGGAATGCGAGCGCGCTCACGCCGATTTCATGTTTTACACCTATAGCTGCCATCCGCTCGCCTGCGCGATCGCGGACAAGGTGCTCGAAATCATGGAGCGGGAGCGCCTGGTCGAACGCGCAGCCGAAGTTGGCGCTCGGCTCGGCGCGCAACTCAAGGAAGAGCTTTCCGGTCATCCGATGGTCGGTGATATTCGCGGTACTGGGCTGTTCTGGGGGATTGAACTGGTGCGGGAACAACAGAGCCGCACGCCGTTCAATAAAGAATTGAAGGTGACCGGCAGAGTGCTTGAGGCCGCACTCAAGCATGGCCTCTTCATTTACCCTTCGGTCGGGATGGCGGGCGCGGCGGGTGGCGACGGCGTGTTGGTGACGCCGCCATTTACACTTGACGCTGCCGAAGCCGGTTACATTGTACAAAATCTGCGCACCGCGCTCGATGAGGTCCAGCCCGGACTGTAGTGGCTATGCTTTTCCGATTGCCCGGCAAAAAGCCTGACGCGCACTGTTATTCGCCAGACCGGTCGGCTAAATTCGACTGTCATCGCGACCTTTAGGGGGCCTCTGCACCAGCCCTGTCCTCATTCCGAACGGACTCCGCCGCTAGTCGCCGGAGGCGAAGCGAGCACACCGGTGGAGTGGTGCGGAACGAGCGGACGAGTCCGCGAGGTGCGTTGAGGAGAGCGCACTATTATGGCCGATATAATCGGGCCGACCTCCCATTTCTACTATTCGCAGCGCCTCAAGTTACATTACGTCGATTGGGGCAATTACGAAAAACCGACCGCGATCCTAGTCCATGGCGGCCGTGACCATTGCCGCAACTGGGATTGGGTGGCGCTGGATATGCGCCGCCATTTTCACATAATTGCACCCGACCTGCGCGGTCATGGCGATTCCGATTGGGCGATCGGCGGCAGCTATTCCGTAACCGATCACGTGCTCGACCTGGGGCAACTGATCGACGCGCTCAATCCGCGCCACCCCGTGGTGCTGGTCGGTCATTCTTTAGGTGCGGCGGTGGTGCTGCAGCGTGCTGGCGTGTTCCCCGACGCGGTCAAAGCGATGGTTGCGATCGAAGGTCTCGGACCTCCGTCCGCGATGATTCACGAAACGCCCGCGCACGAGCGCATGGAGCACTGGGTGGTTGATATGCGCGCGCTGGCGCAACGCAGGCCGCGCGAGTACGAGGCGCTGGAGCAGGCGATGGCGCGGATGCGCGAGGCGAATCCACATCTGAGCGCCGAGCAGGCTCGCCATCTCACTATCTATGGTGTACGCCGTAATGAAAACGGCACCTTTTCGTGGAAATACGATAATTACACGCGGGCAACTTCGCCTTATATGTTTAACCTGCGTGACGCGACCGAGATTTGGAATCGTATCCGCTGCCCGACGCTACTCGTACGCGGCGATTCCTCATGGGCGGGGGATTGGGAACGAGACGGCCGCCTCGAGGCTTTCCGCACCGCTGAATTGATTACGATCAAAAACGCCGGCCACTGGGTTCATCATGACCAGCTAGATGAATTCCTCCAGGTAGTGCATCGGTTTCTGGCGTTTTGAGCGCAAATTCCGCGACTATCACCCCCGGCGCAGCGGCGGAGACCTGATGCGCACGCTGTCACTCGCGATGCGCGCTGACGAATACGAGTATCTGCGCCTGATTCTGATGGCGGTCGCGGTCGGTGTGCTGGCGGCGCTGGGTAATCTCGGGTTTCGCGAGCTTATCGCTTTTTTTTCCTGGGTCTTCCGCACCCTCGAATGGAATGCGATAGGTATCCGCACTTATTCGCTCAGCGCGATTTTTATCCCGGTGATCCTGGTCAGCGGCGGCGTGTTGCTGCTGATACTGGATTTTTTCTTTCCCGCCGACGTGCTTGGTTATGGCTTTCCGAATTTTCTCGAAATGGTCAACCTGGGCAACGCGCGGATCAAGCGGAGTTGGATTTTTCTCAAAGCGATCGGAGCGGCGATTTCGCTTGGATGCGGCGCCTCGGTCGGTCGCGAAGGGCCGATCGCGCAAGTCGGCGGCGCGATCGGTTCGGCGATGGCTCAATCCCAGCGGCTCTCGGCCGATCGCGCCAAAGTTCTGGTGGCGGCGGGAGCCGGCGCCGGCATTGCGACGACCTTCAACGCCCCCATCGGCGGCTTGATGTTCGGTCTCGAGATCGTGCTGTTGGGTCAGACCGAATTGGCCAATCTGGTGCTGGTGCTGATTTCGACCTTTAGCGCGGTGCTCACCTCGCGGGCCATTTTGGGCAACGAATCGGTTTTCCATCCGATGCCGTTCATAATCAAAAGCGATTGGGAGATGCTGACCTATGGCATCATGGGCGTGCTGCTGGGACTCCTGTCAGCCGGCTACATTCGTTTTTTCCACGGCGTCGGCTCTTACATACGCCGGTTACGGATGGGGAAACAGGCCAGGCTGCTGGTTGGCCTTGCGCTGGTGGGCGCCATCGCGATTGCGCTGCCTCAAAATCTCTCCGACGGTTATCCCGTAATCAACGCGGCGTTTGCGGGCGAGTTCGGATTATTCCTGCTGGCCGCGCTCACCGGCGCGAAATTCGTTGCCAGCGCGCTGTCACTGGATAGTGGCGCGCCTGGTGGGATTTTCGGTCCGACATTTTTTATCGGCACCATGGCCGGAGGAGCCTTTCAGCAGGTTTCGCACCTGATTGCACCGGAGCTGACCGGTCCGCGCGGCTCTTATGCGTTGGTGGGACTAGGGGCTTTTCTCGCGGGTGTCACCCATGCGCCGTTGACCGCGATCTTTTTGCTCTACGAGATGACGCAGCTCAATTACACCATCGCGTTGCCCGCGATGATCGCGATTATCACCGCGCTGGTGTTCGCGCGCTGGCTCGAAAGCGAATCGATCGATACTTACTCGCTGGCGCGCGAAGGCAAGACCCTCGAAATCGGTAAGGACCGGCTGGTGCTGACACAACTTCCGGTCAGTTCCGTGATGACCAAGAACGTCGATGTCGTGCACGCCAACGCCTCGCTCGCCGATGTGCTGCGAGCGGCTGGCGATACCTCGCAGCAGACTCTCCCGGTAATCAATAGCGATGGCGCCCTGGTTGGATTAGTGGTGACGCGCGACTTACTCGGCATGCTCGCCGGCGGTGCCGAGCTGGGTCCACTGGTTAACGCGTATGACCTCGGACGGCAGAACTGTCCGATTGTGACGCCCGCATCAAATCTGGACGAGACGGCGCAAATGATGGAGTACGAAGCGCTCGAGGAGTTGCCGGTGGTGGACGATCCGCACGCCCGCCATTTCCTCGGACTGGTCTCGCGCCATCTCGTCGCGCAGGCCTTCAATCGTGTGACGGTTTCGCTGTCCAGCCTGGCAACGCGCGATCCAAACATTTTTTGGGCGACCGGATATCGTGTGACGCGGGTTCGTATCGCTCAGTCCGCCGATGGGCGCACGTTACGCGAACTTGATCCGCGCGCCCGCTTTTCAGTGACAGTGCTGGCGGTGCAGAACGGTTCCGATCCGGATAGCGGTTTCGCGCCGGTCTCACCCGACAGGCGGCTTAAGGCGGGCGATCTGATTATCGCCGCCGGACGCCCGGGTGATGTCCGCCGCTTTATGCGTGACCTTGAGGGCGGTTCATGAAGTATCTCCGTCCGGCCGCGGCTGGTCATTTTTTCCGGATCAAGTCACGCGCGCGGCATCGGCCCTTTCTGCCGATTCTTTCGATCATTGTCTAAAGGCGCGATCCTCAATCAACCGACGACTGAGTATTCGTATTGGATTCGGACTAATGCCCGCGCGCGGAGCGGCTGCTTACGGTTCGTGAATACCGCCGGCGATGGCCGATGCGCCGTGTATAACTAATCGCAGGAACAACTCGCGCGATTTTTGCATTGGAACAAACTGGGCTCGCCCACTTCAAATCCCAGCCGGCCTGATTTCGGCCTCGACGCAGGCACAATCTTTTCAGAAGAACCGGCGGACGCCCGGCGGCGGGTAACGCATGCACGCGTCTCACTTACTCCAAATCGCGCAAAAGAAACTTAGCGCTCGCATCCGCCAGCGCATGAAACCAATGAGCCTCGCTCGGCCGGGGCTCAGGCCTGACGGTGACAGGTGGTCCCGTGCGCCGCCAGAGAAGTCCGGCGCGACGTGGGTTTCGAGGAAAAAATTCTCATCACAGAGGGGGGTTGGAGCGCAAAATGTCGCGGATACGGAATGTGCTGTGCGGTGTCCTGGCCGTTGTCGTCGCCTGGTCCATGACGGGAATCGCGCGGGCGGCCACGTCTGATACAATTCCCCCGGGCACCACGATTAACATGTCGAATTGGCAGAAGTACAAGCAATTCATGCCGGACGGGATGCAGGTGCTGTTCGAAGGCCAGCATCATTGGAAAATGCCGGCGGACGTTGAAATGGACGTCGGTCCCACCGTCATTTACAAATTGCCCAAGCCATTCGAGTCGGCCGTCGAGAAGTATGGCCATCAGACCAAACTGGTCAAGCAACCCGATGGCGAATACAAGCTGGAGAACTACGTGGCGGGCGTTCCCTTTCCTAATCCTGCGGGCCCCAACAAAGGCACGGAAATCGCCGCGGACGTGACCTATCGGCCGGGCGGAATGCTTTACGTCGGGATGCCCAATTCCGGCGTGGTCTCGAGCTTTTGCGGGGTTGACCGTTTTGGCAATCAGTCGTGCGAACGGGTGGATTATGTCTATCGCCAGCTCGCCTACAACTGGTTTCCGGGCGTGCCGCACGCCAATCCGCAGGCTGCCGGCGCCTGGTACACCGAATGGCTAATGGTCGAAGCGCCGCAGGAATCGAAGTATACCGCCGACCTGACTATTTACTGGCAAAACAATCTGCAGCTTGAGGCTAACTACGTATTTGTACCGTCGTTGCGGCGTACGCTGCGCTTGTCGGCTTCGGCGCGATGCGCCCCGTTGTTTGGCAGCGATATGACGCACGATGACCAGCGTGTCGGATGGAACGGCGGTGTTGGCATGTTCCACGGCACGTTCCTGCGCAATCAGAATATCCTCGCGTTGATTGACCTCACGACCGCCGACGGCGCCTTTCCACAAAACTATGACATGCCGCTCGGTTGGGCGAAGCCCTCATGGGGCAAGTGGGAAGTGATCCCGGTTTGGGTGACGGACGTACAGCGCATTCCGTCGATGGCGAAGGGTTACTGCTACGGCAAGCGCATCATGTACACGAGCAGGAATTATTACGCGAACGTACATGAGGACCTTTACGATACTAACGACAAGCTGTGGAAGGTCGTGAATATCGGATTGCGTCCACGCACCGACCATGAACATCCGGAATGGGGCAAGCAGTATTTCGGCGGCGGCATCATTGAACAATACTGGGACGTTCAGAATGCCCACGCCAGTCAGGTTTTCACCGCCTTTGATGGCAAGGACCTGTGGGCCGACCATTATTCTCCCCAGTACAACAACGTCTCGCGTTATTCGACCCCTGGTGGCCTGATGCAAATCATGAAATAACGCGACAATGGCTTTTTCCCACCGATAAGGACGATAGCGGCGACGCTCGTTTTATGCGAGTGCCGCCGCGAGCCTGCGCTGGCTATACGCGCGACATCACATTGTCGTGGAATTGGGCCAGTTCGTCCTCATTAAAGGCCTTGCGCGGCAGCCCGACCAGAGCGCGTTCCACACCCATTTCCGCAAGCCGGGCGACTTCCTCGATAGTCAATGAATGCCCCGTCCTGAGACTCAAGGTTATTTCCAATGGCCGTGAACGATATTGCGTACGTTCATGTTCACGCAGGCGCGTAATCAGGTCGCGCGCCTGTTCGAGGCTGGTGGCGATGCCGTACCAACCGTCGCCAAGGCGAACGCTGCGCTTGAGCGCAGGCTCGCTGGTGCCGCCGAAGACGTAGGGCGGATGGGGCTGCTGGAGCGGTTTTGGATAAAACCTGACGCTGGCTATGTTGACGGTCTTGCCGTGATAGACCGGATCATCCTTGGTGAACAGCTCGGTCATCAGCTCGAGGTATTCGCGCGTGCGCAACGCGCGGTCGTTGAACGACGCGCCGGAGACCGCGAATTCCTCGGCGAACCATCCGATGCCGACCCCGAAAATGAGCCGTCCTTTGCTCAGAATATCCAGTGAAGCGACCGCTTTGGCGGTGGCGATTGGATTGCGCATCGGCAAGACGAAAATTCCGGTGGCTAGCTTGATTTTTTCGGTAACGGCGGCCGCGTAGGCGAGCGCCAGCATCGGATCATGAAAGGCCGCATTCTCAGCCGAAGGGAAACGCCCGTCAGCCGAATACGGATAACGGGACTCGAATTTAGTCGGCATGATCAGGTGCTCACCGATCCACGCCGACTCGTAGCCGAGCTTTTCGGCCTGGCGGATGTTTTCAGCGATACGGTCCGGCCGGATGCTGGTGATGAAAGTACCGAATTTCATTGCGTCACCCCCGATCTGAAGTGGTTGTAATCCGTGCTATGCATTTCGGTGAATTATCGCGCCTGATCAAGCCGTCTGAACAGCAAATCAATGGTGGCGTTCGAAACTATGGGGTGCCGCGATCCAGCCGGATTGCGGTCGCCGTGCAACTGGTCGGTGACGCACAGCGGATTCCACTGGGACTCTGATGGCCGCACGCGACGTTGGTTAGTCCGTCCGCTCCCATTGATTGGGCTTTCAGCCTGAGCTCGTTTATTACGTCCTCCTTGCCAGGCGCCGGACTAAACGGTATCGACGAGCACGACCACGCACCCAGTTGCGCGACCTTGATATAATTTTTACCGGATAGACTCGGCGGATCGTAGATTGGCACCTGCGCGCTGAGGCCGGTGGCGGTACTCTGGCCGATGCCGCCGACGGTGCCCAGCGGCACGCATCCGCCGAGCACCAGGACGAAAAGCAAACCGGAAATGGCCTCCCAGTGTGATATCGCTACGTTTTGGCGCTGCGCGACGCCGC
Source organism: Binataceae bacterium (SeqCode) (assembly GCA_050736615.1). Lineage (GTDB taxonomy): Bacteria > Desulfobacterota > Binatia > Binatales > Binataceae > JBOHWJ01. The sequence goes on along the minus strand of JBOHWL010000152.1, from coordinate 1,932 downwards.
CTCGAAGCGATAGGGACGGGCGCGTCCGGCACGCAATTCGATACATAACTGTTCGACCGTCTCGACGGTGCGCTCCAACTCGGTCGCGCAGGTAAGGAACCATTGCGGCGTGATGAAATGGGCGTCGCTGCCGCCCACGGCGGTAAGGCCGAGCTTTTCCGCCGCGATCATTCCGGCGGCGTTCTGAACATTGGAATTTTGCCCGTTGATCGCTTCCACCGCGCTTAAGGCCGGCCCTAGCCGAGCCAGCAGATCGTCCAGACGGGGACCGAAGGCCGAATCGCGAAATGGATGCGAGGGAATCGCGATGCCGCCTTCGCCATGCACCACCTCAAGCATGTGCTCGGCGCGATTCATACGGCCGCCAAGATCAAACCGCCGCATCAATTCACGGTTCACGCCGAAAATCAGCAGATGGCCGAAATCGGTGTCGGCCTCGATCCCCTTGAAAATAAGCACTCGATAGCGCTCCGACAGTTCGGTATAGGTGCGATCCAGTTCCGAGTCCATTGGATACAGGCGATGTTCGGTGAAACAAATCGCGTCGAGCGCATGGTTTGCCGCCGCCGCTTCGACGTACTGCTCGGCGGTGGCATTGGAATCCGAGGAGAGACGCGTGTGAACGTGAAGATCGACCAGCATGACGCACCAAGTTTCACATGAACGGGCGGAGCGTAAAAGCTTTCTATGATCAGGGCGCGGTCAATTCCCGTTTTACCTGAATATGGTCGTCGATCGAAGCGATATGAGCCACGCCAAAAACCAGCGCTTGCACGTGCGCGCGGTCGTATTCGGTAGGGACCGTGCCCCACAATACCAGCGTCCCGCCTTGTAGCTGAAACCTCACGTCAGTATAGCCATTGCGATTGAGCGCTTGGCGCAGCGCGGCCAACTGCGGCATCGCGGCGGCCGGCGCTCCGGAAGGACCGCCGTAGTCATAAGTACCGGAACGGCCGACGCTGTCACGGCCGCCCACGCGCGGTTCCGAGTTTTCCGCGAGCATCCACGTGACGACGAAGGCAGTTCCAAAAATCAAGGCAAGCGCCACCACCCCCCAAAATCCAACGTGACGACGCTTTGTCCGCGTGGGACGTCGCGAAGGGGCCGGACTGGATACGAATGGATCGTAAGCGGGCGCGTCCTCCGGCACGTGATTGGTGCCGCCGGTCAGGATCACCGTTTCCGCATCCCGGTTGAGATTTAGCGCTGCCTGTGCGGGAGTCTGGGGCGGGCGAAGATCGAGCGCGCAATAGGAGCAGTAACGTGAATCCGCCGGGACTTTTCGGCCACACCCGCGGCAGTCGATTTCATTGCTGAAGCTCAGGATGGTGGGCGCGCCAGCCGCGACCTGCGCCCGCGACGGGGATGGGCGCGAGGGGACCGGCTTCCGCGGGGAATCGCGAGTCGAGTCAGCGGCGCCGTGCGGAGCGGATGCAACTGCGGAGGGCGCCGTCGACGGATGCGCCGGCGCGTCCGGCGGAGGGCGCATTTGCGGCTTGACGCTGCCCTCATTTACCGTCGGCGGCTCAGTAGCGGCGATTTCTTTAAGCGGACCTGTCCTTATATCAAGCAACCGCCGCTTGAATTCAGCCGCGTCCGCGACCCGGTTAACCACGTCGTAGGCAAGCGCCTGGTCAACCAACGCGGCCAGTCTCGAGTCGAGTTCCGGGCATTGCTTTCGTAAGGAGGGAAAACTGAACGGCGCTTCCAACGCCGGGTCTCGCCCCGATAACGCTTGATGCATGGTGGCGCCGAGCGCGTACAGGTCCGAGCGGGTTTCGACCTTGCCCCGGTACTGCTCGGGTGGCGCGTAGCCTTGTGTGCCGATCATCGTTGCGTTGCTCAACGGCTGGAAATGGCGCGCGATGCCGAAGTCAATGAGCTTGGCCTGTCCGTCCACCGTCAGCATCACGTTGGAAGGCTTCAAATCGC
>JBOHWL010000151.1:0-26210 GCA_050736615.1 Binataceae bacterium (SeqCode) | reverse complement strand
TCTCTGTTGTATCTGCATAGTTTCGAGGGCAATTTAGGCTGGCTCAAACTTCATTCCGAGCTGGCCCGCCGTTTTACGGTTTACGTCCCCACCCATCCCGGTTTTGCCGGCTCGCAGCGTCCGGAGTGGCTGGAGAATTTCATCGATCTCGCGCGCTTTTATCTATGGATTGCGCAATCGCTCGAACTCGGCAAAACCACCTTGATGGGACATTTCATTGGTGCGTGGCTGGCCGCTGAAATGGCGGTAATGTCGCCCGGCATAGTCGAGCGGATGGTTCTGAGCGACGCTGCCGGGATCAAGCCGCAGGCCGGCGAGATCACGGATATTTTCCTGCATGGCACCGAAGGGACGCGCAAGCTGTGCTTTCATGAGGTGGGGCGCGTCGCCGATTATGAAGCGCTGTTCGGCCGCAAATCAGCGCCGCAAGAACGCGAGAACGCGATCATTAATCGTGAAGCCGCGATTCGCTATTGCTGGAAACCGTACATGCACGATCCCGCACTACCGCATTTGTTGGAACGCTTGGAAATTCCCACGCTGATTGCGTGGGGCCGCGAAGATCGCATCGTGCCGCTTGAATGCGGTGAGCTTTATAACCAGGCTATCGCCGGCTCGCGTCTGGAGCCGATCCGCGCGTGCGGTCATTATCCGCAATTCGAGCAGCCCGCCGACTTTATCCGCGCCGTCATAGAATTCCTCAAAACGTGATTTCCCACGGCTCCGGCGTGGCGCGAGGATATATATGAAATCGGCTGGATCATCCGCTAGACTGAGCCAGCATGGCAAGACGCGGAATGTACGATACCGTTAAGCAGGTCATCCAGGATGTCCTGACGCCTCAGATTCAAGAGCTGAAGGGCGAAATCGCAGGAGTGCACGGCGAGATTACCGGATTGCGCGGCGAAATGCGGCAGATGGAAAAGCGCATGGAAGAAGGTTTTGCTGCCAGCCGCATCGAGATCAATTCGGTGCGCAACGAGATGGGCTCGCTGCGTGGCGAAATGGGCTCGCTGCGCAATGAAATGGGATCGTTGCGCGGCGAAGTTAATGCGCGTTTCGATGCACTCGACGAGAAATTTACCTCGCGCCTTGATTATGCGAACAAACGGCTCGAAGAAGCATTGGAAATTCGCGAACGGTTAGCCGCGCTCGAAGCTCGCGTCCTCAATCGCAACTGAAAGGCACAGATTGCGAGCTGCCGAACATTCTGATCAGGTCATCATCGCGCATTGCGACCCCTGCCTGAGGGATTTCTAGCGTATTCCTTTCGAATGTTTTGGTTCTCCTGTTCAACCTTTTCGCGGGTGTGTTCGAAAAGCTGAAACAGACAATCGGCTACTTCGTTTTCGAGATCGTCCCCCTGCGCAAGGCGAATCGTTTCGGCCCTGCCCCTGAGATTGTACCCTTGCTGGTAAACAACCCACCCGTCACGTTTGAAATCGTCATCGGCTTTCCAATCGCCCGCGAGGCGCCCGGGGTGATCAAATAATTCCTTTGCCCACTGAGGGAGGTTGTTCGCCTGTTGTCTCATTCGAGCTTGGCTCTCGCTATGGAATACAACTCCAACTGTTAGGGTCGCTAAGCCGTTGTTCTTTTTTTTCTGCGCGTCTTGATAGTCCTGCTCCACCCAGAACGCCCAGTATATGGGCGCGTCGTCTTTCATAAAACTCGCAAGTTGGAGCACCGGCCACCGAAGACTCACAAATTCGCTGCCTGCTCCAACGGGACAGTCTCGGATTCCCCCCAAAGGTCAGCCATCCAGCCCTGGTGGTCGTGCAGTCGCTGTTGGACAATTTCCTTAAGCGTCTCCCAAAACTTTATGTGAAGACGATCCACGACCGTCGGCACAACTATGTCTGATCATCGCATATATTAATCCTAAGATGTGAGTATAGTCATCGTGTATCATCGAATTGATGGATTCTTGGATAAGGTGAGACGTCTGGTATTGCGAGCGGCTGGGAGCTCTCAAAGCCCGCGTCCTTAATCGCAACTGAAGGGCATCAGGCTCGGCTCTGTTATACTTCAGCGGCAGAAGCGGCGACGGCGTCGCGAAGCTGGCCAAAATGAACTTGGCTCAAATCGAATTGCTCGAGCGCCTTGTATAGACTCGCCAGCGCCGTTTTGCACGCGGGCATGTTTTTGCGCGCGCGCGTGAGCGGATTACATCGCGCAACGATATAGTTCTTCAGATAAGGATGGGTAAGGCCGCGCTTGCGCCCGGTCGCGACCAGTGCGTTCAGCAAACCGTCCGCCTGTGCGACCAGCGCAGCGCGTTGCTCGCGCTCCTCAAGCGCGGCGCGCAACGACTGTTTGAGAAATCCATCGACGCGACTCAACAAGGATGCGTAAACGCCGCCGGAAAACTTCGCCGTGCGCTCGTACAGGATGCCCAAAGTGATGAAGTGGGCGCGCTCAAACTCGAACTCGAAATCTTTTTCCACAGCATGCGGGTCCTGTGCGAGCCTGCCGCGATACATGCGGATGACTTCGAGCGACTTGTCCTTGAGATTGTGGGTCTTCTCCGTATTGAGCGCGAGAATCTGATAGGCCACGTTGCTATCCGGAATCACAATCGCGGGAATCATCGCAGCCCGGCTTTTTTTCGCCGCCACGCGCCGATGATTGCCGTTGGGCGTCCAATAGTGTCCGTCCGCACGTACCGCGACGATAGGCTCGGTGTAACGCTTGAGTTTCTTCATCACCTCGGTCAGGCGTTTGGTATGCGCAGGTGAAAGATCGCGTTGAAAAGGCGTTGGCCGACCATTCCAATCGGCAGCATCGCGAACAGATGCCAATGCTTTCCCACCGGCTCCTGAAACGCGGCCATCACGACACCCCCGTCAAGCTCAATTTGATCGGCTAATTTTGCAAGCTCCGCGGGCGCGGCCGGACTGGGGGAAACTGGCGAAAGGCGGCCATCGCTGCGTTATGCGCCCAATGAACGCACGGCCGGCATCACTTTGGCCGCGAACAATTCCATCGCCGCCATCACCTCGCGATGCGGGATCAGGCCGCCTGGATTGAACCAGCATACGAGCTGGCCGATGCCTGTATGGCGATGGACCTCTTCAATTCGCGCGATACATTCGTCTGGCCGTCCGAACACCGCCATCGTGCTTTCGACTTCCTCGTACGTCATCCGCATCGCGCGCTCGCGCACCTCTTTCAGATAACGATATGAGCCTTCGTATTGACTGCGATCGCCCAGGCGGGCCTGCTCGCCAATAGTATGGAAGTAATGGATCAGCGAGGGCTCGTATTGCACGCGAACGCGAGCGCGATCAGCACCCGGATAAACGAAAAAGGCCGCCGCCGCGTCACCTTCCTTGTGTCCCGCCCGCGCGAGCGCGTCACGGTATTTGCGCAGATGTTCGTATAGGCGCGGCGTTGGATTTATCGCCGAAGCAACCAGCACGTCGTAGCCGTGCAGTCCGGCAAATTCGGCGGTTTCGCCACTGTTGGCGGCGATCCGTAGCGGCGGATGGGGCCGTTGCAGCGGCTTGGGCACCACGGCGATTTCCGGAAAGCAAAAATACTTGCCTTCATGAGAAAAGCGCTCAAGCGTCCACGCCTTCAATATGATCTCGACTGCCTCCTCGAAACGTGGGCGGCTTTCCTCGCGCGGCAGATTGTAGCCCTGGAAATGGACCGCGATGGTGCCTCGGCCGACGCCGTAATCGAGCCGTCCGCCGGTCAGAATATCCACCACGGCGGCCTCTTCCGCCGCGCGCAATGGATGATGGAATGGCAGCAGCGTGACGGCGGTGCCAAAGCGGATTTTATGGGTGCGCTGCGCAATCGCGACTGCGAGATAAAGCGGACCGGGCATGATCGAAAATTGACGGAAGAAATGCAGCTCGGCGAGCCATGCGATATCGAACCCGAGCTCATCGGCATGAACTATTTGCTCGATCGTGTCCTGATAACGCGCCGGCTCCGATTGATCGGAAGCACAGGGAAGCTGATAGAACAGGCCGAATTTCATTACGCTCTCCTTGCCGGACGTAAGCGGCTCAACCGGGCGCGGTCGCGCCGCGCGAGACGTATCAGGCTGATTTAGCTTCTCGATAATTGATCAATTCGAGCAGATTGCCGTCGGGATCGAGAAAATACATGCAATCATGATCACCCCAGTCGATCGGCTTGGCGGTTTCCACGCCCGCCTCGTTAAGCCGTTGCGCGGCGATGGCGAAATCGGCGCCGCTCACGCAAAACGCATGATGGCCTTTGCCCAGGGGATGCGTGATCGCGCGCACACGTGCGCTCGCGTCCAACGGCGCGCGCGCCACCTGGAACAAAGCCAGGTTCTGCTCGCCGCACTGGAGCAGCACCTGGTCGCCAAACCGCGCCACCACCGTCAGTCCGAGCACCTCCGTATAAAAGCGCTCGGCGCGTTCAAGTTCCGTTACTTCAAGACCAAAATGATCGAGGCGTAGGAGCTTCATCGGACCGGCCTCCTTATGCACTGCTACAATTGGATCGTTATGGATTCAAACCCAACTGGCAATCGTACGGCTACAAGTCCGCCAGCATCACGCCCGTGAGATATTCGCCTTCGGGATGCCCCAACAACACGGGATGGTCCGGGGCCGCGCCCAAGCGGGCAATCATGCGGAAATTGCGACCGCTTTTCGCCTGCGCGATACGCACCGCCCGAACGAAATCCTCGCCGCGGAAATGCGCCGAGCAACTGAAGGTCATCAGATACCCACCCGGCCTCAGCGCGCGCATCGCGAGCGCGTTCAATTCCACGTATAGATGGCCGGCGCGGGCCACGTCCTTGATACTGCGCGCAAGCGGTGGCGGATCGAGCACGATCAGATTGAATTCGGGCGCGCATTGCGCCATGTAATGCGCGGCCTCGCCATGGATGAACTCGACCGGTGCGTCCGCATAGGCGTTGAGCGTCAGATTCCGCCGCGCCCATGAAAGCGCGCGCGCCGAAGTATCGATCGCGACCACGCGCGTAGCGCCGCCCACCAGAGCCGCCAGCGTGAAACCGCCCGCGTAGCAATACGCGTCAAGTACTGAGGTCGCGGCAAGCCGGCGCACGCTCATGCGGCTGTCGCGCTGATCGAGGAAGTAGCCGGTCTTCTGCCCGTGCGCGAGGTCAACTTGAATACGGATGCCGTTTTCAAAGACGACCACCTCGCTCAGGTCCTCTCCATGGAGCAGGCCGGCGCGATCTTCGAGTCCCTCCCGCTTGCGAACGGCGCCCTGGCTGCGCTCGATTACACTGCGCGGATGCATCAGCTTTTCCAGCGCGGCAACAATCCGGTCTCGCATGCGATCGGCGCCCGCAGTCAATAACTGCACCACGAAAGCATCACCATAGCGATCGATGACCACTCCCGGGAAACCGTCGCCATCGCCGTTGACCAGCCGGTAACAGTCGGTTTCGCCCGCTATGATACGCTCGCGCAGCCGCATCGCATGGCTAATCCGATAGTCGACGATGCGGTCGGGACCCGGCTCGTCGCGGCTGGCGAGCATACGCACCGCGATAGTCGTTTGGGGATTGTAATGGCCGTACCCCAGAGCGGCGCCAGCCGCATCCGCAATCTCCACCGTCGCGCCGGGCTCCAGCGATGACGGTTCAACTAGGTCAATCGCCTGAGAGAAGATCCACGGATTGCCGCCACGCACGGGTTTGTCGCGCCCACGCTTGAGCACGATGCGGCCGCGATCACTCACGGCCATTCAATTTCGCCAGCACGAATGAAGTCTCCGCTGCGGCCGCCGCTCTTTTTCACCAGCCGGATCACGTCGATGATCATCGCGCGGTCAATCGCCTTGGCCATGTCGTAAATCGTCAGCGCCGCCGCGCTCGCGGCAACCAAGGCTTCCATTTCGACTCCGGTTCGCGCTTGGGTGGCGGCGCGCGCCTGAATCTCGAGGCTTGAAGACGCGTGGTCGGGACGAAAATCGACTTCGACCACCTCGAGCGGAAGCTGATGGCACAACGGGATAAGCTCATGCGTGCGTTTGGCGGCCATGATTCCAGCCAGGCGCGCAACCGCCAGCGCCTCGCCCTTCTTGAGCTGGCCGCTGACGATCGCGGCCAACGTCTCGGAACGCATACGGACCGCGCCGCGCGCCACCGCTTCGCGCCGCGTGATCGGTTTTTCACCGACATCTACCATGCGCGCCCGTCCGCGTTCGTCGAGATGAGTCAGACGCGCACCAGGACGCCGCGCATTCGTGAGCTGCCGCTTCTTGCCCGCCATGAAGTTGACCATCAGCTTATGCTGCCCCGCGTGGGGTGTACAATGAACGCACCGGCTGATTGAATTGGCTGAAATTTCGCTTGGGCAGGATCAATGGCAGAGCAAGTCAATCGCTTGGTTATTCTCGGCTCAGGACCGGCGGGCCTGACGGCCGCGCTTTACTCCGCGCGCGCCAATCTCAATCCATTACTGATAGAGGGCAATGAGCCCGGCGGCCAGCTTACCATCACCACGGAGGTCGAGAACTATCCGGGTTTCGACAAAGGTATTCAGGGGCCTGAGATGATGGAGGTCTTCCGGCGCCAGGCGCAGCGATTTGGCACACGCGTCATCACTGGCGCGGTCACTGCCTGCGAATTGAGAAAACGCCCTTTTCAACTCGCTGTGGACGACCAGACCGTCATCACGCAGGCGCTCATCATCTCGACCGGAGCATCGGCCAAGCTGCTTGGGCTTGAATCGGAAAAACGCCTGATGGGTTATGGTGTCAGCGCTTGTGCGACTTGCGACGGCGCTTTCTTCAAGGACAAGGAAACGGTGGTGGTTGGCGGTGGCGACACGGCGATGGAAGAGGCGATTTTTCTCACGCGATTCTGCACGAAAGTCACGATTGTGCATCGCCGCAATCAACTTCGCGCGTCCAAAATCATGCAGGAGCGTGCATTCAAGCATCCGAAAATCGCCTTCATTTGGGATTCGGCCATCGAAGAAATCCATGGCGAACCCAAGAGCGGAGTCTCAGGCGTGCGGCTGCGCAATACCGTCACTGGCGCCAGCAGCGAGTTCCGCACTGACGCCGTCTTTATGGCGATCGGACATCAGCCCAACACCGCGGTATTCCACGGCCAGCTTGACATGGACGAGCTCGGCTACCTGAAAGTCCGTTGCGGTTCGACCTACACGAATATCGATGGTGTCTTCGCGGCGGGCGATGTTGCCGATCGGGTATACCGTCAGGCGGTTACCGCCGCTGGCACCGGATGCATGGCAGCCATTGACGCCGAGCGATGGCTGGAAGCTAATCATCATTGAGCCTCGCGCGAACTCAGCCCCGTTCGGTGAAAAGGTCCGTTTCGTTCTTGCCTGAACGCAATACCACTCACAGCGTGGCGCGATTTAGTCGACGAAACCACGCAAGCTTGCTCTCGGCTATAACGCAACTAAGCTGAGCGTGATAATTCAAGGCGCATTCCAATCCTTGTCAAAGCTGGCCAAAAGACATTGCAAGTCAGTGATAATCCAATTTCACCTATCGCGGTTTTACTGGGAGCTTTAGTTTGTCTCAGTTGGCATCGGCGGCTTTGGACTTTGATCAACTTGAGTCTTCCATGTGATGCGCGCCAGCGAGAGTGCTGATATGGACACCGGCGCTCCTGCTTTTGCCGGACCCCAGTCGGGCGCCGCCGCGTCTTATAATGGCGAGGACCGTCAGCCGGCTGAGCATGCGCCCGTTTTGCGCTTGCCTTCAAGCCGCAAAAACCTCGGCCCGCGCTCAGCCGAATTACTTGTATTTTTGCTCGCGGTGCTGGGTGCGGTCGCACTCGGGTTGGGTATCGCGGATTATCTCGGCGAGCATCCATACATTTCGGCCTACCTGGTCGCGTACGCGGCCTTTCGATTTGCTGATCTCGTGGTGCGCGACGATCGCGCACTCGGGATGGATAATGCGCGATTCAGACAGCGGATCATGAGCGAATTGCCGGTATTGCTGGTATTCGTTGCCGCGCCGCTGGAGCGCACCTATCTGTATGGTGGGCAGGGACCGCGCTGGCTGGCTGGCTTAGGGCTGCTGCTGGAATTGGCCGGGTTGTGGCTCGCCCTGGGAGCGCGCATCCAGCTTGGATTTTTCACCTCGGCACCTTCCGGCGAGCCAATGCGGTTGGTGCGCAGTGGTCTTTACCGCTATATCCGCCATCCGACCTATGCCGGCGAATTCCTGGTTTTGCTCGCATGGCCGTTCGAATATGCGGCACCGATAACGTTGATCCTGACGCTGATTATCGGCCTTATCGTCGTCAATCATCGCATCAAAGAAGAGGAGGCCGAGATGCTTGCGCGATTTGGCGACGACTATGCGGCTTACATGCGCGAGACCGACAGCATTGTGCCGAGTCTTTGGTGAAGCTGGCGGATTTATCCAGCGGTCGCGGCCACCGAAGGATTGCAATCCGCCCGACCGCTATGGGATACGGCTCAGTTAACTTTGGCGGGATTTGAGTTGACATCCCGCCAACGAACAGAAGCGCTCCGACGGCGCTCGCGCGACGAACGGCCGGCCGCATCCGGCACATCGTGCCAACACTTCGCTATCGCGAAGAAGCGGCCGTAGCTTCGCCGTTACGTGCTCATCATCGAGACGGCTGTCAACGTCGGTGTTTGCTTGCGCTGGCTTTTCCGAACGGGTCAAGCGTGATGGTGCAAACAAGGAGAGCTCACGCTCCGGCTGATCGCCCTTCAGGCGAATCGGCTTGCCCAACCGCGCCACCTTGGCCGCGGCCGCGCGGGCAAGCTGATCGGCCTGCTCGTTGAGAGGATGGCCCGCGTGACCTTCGACCCATTCGAAACTCACACGATGAGGGGCGACGGCGGCATCGAGTTTTTCCCACAGGTCGAGATTTTGCCGGCGTTTCCATCCGAGCCGCATCGTATTAACCAGGTACAGGCTATCGCTGCGGAGCGTGAGCGGCGGCCCCGGCGGTATCGCGAGCAACCCTTCGATCGCCGCCGTTATCTCCATCCGATTATTGGTGGTCAGCGGCTCGCCACCGCTGAAGCTGGCCGACACCCCGGTGGCTTCGGTGATGATCACGCCCCATCCGCCGGGCCCCGGATTTCCAAGACACGAACCGTCGGCGTAAATGAACAACCTGCGCTCCGCCGCCACCACTTCACCTCTTGCTCGCGTCAGGAAACGAAATGAGTTCCGCAGTCACTGTGGCAGGACTGCGGCAGCGCCGAGATGTAGTTCGCGAAACCATTCCAGATATTCGCGCGCCGCCCGTTCCCACGAGAAATCAGCTTTGAAGCAATTGCCACTGAGACGCCGCCAGACGGGCGGAGTGCGGAAAATTGCGAACGCCCGCTCGATCGCCGCCAGCATCGCCTCCGCAGTGTAGTCTTCGAACATGAACCCGGAGCCATTGCCGTCTAGCGGGTCAAATTCGGTTACGGTGTCGCGCAAACCGCCGGTCGCGCGCACAATCGGCGCGGTGCCATACTTGAGCGCGTACATTTGGGTGAGTCCGCACGGCTCGAATCGCGACGGCATCAGAAACATATCGCTGCCGGCCTGGATCCGATGCGCCATCGCATTGTCGAACTTCAGCACCACCCTGAGCTTATCCGGATGGCGCGCCTGAGCGTCATTGAAGATCGCCTCGAGCCCGGGATCGCCGCTGGCCAGCATCACGAGTTGTACGTCCAGCGCCATGAGCCGTTCCAGCGCGGCAGCCACCAGATCAACCCCCTTTTGCGGCGTCATGCGCGTCACCATGCCGATCACGGGAGCGTCGAGCCGCAGCGGCAGGTTCAAGGAATCGCGCAAATCGCCGTTGCAGAGTTTTTTACCGCCGCGCCGTGCGGGCGTATATCGCGCCGTGATGAACTGATCATGGGCCGGATCCCACTCCGCGTAGTCGGCGCCATTCAGAATGCCCTTGAACCGCGCCCCTTTCGCGCGCAGCACCCCGTCCATCGCGAAACCCAGGTCCGGATCATTCGCGATTTCGTGCGCATAGGTGGGGCTTACGGTCGAGGCGCCGTCGCATAGCACGAGCGCTCCCTTCATCAGGTTCACGCGTCCATAAAATTCAAGGCATTGGACGGAATACCACGACCAATCGAGATTGAGCAGGGGGAAATCCGCACTATCAAAGATACCCTGGAAAGCCAGATTGTGAATCGTAAAGACCGCGCTGGTGTGGCTGAACCGTTCCCGCAAGCTGGCATCGGTCCGCATTACGATCGGCGCGACCGCCGCGTGCCAATCATGCGCATGCACGAGATCCGGCTGGATCAATTCGGCGGCCGCAAGCGCCGCCGCGCGGCCGAAGAAAATGTAGCGGCGCAGATTATCCGGATAATCCTTGCCACCTTCTCCATAAATCCCGTCGCGAGCAAAAAAACCCGGGTGATCGATAAGATAGAGCGGCACGTCCCCGCTGCCGCTCGCCCGCAGTACGCGGAACGATTCGTGTGCATCGCCGAGACGGATTTCCCGGTTTTCCAGCACTGGTTCTGGATGCAGTCGCTCGAGCAGGACACGGTAGCCGGGCAAAATTACGGATGGCGCGGCGCCACATCGTTTGAAGGCTTGCGGCAGCGCGCCGATCACATCGGCGAGACCGCCCGCCTTTGCATACGGCCCCATCTCGGCCGCAACGATCGCGATTTTCACCCTTTCGTGCGCTCCCAGCTTCAGGAATTCTCTTTCTAGCTTTGCAGAACAGCCCGCCCCACTCCGCCCCGATCATTGGTTCGCGGACTGGCTCTGGCTTCGCGCTCAGGACTGATTCCGGAACCTGTCCGTCGACGTTACCCGAAGTTAACCAGCATCCACACGCCCGATCATCAGAGACAGGCAATCACGATGGCACATGATCCGCGCGAAACGCTTTCCTGAAACGAGCGAACGTTCGGAGAGAGCGTCCGCATGCTACCATAATCGCGATCAGTGCGCCGAACCGTTGGCCACCTTGCCGTCCAGGGCGGACAGTGGCACTTTGGCTATCCCCTCGCTAATGACTTCGCGCAAGTGAGTGGCCGCGGCTTCGGGCGGCACCGGGTTGATATAGAAGCCCGTGCCCACTTCGAAGCCCGCGACTTTGGTCAAAGCCGGCGTGATCTCCATGTGCCAGTGATAGTACTTGCTGCGCTGCTCACCGATCGGGGCCGAGTGGATGATGTAGTTGAAAGGCGGGTCGTCGAGTGCAAGCTTGAGCGCGCCCAGCGTAGCCTTAATAGCCTGGGCGAAATCCCGATATTCCGAGACGGTCGCGTGTTCGAAATGCGAGCTGTGATTGCGCGGAACTATCCAGAGTTCAAACGGGAAACGCGACGCGAACGGACAAGCGCCGATGAAGCTTTGATTCTCAAAAATCAGCCGCCGCCGGTCGCCACTTTCCTGAAAGACGATATCGCAGAAGATGCAGCGCTCTTTGAGTTGGTAGTATTCGCTGGCGCCACGCAATTCCTGCTGTACGCTGAGCGGCAGAATTGGCAGCGCGATCAGTTGCGAATGGGGATGCTCGAGACTGGCGCCCGCGTCCACGCCGTGATTCTTAAAAATCAGCACGTAGCGGAAACGTTCATCGCGCTGCAAATCGAGCACCCGGTCACGATACGCCCACAACACTTCTTCGATCTGCGGGCTTTCAAGGTCAGCCATGCCGCGGTCGTGATCGGGGGTCTCAATCACGACCTCGTGCGCGCCAATTCCATTCATCAGGTCGTAGAGGCCTTCACCTCGGCGGCCCGCGACACCTTCGATACGCAAAGCCGGGAATTTATTGGGGACGCCCCGAATTCGCCACCCCGGCTGATTCGCCGAGGTGCCGGGCGCGCGAAAGGAAAGGACTTCGGGAGGTGTCAGGTGTTCCATCCCCGGACAGAATACGCACGGCCCTCCCTTGCGCTCTTCAGTCTGCTTGTGAAAGTCGCTCGGACGCTTGCTGCGCTCCGTCGACATTATGACCCAACGTCCAACCACCGGATCCTTCCTCAACTCGGGCATCTACGGAATCCCTCCCCCCCGCTTTGAGATCATGCGTCATTTCGGAACCAACATACTATCGGCAGCAGATGGATGACGCCACCAAAGCGGCCGAACCGCACCGGGGCGCGGCACACGGTTGTGCACAGCCGGCACGTTTTAGTTGAGGACGGTCCGATCCGAGCGCACGCGCTCGGCGGGCCCTTGCGTCTCCGCGCCGTCTGGCGCCGCTGCGATGGCGGTCTCGTGATTGGCCCCCGCGCGGCGTAGCGCATGCACCAGCACCTCATCGACCGCGTCAACGAAGATCGTGTCGAGTTCCGCACGCACTTCGGGTGGAATGTCATCCAAATCACGTTCATTACGGCTGGGAAGAATCACGGTTTTGATACCCGCGCGGCGCGCGGCCAAAACCTTTTCCTTGATTCCTCCCACCGGCAGAACCTTGCCTCGCAAGGTGATTTCGCCCGTCATCGCGACGTCGGATCGCACTGGCACACCGCTTAGCAACGACGCCAGAGACGCCGCTATAGTGACCCCCGCCGAGGGTCCATCCTTGGGAATCGCGCCGGCCGGAACATGCACGTGGATATCCGTCTTGTCAAAGAAATCGGCCTCTAGCCCCATCCGCTCGGCGTGCGAACGAATATAGGAAAGTGCGGCTTGAGCGGATTCCTTCATCACGTCGCCCAGCGAACCGGTCAGTGTGAGCCCTTTCTGTCCATTCATCCGGGTACTTTCTATAAAAATGATATCGCCGCCGTTGGGCGTCCACGCGAGCCCGGTCGCGACGCCGGGCTCATTGGTACGTTCGGCCACCTCCGAAAAGAATTTCGGCGCGCCGAGATAGCGCTGCACCATTTCCAGCGTAATCCGTTCGGGAGCTTCTTCGCCTTCGGTGAGCGCACGCGCAATCTTGCGACAAATCCGCGCCAATTCGCGTTCAAGATTGCGCAATCCGGCTTCGCGCGTATAGCTACGAATCACCTCGGCGATGGCTTCTTTGGTGAATTCTATCTGCCGTTCAGCAAGCCCGTTCTCAGTTAATTGCTTGCGCACCAGATGTTTTTCCGCAATCTGCAGTTTCTCTTCCTCGGTGTAACCCGGAAGTTCCAGCACCTCCATCCGGTCGTGCAACGCGGGCGGAATCGTGTCGAGCACGTTGGCGGTGGTTAGAAACAGCACACGGGAAAGATCGAACGGCACGTCCAGGTAATGATCGGAGAATGAGTTATTTTGTTCGGGGTCCAGCACTTCGAGTAAAGCCGAAGCGGGATCGCCGCGGAAATCCGCGCCGAGCTTATCAACCTCGTCCAGGATGAACAGCGGATTGTTCGAGCCCGCGTTGCGCAGCCCCTGAATAATTCTTCCCGGCAGTGAGCCGATGTAAGTGCGCCGATGGCCGCGGATTTCCGCCTCATCGCGAATGCCGCCGAGCGACAGACGCACGAACTTGCGGCCCAGCGCGCGCGCAATCGAACGGCCGAGCGAGGTTTTCCCGGTTCCGGGCGGGCCAACGAAGCACAGAATCGGCCCCTTGGTATCGTGTTTGAGCTTGCGCACCGCGAGGAATTCGAGGATGCGCTCCTTCACCTTTTCCAGGTCGTAATGGTCCTCGTCGAGCACCTTGCGCGCATTCTTGATGTCGAGATTGTCCTCGGTGCTGACGCTCCACGGCAGCGAAACCAGCCAGTCCAGATAAGTGCGCACCACCGTATGCTCGGCTGATTCCGGCGGGATCATGCGCAGCCGTTCCAATTCCTTATCGGCGGCCTTGCGCGCATCTTCGGGCATTTTCGCCGATTCGATCTTCTTTTCGAGGTCCTCGATTTCGGCGGACCGCGCGTCGCCCTCGCCGAGTTCTTTCTGAATCGCTTTGAGCTGCTGGCGCAAATAGTATTCGCGCTGGTTCTTGTTGAGCTCGGTCTGCACCTGCGACTGGATCTTATGGCCCAGTTCGAGCAATTCGATCTCGCGGCCAAGAATCACGATGAGCTTCTCCAGCCGCTGCCGCACATCCAGCGTACCGAGCAAATCCTGCAGCTCCTCGACCGCGATCTTGATGTACGAGGCGACCAGGTCGGTCAGCCGCCCTGGCTCGCGCACCTGCATCGCCATCACCTGCAACTCGTCGGGCAGGTACGGCACCAGCGATACGAATTTCGAAAACTGACTGGCCAGGTTGGCCTGCAAAGCGTCGACCTCGCGGTCATGCTCCAACGTCTCGCCCAGACGGCTGACGTTGACCATGAAGTAAGGTTCGTGCTGGGTAAATTCACCCAGCTCGATGCGCGCAAGGCCTTGCACGAGCACCCGGACGCTGTGGTCCGGATACTTGAGCATCTTGAGAATGCGCACGGCGGTGCCGCGAGGGTACAAGCCCTCGGGCCCGGGGTTTTCCTCTTCTGGATTCTTCTGCGCGGCGAGTCCGATGATGCGCGCCGTACCGCCCATCTCCTCAATCAGTTTAAGCGAAGACGGACGCGAAACCAGGAAGGGATGAATCTGGCTGGGGAAGATCACGATGCCGCGTAACGGCAGCACCGGCAGGCTGTTGGGAATTTCTACCTTGGCTAGATCCTCTTCGATCTCGAAGCGCTTTTCCCCTTTGGATTTTTCTGCCATAGACTACCAGGCCACCCTGTGCGCACGCGACCCCATGCCGCTCGCGCTTCCACTGCCGCCGCGATTTAACGTAATATACGGCCGTGGCTCAGACAAGACAGCCATCTCCATGCTGTCAACCTAATCACGCCCATGCGCGAGCGCTACCGCCGAGGAAATTCGATTTTGCCCAGGCATCGGTTCGACAAGCTCTTTACCATGGAAACGGCGAATGAGCTGGTGCCGACGCTTGAGACGGTCTTGCGCGAATTGCAGCTTGCCGCGCGTGACCTGCGCGCGCGATTCGACGATATCGCGCGCCGTAACGTCAGGATCAGGGATGTCGCCCTGGCCGACGCCGTCGAGCGCCATGCGGAGTTGCGAGAACCGGCGACGCGGTTGGCCGAATTGGCGGGCAAAATTGAATCATTCGGCTGTTTCCTCAAGGATATCGATCAGGGATTGGTCGATTTCCCCTGCGAGATCGATGATGACGTGGTGTTCTTGTGCTGGCAGTCGGGTGAGCCGCGCGTTATCGCCTGGCATCCAGTCGAGGGCGGTTTTGCCGAGCGCAAACCACTCCCCGGAGCACCCAAGCGTTATCTCAACTGAGCTCGTGCCGCTTCTCTCCAATTCTCGCATAAAGTGTTGCCAATGTTGATTGCGTTGTTCTTCTATCTGTTCTCCATCGTATGCTGGCTGGGCGGGATGGTGTTCTTTACCGCGATGATCGCGCCGGTGGTCTTTCAGGTACTGCCGGTCGCCGACGCGGGCAAAGTCGTGGCCGGCATTTTTCCCCGCTACTACCTCCTTGGCTACGCCGCCGGCGCGGTCTCCGTGGCGCTCGCGATTTTGTTCGCCGTCGCGTATGCGCCACGCCTATGGTGGAGTCTGGCGGCGCTGGCCTTGCTGATTGCGCTCGGCCTTACCCTTTATGCCGGCGTGGTGGTGCGGCCGCACATCGACTCGATTCGCGGCGTCACCGAGGAAACCAATCCCGACCCAGCCCGCCGCGCGGAATTCGACCATCTTCATCGTCTTTCGGTGATGCTCAACGGGGGCGTGATGCTGCTCGATATTCTGGCCCTGCTGAGCACCGCCGCCGCCCTCATCCCCCATGCCTAAGCACGAATTCAAGGCGATCGTACTCGATCTATTCGACACCCTGGTCAAATGGGAACCGGAGCGCCTGCCCGTGATGGAATGGCAGGGACGTTCGTTTCACAGCACGATGCCGTGGGTGTTGCCCGAGCTGGAGCGTCATTTCGGAAAAACCTTCGATCGCGACGCCTTTATCCACATATATAACCTGGTGATCGAAGAAATTGGGCTTGAACGCGAGCGTGAAGGCATCGAAATCACTTGCACGGAACGCTTCATCCGTACCCTCGCGCGCTTTCGCCCCGGCCCAGAGGACGAAGCGCGCGCCTTCGCCGAGCATTTGACGCGCGTCCACATGGATAGGGTTCGCGCAGTCACCTGGGCGCCGGAAGGAAGAACCGACGCCGTCCGCCGCATGGCGCCGCATTATCGACTGGGGCTGTTGTCCAATTTTGATGACGCCTTGACCGGACGCGCGGTACTCAAGGATACCGGCGTGGCGGCGCTGTTCGAGGCGGTAATCATCTCGGCCGAAGTACGCCTGCGCAAGCCCAACCCGCGCATCTACGCCGCGATTTGCGAGATGCTCCAGTTGGCACCGCAACAACTGCTGTTCGTCGGCGACACTCCGCGTGAGGACGTGGCCGGTCCCAAGAGCGCCGGCATGTATACCGCGTGGGTGAGCAAGGGCGCGCCGTCAGTGCCGGAAGGAATCCCGCGGCCTGACTTCACGGTAAACGACTTATCGGAGTTGCCTGCGCTGTTGGAGATATGAAAGTGAACGCCGCGAGCCGCGCGGTAATCGCCGTCGTCGGAGCCGGCGACGCTCCTGTGGAAGTACGCCGAC
Source organism: Binataceae bacterium (SeqCode) (assembly GCA_050736615.1). Lineage (GTDB taxonomy): Bacteria > Desulfobacterota > Binatia > Binatales > Binataceae > JBOHWJ01. Next base: position 9,715 of record JBOHWL010000151.1, on the reverse strand, counting down.
TCGCCTACGAGCTGGGTTTCGCCTTGGCCTCCGGCGGCGCCGATCTCGTATGCGGCGGACTGGGCGGCGTGATGGAGGCGGCCGCCGAAGGCGCGCGCGCGGCGGGTGGTCACACGCTCGGCATTCTGCCGGGTGGCGACCGCGGCGGTGCCAATCGCCACATTGAATTCGCTGTCGCCACTGGCATGAGCGAAGCGCGCAACCTCATCGTCGTGCGCAGCGCCGATGCCGTGGTTGCTCTGGCGGGCGAGTTCGGCACGCTGTCCGAAATTGCCTTCGCACTGAAGATCGGCCGTCCCGTGATCGCGCTGCGGGCATGGAAGGAAATCGACGGACTCAGTCGCGCTGATACACCCGCGGCCGCGGCCGCACTCGCACTCGAGTTCGCCAGGCGCCCGCGCGCGTAATAAAGCCCTATGGACAAGCTATCGCGGCAAAATCCGGCCATAAGCCTGCTCGAACAGGCGCCGTTCTCACTGCTACTCGGCCTGCGCGTGGAATCGGCTGAAAACGGCGAAGCGGTGGCGCGAATGCCGTTTGAAATAAAGCTGCTCAATCACGGCGGTCCCGGCATGCCGATTCACGGCGGCGCGATTGCCGCGCTGGCTGACTTCGCGGCCTGCGCCGCGGTTTGGACCCTGCCGGAAACCCAGCGCAGCGCAACCATCGCGATGACCGTGAACTATAGCGGTCCCGGGATTCAGAGCGACCTGGTGGCGTGCGCGCGCGTGCGGCGCAAGAGCCGTCGCGTCGCCAGCCTCACGGTTGAGATTCACGACGAGGCGGGCGCACTCATCGCCGACGCGTTGGTGACTTACAAAATCGCCTGAGCACACCGGCGTTTATCACTGCTCCCATGGCTGTTAGGCTGGCAGCGTGAGCTTCCTGTGCGAGATGATACGATCCGCCGGCGCGCCCCATGGGCTCAACCTCGCCGCCGCGATCCCTTGTGAGCGTTACGACCACGCCGCCAGCGCCAATACGCGCGCGCGGGCATTCGCGCCACGAGCGCGCTCGATCATCGTGATTGGCAATGGCGGAGGCGCCTTCTGGCGCGCCTTTACTGATCATACAAAGCGCTATCCTGAATGGCTTAAGCGTCCGCATCCGCTCGATGATTTCACCCAGCGAACAGTTGAGCTTGAAATCGTGAAGCCACTGCGCTTGCGCGGCGCGGATTGCGTCACGGTCTATCCGTTTATGCACGGCGCGGCCAGCCTCAATTTCATGCTGCTTGCCCGACTCGCCGGCCTCGCCGGTCCCAGTATCATAGGCGTGACCTTGCATCCGATTTTCGGCCCCTGGATCGCCTTTCGCGCCGCGTTGCTGCTCGATGAGGAGCTTGACGAACCGGGTATCGCGGCAGGCTTCGACCCCTGTCCACAGTGCACCGCGCGGACTTGCATCAGTGCATGTCCCGCCAACGCGGTAAGCTTTCCCGCCGGATGGAACATCCCGCGATGCATGACGCATCGCGTTGAGACCGAATCCGACTGCGTCGCGCGATGCCATGCGCGGGTGGCGTGCGTGCTGGGGCCCGAGCATCGCTATCCCGACGATGAACTCGCCTACCATCAGGAACGCGCGCTGCGCTCGATGCGCGAATATTATTTCAAGCAGGTTAAAGCGAAAGCCTGAGGGGCATAACAAACACCGTCTTCTCGCCTGCTATTTGTACCAAGAACCTCCTTTGTGTCATCCGAGCGCAAAGAATCCTCGAATTCGCTGATTGCGGGAGTTTTTCCCATGATTCCTCGTTCCCGCAGCTCTCGGTGGCAATGACAAACGCGGATTGCGGGGATTTCCCGAAAGGTGATGTGCAGCCGACGTCAGCGCCAGTCGTCAATGACGAAAACGCCCGGACGGTTATAGCCATCGTCGCCATCACGCAGCATCGCCACGCCGATTATCTCGAACCGCACCCCGCGGGCGAGAATCGCGCGATACGCCTCGAGACGCGCGGTGTTGACGCCGATTTTCAGATTCGAAACCGAGACCGACGACGCGTAGGACTCGCACGCGTCCAGCAGCCGTTCGAAATTGGCGGGTGCATTGGTTCCAGGAGCAACGGCGCCAAATTTCACGTAGCAGGTATCGCTCCCGGCTTCAGTGCCGGCTCCGGCGTGGCAGACGGCGAAGCCACACACGGCCGCGCCATTGCGGAGCAAAATGGTGTCGCCCAATTTTTGCCGGTCAACCGACTCTATTTCGATACGCAAATCCAGACCGTCACCGATCGCACCGGTCACCTCGCGGCATTCGGCGATCGCGGCTGGCTTGTCCGCCGCGGACAGCACGGAAAATCGCTCGAATGCGATTTCGCGTCGTTGGTTCGCGATAGGTCTTGTGCTGACGACGGTCAAGCAGCGCGGCCAAAAGCCGAACTTCTGATAAAGCGCGATGTGTTTGGCGCTGTCGGAAAAGGTAAAAAGGCCGGCTATGCGCGTGTTCCAGCGCGAGAAAACTTCCACAGTGGCATCGAGCAAATGCCGCGCCACACCCTTGTCCCATAGCTCCGGGAGCACCGACAGCGGACCGAAAAATCCAAAGCGGCCCCAGTTTGCGATGAAATTCGATCCAGCGAAGCGTCCGTCAGCTTCAGCAGCCAGAGCGCCTTGAGGGTTGGCATGCCAGCGCGTACGCACCATCGATACGTCCCCGAACATCCGCATCGGATCCGGCAACCCAAGCAAGGTCCCGAAGGCCAATCGCACAACGCGGTCAGCCTCGTCGAGATCGCGTTCTTCGAGCGCTCGTATGCGGATATCCATTTACGCTTCCTATCGCAACAACACTAGCGCAGTTGTTTGGCCACATTGGTGGCAAAGTACGTCAGAATCAGATCGGCGCCGGCGCGTTTAATTGACGTCAGCACCTCCAGCGTGACCCGCTCCTCATCGATCCAACCGTTAATTCCAGCGGCGCGAATCATCGCGTATTCACCCGACACATTGTAGGCGGCCACCGGCACGTGAAACTCATGCTTGGCGCGATAGATCAGATCGAGATAGCTGAGCGCCGGCTTCACCATCACGATGTCCGCACCCTCTTCGAGGTCGAGCGCGATTTCGCGCATCGCCTCGTCGCCGTTGGGCGGATCCATCTGATAGGAGCGGCGGTCGCCGAATTGCGGCGTGGATTCCGCCGCCTCCCTGAACGGTCCGTAGAACCCTGAGGCGAATTTCGCCGAATAAGCCATGATCGGGATGTGGCTGAACCCATGCTGATCGAGGGCGGAACGAATCGCGCCCACCCGCCCATCCATCATGTCCGACGGTGCCACCATATCGGCGCCGGCGCGTGCGTGCGAGAGGGCCTCGCGCACCAGTAATTCAAGTGTGGCGTCGTTGTCGACATCATTGCCGCTGAGCATGCCGCAATGCCCATGCGATGTGTATTCACACAAACAGACGTCGGTGATAACCGCCAGACCGGGCACATGCTCCTTGATCTCACGAATGGCGCGCTGCACTTCGCCGTCGTCGTTCCAGGCTTCGCTGCCTTCGGCATCCTTACGGCGCGGGATGCCGAACAAAATCACAGCCGGCACGCCCGCCGCATGGCTTTCCCGCGCCTCATGCAAAACGTTATCGACCGACAACTGCGCCACGCCGGGCATCGCGGCGACCGGCTTTTTCACCTCGCGTCCGGGGCACACGAAGAAGGGCTGAATCAAATCCTCGGGCAGCAGGCGAGTCTCACGCACCATCCGGCGAAGGGTTTCGGTTCGGCGCAACCGGCGCGGACGATTGATCGGAAATGCCATCGGCGTTCACCCCCTGCATATCATGGCGGAATTATAGGTGCGAAAGACCGCTCGTGAACAGGCCGAATCTTAGCGCGCGGCCGTCGCCGCATAACGCGCGTTCACAATCGCGGTATTCGGGCTGAATACGCGCGCGGCCGGATTGTAAACCTCGGCCGTGCCGAGCAGCGAGAACGGCACCGACGCACCCCCCAACGCACGCTGCGCCGCCATCGGGTTGCGCGCCTGCGCCAGTTTGAAATTATAGCCGCCGGCAATCAGCACGGTGCCGTTGCGAAGCAGCGTCGCGGTGGCATAATTGCGAAAATCGTTCATGCTGCGGTTACATGGACTACCCGGACCCGCGTATCTGCCGCCGATACAGGTGAACAAGCCCTCCGCCGGATGGTAGATTTCCGCAGTCGCCAACACGAATTGCGCATTGGAGCCGCCCGCAATCAGCACTGTGCCATTGGGCAGCGGCGTCGCGGTATGCTCATAGCGCGCGCTGGTCATGTTGGTACCGCTCTTGAACGCCGCCGTCGTGAGCGTGAATCCGCCGGTCGCGGGATTATACAATTCAGCGGTGAATAAGACCTGGCCATTCTGATTGAGACCACCCGTGACCAGCACCTGCCCGTTCGGCAACAGGGTCGCGCGATGTTCCTGGCGGGCCTCATGCATGCTGCCGGTCGGCGTGAATTTGCCGGTGTCCGCATGGTAAATCGCGGCGCTCGCCTGCGCGACGCCATGCGCGTCGCCGCCGCCGGCAATCAGCACATCGCCATTTTGCAGCAGCGTGGCGGTTTGATTGCCTCTCGCCGCGATCATCTTGCCCTGGTAATAGAATTTGTCAGCCTCCGGATCATAGAAGCGCGTCACATTGCCGGTTACGCTGAAGCGCTCCGTGGCCGGATCGTAGAGTTCAGCCGTATCCACATTGTTTACGCCGTTGGTCGTGACATCGCCGCCGGTAATCAGCACTTTGCCGTTCTTGAGCAGGGTCGCCGTGTGATTATAGCGGGCCTGCAGCAGATTGCCGGTCGGCTCGAACTTGTCTTGCGCCGGGTCGTACAACTCCGACGTGCGCACCGGCGCGCCGGTGCGATCGATGCCGCCGCAGATAAGCACCTTGCCGTGATTGAGCAAAGTCGCCGTATGATAAGCGCGGCCGGTCAACATACTGTCGGTCAATGCGAAGCCGCCGGTGGATGGGTCATAGATCTCGGCGCTCGCGGCGGCCGCGCCTTCGTTCGCAACCCCGCCCGCAATCAGCACGGTGCCGTCGGGCAGCACGGTCGCGGTGGCGGCAAAGCGGGCGTCCACCAGGATCCCGCGCGGCTTCGGCGCCGCCGAGGCCACGGGCGGCGTTTCGGTACTGGCACAGCCGGAAATCGCCGCGATCAGAAACAGGCTGAGCATCCAGCGGAGCAAGCAGCCCAATTCCGGCCGCCCGGCCGCGTCGGGAAGAGTGACTGTCGCGGCGGCATCCCGCGTCTCCATCGCGATCTTACTCGCGCCCGCCAGGCTCAGGGATCACGGCTCGACTTCGACGCGATCAGCCCGCGGCCAAACGCCGCGACATCCTGCCGCCATTGATTACCGAAGGCCAGAATCAAAACCTGTTGGTTGATTTGAGAATCCCGCGTCAGGCTACGCCACGAGCCGCCGCCCGCCGCCGCCAGGGTTTGATAGGCATGCTGGGTTTGCAGATAGAAGCCGGGCAGCGGCGAGATTTTTTTTGGCGGCGGCAAACCTTGCTGCCTGGCCCATTCGATCACAAATCGCGTATGCTCTTCGACGGTCACGTCAACCGTGTTGAACGTGCCGTTTTCCGCCCGAAACTGCCGCACCAGCTCAAGCGTCGGCTCCATGTCGTCGCTGAAGGGCGGCGTATCGCCGACCAGCACGATGACCTTTTTGGCCGGCGCCGACCAACCCATTTTATCCACCGCCGTCCGCACCGCGCCCAGCGTATTCTCCTGCCATTCGCCGCCGTTGCGCGCCTGTATGTTCGAGAGGAAATATACCAACACGCGCGGTGATACGGTCAGCGGTTGGATTTCGATCGGCTCGCCGCGGCCACCGAAAACCACGATACCGATTTTGGCGGTGGGCACGAGCCGATGGATGGCGAGCACGAGGTCTTCCATCTTGCGTTTGACATCATTGATGATGAGCTTCATCGAACCGGTGCCGTCGATCACCAGCGTAACTTCAAGGCCGGACTTGCGCAGTCCGCCGATAAATCCGCCGAAGCCGGCGCCGATGCCTTCGCCATAGCCGGCGCCGATACCGCCGCCACGGCCGATACCGATGCCGCCACCCGCGACGGTGCGAACATAATGAGTCGCCGCGGTGATGCTTTGCGAACTCGCCGCCGCCACCACTGGCCGCTCAATCGGCAGCGGCGCCGAATGTTCCGGCATCGGCATTTCAGGTAGGTCCAGATGCTTGAGTTGGCTGGTGTCGCCGCCGCCGCCGCTGAGGCCAGCCCTCAAATTGACCACAATCAGATTGCGGCCCGCCGTCATATGCACGCCCCACAAAAGCGCCAACAAGACGACCACGTGGAGCGAAACGGAAATCGGCAGCGGTCCCGCCATAAAACGTAAGGCGTCGCGAATCGATTGCAGCGGCGCGATGGGCTCGACCGCGCCGGCGGCAAGCGCGGCACGCCGCCGCCGGCCCGAAAAAAGCAGGTATAGGATCGAGGCGACGACGAGAGTCGAGGCCGCGATGATCGCGGCGAGTATCGTCGTATTCAATTCATACCGCCTTCATCGCGGCAGCTCGCCGAAATCGAGCGGGTCGCGCGCCAAATTTTTGAAAAAACCGCCTGCGTTGGCGCTGTGCCGTACAGTGTCGCCACTCATCATGGATTTCCGGGTGCGACTGGCTCCGGCCCAACTGGTTCCGGACCGACCGGCGCGGGCGCAATCGGACCTGGTGCAGGGGCCAACTGGGCGCCGCCGGTTGACTGCGAAACGGCAAGGGCAATATTCTCCGCACCGGCACTTTTGGCGATATCAAGGATTCTCACCGTATCGCCCAGGATGACCCGCGGATCGCCGTTGAAGACCACCAGCTTTTTGCTCGTTTTCGCCAGAGCGTCCCGCAACGTCGAGCCCAGCTCCTTTTCGCTCACATGTTGCTGATTGACGAATATCTGATGGTCCGAAGTATAGGTGACAGTTACGCCCTTGGGCTGCTGAGTCGCCGCCGGGGCTTGCAGCTTCGGCAAATCCACATGCGCGGCTGACTCAATCGTGACCGCCGTCGCCACCATGAAGATTATCAGCAGTACCAAAAAAATATCAGTCAGCGGCGTGATATTGATGCTGGCGAAAAGACCGCCTTGCTCGTTGCTCGGAACCGCCATCAAATCACTCGCTTAAAGCATCGATCCTGCAAACGTGTGCTGCCTGTTTAAGGGCAGCGCAGTCCGCGGACTCGTTTGCTCGGCTGCACTTCGTTCCGTCTGGTGCGTTTCACTCCGACTATAGCGTTCGCTTATTTGCAGCCTGGAATTGCGCGCTGGTTACGCGCTTGGCCGCGATTGCGATCTGTTCGGCGCCCGCCGCCTTGGCAATATCGAGCACCCGCACCATATCTCCAAGCAGTACGGTACGATCGCCCTGAAAAATCACCACTTTGGCATTCACCCGGCTGAGCGCGTCGTGCAGAGCGGGCTCGAAGTCCTGTTCCGGCACGTCTTTGGAATTGACAAAAAGCTCGTGGTTGGCGGTATAGGTGACAACCACGCCTTTGTTTTCCGGCGTGGTGTTCTCCGCCAACGGCAAATTGATTCGCGCCGCCGATTCCACCGCGACTGAAGTAGTCACCATGAAAATTATCAGCAAGACCAGGAAAATGTCGGTGAGCGGCGTGATGTTTATTTCCCAGAACAACCCGCCGCCGCCCGACGGTGAGCTAATTGCCATTGCTCTCCTTGCCCTGGATGGCGGCGTCGATCAATCGCGCGGCGCAAATATGGATGGTCGCGTTGATACGCTCGATTTTCTGCGAGAAGTAGTTGTAGAAGATAACCGCAATAATCGCCACAGCCAGGCCCAGTGCGGTCGAAATCAACGCCTCCGAAATGCCGGCCGCGACCACCGAGAAGCCGCCCGTCCCCATCATCGCCATCGATTGGAACGCGACCAGGATGCCGACGACGGTGCCGAATAACCCGATGAACGGGGCGGAGGCGCCGGAGGTCGCCAGGACCCAGATAAGCCGTTTCAATTCCACCAATTCGGCGAAGCGGCGCTCCTCATCGACTTCCTCGAGCCGTGCGCGGTCGGCCAGCGAGGCTTCCGTGATTAATTCATGGAAAATGCGTTCGCCCGGGCTCCGCCGATGCTTAATCTGCTGCAGCGCTTCGTTGAATTTGCCCTGGCGCAACGGCGCCAACAAGCTTTCCGCCAGATGCGAGGCACGACGGCCGATACCAGCCAGCGCCCATAGGCGCTCGATAATCACGGTCACGCAAATTACCGATATGGCCAGCAGCGGGTAGGTCGCGTACCACCCCTGCACAATCATGCCAAGAATGCTGAATTGATTCTGCATCCTAAAATCCCCAGGCAAAAATATTTGGATTGGCGCACATACTCATCTTTAACATAGCTAGCGGCCTCGTTTGCCTGGCTTCACTTTAAGCGCACGTCCCAGACTACTTATTCGAAACGCGACTCGCGGACTCGCCTGCTCTCTCCGCTTCCGCTGCTCTAGCCTGCTCGACTCCGCTGCGCTCCGCCTGATGTGCCCACCTCGCTTCCGGCTTCGCTCATGTTGTTCCGCCTGATGGCCTTCGCTTCGTTAATGCCAGCTTGCCTAAAAGGCCCAAAAAACGCGGCGCTGTCAAGACCTTTGTTCGTGGCGAACTGATGGACGGAATCCGCAAGCATCGTGCGTTGGTCGCCGAGTGCGAAGTCCATCGTTAGAGCTTTACCAACGGCGCGGCGTTGTGCGGTGGATGCGAAATCGCACTTGCGTGCGACATCCGCGTTATGGCCGACCGCGCCACTATCGGCCTTCGGGAAATCCCGTTTCGGAGCTGGCGGTGGGACGCAGCGTCTTGCGCGCCTGGTCGGCCCGGGAATCGCAAAAGAGATGATCTTTCAGCGGACTGCCCTGGAGCGCCGCCGATGCTTATCGGGTCGGGCTGGTGAACCGAGTCGTCCCACCAGCTACATAAAGAAATGCTTGAGAGCAAATGGCGCTCTGTTTATCGAACGCGCCTTATGCGCTGAGGGCAGCGAAGCTCCTCATCAACCGAGGCGCCGGAACGTGGAAACGGCGCTTTCGCGGTTTTTGTTGCACAAACAAAGATATTCAGACACAGCCGGTTTTAGATTTGATTTCTCCACTTAAGCGAGTTATACGTTCTCTCAATCGTCGGATGTCAGGCTCCTTGGGATCATTGAGAACCGGACGATGGAGGAAACGAACACAGCATCGGAAACTCGGCCAGTGGCGTGGTTAAAGCCGGCCCCCAAGCGGTTTGTCAGCATCAATCTCGTCCAGCTGGCAGTGGTTAGTTTGATTGCAGCCGGTTTTTGCTCCGCGTTGCTGGCCGGATGCGGCAGCGACAGCTCTTCCGCTCATTCGGCCTCGACCCGGACATCGAGTCCGCCCAAGCTCGGCGCTCCCGGCCCCGTCTCCTACGAAAACTGGATGCGAGATCTGGCGCCTGTGATTGGGCAGCGCCCGTTGCGCCAAGTCGTCATCCCCGGCTCCCACGACGCCGCCACCTACGGTCCTTGGCCGGACGCCATCACCCAAGGCCTCGCTCAGGCCCAGGATCTGGACATTACAGGCCAGCTCAACGCGGGCAGCCGCGAATTCGACCTCCGGTTCGAATACCGCGATTATGGCAACGGCAACGTCGATTACTGGAATTACCACGGCATCGCGGTGTCCCAATACGTGCGTATGGGCCAAGTGCTGGGCGCCATCGTAGAC
>JBOHWL010000150.1:0-5460 GCA_050736615.1 Binataceae bacterium (SeqCode) | reverse complement strand
CTCACGCCCTGGGCGGCGGACAGCCCCGCCAGAGTGTGCGCGGTACGACGCGGGTACGCAGTCCCGCGCACGACGATGGCAGCCCGAGCCTCGATGTCACCGAGACGCCCGACGGCCGCACGCTGCTCTACTGCCGTGCGGGCTGTATCCAGCGTGACGTGATCGAGGCGCTACAGGCACGCGGCCTGTGGTCCGCGAGCACCGCGACCGCACGACCAGTGCGGCGCTGGGACTGGGCCGATCATCTCGAGCAGTCCATGCCCGAGCTGCCCGCGTGCTGTCTGCGGACGCCCGCCTGTGAGCACTGGCGCGCGTGGGAGCGCGAGTATCTCATCGCGCACGCGATGGGCAATCTGCGGGACGCCATCGCGGAGATCACGGCGCGGCATCGACTCGGCGGCGCTGAGACACGAGATAGAGGACGCGATCCCCTATGGCGCTATCATCCCGTCCGGCATCCCGGCCGAGACGGCGGCCAACATCATTGACGAGGCGGTGGAGCGGTGGAACACACGAGTAGCGGCATGAGCGACAGCGAGCGCGAGCAGTGGCAGCGGGATCATGAGTATGTGAAAAACCTGCACGCCGAAAACGAAGAACGCGAGCGGCGCGGAAGCGCGAATGGAGCCAATCGCGCCTGTCCAATTCTGTGTCCAATGTGCCCGAATTTGCGCCCGAACCGGAGATCACCTGTGCCACTCCATAGCGCGACGAGGCAGTCAGACAATGCACAGAGAGCCTCTGTGCCGGAAGGGTTTCGCTACTGTGGAATGGTAAAAAAAGAGTTATCTAGGGCTACCGGCGTGGGGCCGGCTCGCACAATGGCTTCGCGGGATGCTCGCGCTGTTTCGAGACCCACGCTCAACGCGCCAAGAGTTAGTCTGTTACTCATGGTTGGGGTCGGCAATTGGCATTGTGCTGAAGCGGCGGACCGGTATGTGCTTTATCATGACGCGAATTTCGAAAGCCGACTGCGGTTTGGACAGAATCAGGCATGAGGCAGTGCGAGTTCGATTGCTTCGTCTTGCTTCGGCCGCACCTCGTCGTCGCGGCTGGCCAACAGCGCTCCGCCGGCTATGGTCACCACGAAAGCTACGATCCGAAGCGCCGCCAAGTGAGGATCTCCGGGCAGCCATTCCTCAAAGATGACTATTCCGCCTGCAATCGGTACGATGTTTGACAGCCCTGTGGAAAGCGGCATGGCGATTATCCCGCGCGCGGCAACGAACGAATTCTGCAATGCTATCAAGCCGATAATGTTGGTGACGATGACTCCTGGCACATAGGGATCGGCTGCCAGCCGCAGGGTCAATCCCCAAGCGGCGGAGTCCTGGGCCATCGCCTTGGTGTAGAGGCTGGCAAGCCCAAACATCATGCCTGAAAAAACAGCCGCCGCAATGCCGTTATGCCGAAGCCGGGTGCTGGCATACGGCAGGAGAGCCAGCGGTGGCAGCAACCCTGAAATGACTATCATCGGCTGGGATTGGGCTGGCCCCTGTGCCTCCCCTCCGGACAATGAAAGCGCCAGCAGTACCATGCCTATCAGAGTCGCGGCGATGCCGGCCCATTCCCGAGGGCGCGCACGCTCTCTCAACACCACGAATGCGAGCAGCACGAACAGGCCGATTCCGCCCTGCATCACCACCGAGACCAACGAGACGGGTGCGCCGGCCAGTGATATTACATAAAGTGCATAGCCGCCCGCCTGGATCAGCAATCCACCCAACCATACCGGATCATGGAGCCACAGCAGGACGTTCCGTACGACCGCACTACCGGTGGCGGCCGGCAATTCATCAGCGCGGCTCTTCATCATCAACAGGCCAAGCGCCAGCAATGCACTCGCGCCGAGTGCGAGAACCAGGTAAAAATTTGAACCCATTTGGCCTTTTACGAAACCGGGGTAAGGTCACGTTCCGCAAACCGGAGGGCCAGATAACGCGACGCCTTTATGGTAAACCGGCGCACAGTCGACTAAGCCACCACAATCGTAGAACATCTCCGATTCGCCCACTCTGGCCGGCCGCGCGCTCCGGCGGGTCCAGATAGAGCCCCACCACGACGGCCAGTTTGCGGCTCGAAGGCGGGGTCGGTGCTGAACTTGAAGCGGCCGAGCCGGTGCGGCCGCAGGCGATGCCGGCGCCAGATGCGCCGCACCGTCGAGAAACTCAGCCCGACCTCCTTGGCCAGCCGGCGCGAACTCCAGTGGGTCGGCGTCTTCCGCGCGCGCATGGTGGCCGCCACCAACGCCCGTTCGCGGGCGGCCGTGATCCGCTTGCGGCGCCCGCTGCCGGGCTGCGGGCACACGCCCTCACCGCGCGCACTCGCGATCAGAATGCGCGCCGCAGGGCCAATTCCCGCGGCACAGTGGGCGCGCGCAGCGACGACTCAAACACTGCCAAATCCCCCTCGTTCACTTTCAACGCCGCCGCTCTATAGCGGTTTGACGATACGATATTACTGTTAGTTCAGTTTCATGACACTAGGCCCTCCTCCCAGCAGCCATGGCCGCGCTAGTTTCGGACTCGGGGAGGATCGTGTCTCCGAAGCCAGTAGCCTGATTAATCTTCCCTGAGCTGTTGACTGCAGGCACAGAGCTGACGACTTGGAAAACTAAACGGGTGATGAGGTTCCAATCGTCGGTTAGCGAAAGTGGTAGTACTGGTTGAAATTGAAGATTCACGGCATTTCTATTCGATTTCTCTTCGATCTCGGGATGAATGAAGAAGATATTTTCCTGGAGCTGAAATGCCCAAATGGTGGAAATAGGATTAGACAGTTTCTTGTTTACCTTGGTATCTTCGTCAACCGAAGTATTAGCTGATTGCGCGACCGCGCAAGGGACGTGGCACAAGAGAAAAAGACCCAAAGCAATTAAAGCGGTAAGTAGCTGTTTCGGCTTTTTAGCAATGCCCGTTGCGTTCTTGGAATTGCGCGCGGCCTTGATAGTCATTTCGGTCTCACTTCTTAAGGCGCCAACCGAATTCCACGTTCGAGCAGCTCGAACTTGATCTCAAATGTTTGCTTTGACTGTAAGCACCACGCGACGTACGACCATCAATTGACGGTATAGCCACGCCCCTGTAAGCAGGCCGCCATCGCGCGCATATATGCTGGCCGTGCGCTATTTCCGGCCGCCGCCTTATCAGCTTGAATGTCGGTTTGCCGTAGCCTTTCTTCGCGACGGCGGAACCCGCCAACCATTCCACCCATCGCGGCACCAGCGGCAGCGCCTTTGCCTGCGCTACCCGTTATAGCTTCACCCACTGCTCCCAGTGCCGCACCTCGACCGGCCCCTTGAAGCATATGAGCTTTCGGGGGCTGCTTGTGTTGCGCTGGTTGCACGTTCGCCGCGTGTGGTTTACTTGGATCAAACCCCGTCTGCTGCACCGCCCAGGAATGACATTCATATCGGTCTTTGTCCTGCTGTGCCTGGCTCTGCCCCTTGGCTGGATAAATAAACATGTCGCCGCTCTGTGCGCGCGCGACCCGAGCGCCAAGAAGCACGGAAAGAACGATCAGTCCGCGCGTAAATTGGCCAACCGAAAAAAGCGCGTGTATCTGTCTCACCGGGACCTCACTCAATTATTCGCACGCTCGCTTGCGCGGCTTGGGAGACCTGAGCGGCTCACCAACGTGGACTGAGCACACTCAGTGCTGAGTCTTTCGTGGAATCGTTCCACTGTGCCGATCATTACTCAATTTCGCCGAATTACCTGTTCTCCTCTCGACCTGTGTAATCGTTGAGGCAAAGCGAGTTTTCGAAAAATGGAATCAAGAAGTTACGATAATTTCCGTGAGCAGCGCAGGTTAGTATGTCTCGTGGGACTCCGCCCGGATCGCGGCGGCGATGTCGCCGCTTATGACTGCTAGCGCGCGGCTGTGCGCCGCCGCAAGCGCTTCGTAGCCGGCGCCTTGTGGCGATTCGCGCGCGACGGTGCGGCCAGAACGGATCTCACCGCCGTTGGCGTTCCGGACAGTCCACATCGCCTCAACCAGTGCCAATTTGCCCAGAGCCGAATCGAAGCGCTGAACGTTGATTATAACGCGATAATCTGGCCTGAAGCCTGCCAGAGGTGCGGTGGTCACGTCAGACGTCCCAAGCAGCGCTACGAGATCGCCGGCAACCGCATCCGCGATGTTGTCTTCGAGCGGTGCTTCCCAGCGGTTAAATTCCTCTACGTCGACGCGATTCGGACCCACCTGCACCACCATCTGCGGCATATTAACCGATGCGGGTACTGTAACCGGCCCTACTATCACAGAAATGTGTGCGGCTGCCGCGCCGGTAACTACTGCCGTGGAGTCAAGGGTATAAAAGCGCGCGGGCGGCGAACTGCCACAGCCAGCTATCGCTATCGCGATCGCAACGGCCGCGATTAGATGCGCGCTCTTGCGCGTTGTCATTTGGGCTCTCCCTTCTTGCCGCGCAGCAGCGCTTCCGGATGGCGCTCGAGGTAATCAGCAAGCACGCGCATCGAAACTGCGGCACGGCTCAGCTGCTGTAGAGTGTCGTCCAGCTCTTGTCGTTGCACGGAACCCGCCCCGACAAAATCGTTAGCAGTTCCAACGAGTGTGTTAGTGCGATCGAGCGTGCCCCGCGCGCTTACGAGCGTCAAATCGAGATCGCCTAGCGTCTTGTTGAGGTTGTTGACGATCTGTTTGAGCGGAAGCTGATTAAGTTTCGTGACTATGTTGCTGATCCGCGTTTCGGTCGCTTCCAGTTGCCCTGGAATGGTCGGCAGCTGCACAGGATTCTGAGACCAATCGATCTTCGCCGGGGGCGCATCAGGGAAAAAATCGAACGCGACGTAAGCGGAACCGGTCAAAAGGCTTCCCGTCCGAAGTTGCGCACGTACGCCGTGCGCCACCAATGAGTCGAACAATTTCCTGCGAACCGCGTCGAGATCCGCGCCGGGCTTCAAGTCGAGCAGCTTGATGCCAAGACTTTGTGGATCTAGATGAATCGTCACAGGGATCGAGAACGTCGAGGTCCTCACGTCCACTTGTGCTAAGATCTTTGCAACTTCTCCGATTTTGATTCCGCGCAGTTCGACCGGAGCCCCGGGCGCCAGGCCCTGCACCGATTGATTAAAGACTAATGTGTAAGTCTGCGGGTAACGCGGTGGAGGCGCGAATGCTTGCGCACGGTTTGCATAAAGGGTGAACGTGCTGTTCGCTGGGGCTGTTGGCTGCATCTTGCTCGAACTAGGAGTTTCGAATGCAATTCCCCCGATCATCATCGACAACAGCGATTGAGTCTGTACGCTGAGACCGTTGGCTGAGAGTTGCATGTCGATCCCGCTCGCGTGCCAAAAGCGCGAATCCGCAGTGACGAATCGATCATAGGGCGCATTGATGAAAATTTTTACGTCAAAATACTCGCCGCTGCTGTTCAGAGCGTAGGATGCAACTCGTCCGACCTGTAGCCGGCGGAAGAAAACCGGCGTTCCGTAATCG
>JBOHWL010000149.1:0-3868 GCA_050736615.1 Binataceae bacterium (SeqCode) | reverse complement strand
ATGGGCGTGTTTTACAACAGCGGCCAGGTCTGCACGGCGGGAACGCGGGTCTTCGTCCAGCGCGAAACCTACGATCGTTTCCTCGAACAATTCACCAAATTCAGCGAAGGCATGACGGTGGGGGATCCGCTCGATGCCAAGACCAAGATGGGGCCGCTCGTTTCGCGCGAACAGTTCGATCGCGTCAAGCGTTACCTCGAGGTTGGCAAGCGGGAGGGCGCCCAAGTCACCGTCGGTGGTGAAACCGGCAACGGCAAGGGTTATTACGTCAAGCCCACGGTGTTCGCTGGCGTCACCAACCACATGCGCATCGCGCGCGAGGAGATTTTCGGGCCGGTCGCGGCGGTGATTCCCTTCGCGGACGAGAACGACGCGGTCTTTCAGGGCAATGACACCACCTATGGGCTGGCGGCGGCGGTGTGGACCCGCGACATCAGCCGCGCCCACAGAGTGGCGCGCGCGCTTAAGGCCGGTACGGTCTGGATCAACTGCTTCGGCACGGTCGATCCGATCTCGCCGTTTGGCGGTTACAAACAATCGGGCTTTGGCCGCGAACTCGGCAAATACTCGCTCGAACTTTACACGCAGATCAAGTCGGTCTTCGTGCGACTGTGATGTAAGGACTCGCGCCATCATGAATGTGGTTGTCGAATGGCTCAACGATTTGCGGCAAGTCCGACCGGCTGCGGCACGCCGCGCCCACAGCATGAAGAGTGGTAATCACCGTCCCCATCGCGCCGCTATGGAGGCGGCCTCTTTTCGCGCGCGGCGTGCATGCGCACCACGGGGCCCGCGTGCGCGACGGCGCGGGACCGCCGCGGCTGGTCGCCGAAGAGCGGTTCCCCGATTTCGTCAAGCGCGTAGCTGACAATGTGACTGTGATGGCGGACGGACGTTATAGCGGCGGCGAAGCCAGACAGCCGCCAGTGCATGTTCCTGACACTGCGGAGGTACGCCGGTTATGGATGCTGTTTGCGCGTGGTCGTCTCAGCTTAAGCGTGTTCTCAATCATGACGTGCAGTTGATTCAAGAGGTGCGGGTGGGTCTATTCCACACCGCGGTACAAATTTCGAGCGGTCATGTCGGTATCGCCGACACGCCGCGCGAACCCGCGGCAGTGAGCGACTCCTCCACTGTGCCAGCGGGACACATGATTGGAGCGCACGCGTGGCAACTTGCCGAGTTTGCCTTTTCGGAAACGCCGGTGCTGCGCGCGATCGGAATCGCCACGCTTAACGCCCTATCCGCCCTCGCCATTGCCCATTACGGGCATCCTCGCGGTCATCTCGTCGAAGGTCTCGATATCTCGGAAGTCGCCGACGTGAAAGCGACGGATTGGGTCGCGGTGGTGGGCGCCTTGGTTCCTTTCTTGAAAACGCACAAGACCCGAGTAGCTAATCTCGCGATCGTGGATAAGCACCGCGAGGCCTTGCCACCGGAGGAGCGTCAGTTCTGGATGTGGCCGAATCGCACGCTCGAGACGCTCAGTCACGCCAACGTGGTCTTCATTTCAGGCGCGGCGCTGGTTGAAGGAGGAATCGATGATCTTCTGAAGGCGTCAGTGGCCGCCCGGCAGGTGATGTTGGTGGGTCCTACCACTCCGCTGTGGGGAGCGCCCTTTTTCGATCGCGGAGTAAGCGCGCTCGTCGGCATGCGGGTTCACGACCATACGCAACTGCTGCGGCTGGTCACCGAAGGCGGTTCCAGCGAGCTCTTTGAGCGCGCGGCCGACAACGTGACGCTGATGGCGGATGGACGTAATGCAGGTAAGGCCGCATAGCCGTTACGCATTGCTGGCGCTGGCGATCTTCGCGCTGTTAGCGGCGCTGTGGGCCGGGCTGCTGCGCCTTGGATGGAGCCTTCCGCCGCTTCAGCCGGGGCTCTACCTGGCCCACGGACCGCTCATGGTAAGCGGCTTCCTCGGCACGCTCATCAGCCTTGAACGCGCGGTCGCGGTTGCGCGCAAACCGGCATATCTGGCGCCGGCGCTGACCGCCCTTGGCGCATTGGCACTAATCTTCAATTTGCCCGATCCGGTGGGAGCGGTGTTGATCACGGCGGGCAGCGCGGCGCTGCTGTGGAATTTCGCAATTATTCTGCGACGCCAGACCGCGCTCTTCACCGTCACCATGACGTTGGGCGCGCTTGCCTGGCTTATCGGCAACTGCCTGTGGCTGTTCGGTGAGCCGATCCCGCTGATGGTGTTCTGGTGGGCCGCCTTCCTGGTGCTAACTATCACCGGCGAGCGTCTTGAACTGAGCCGCATGATGAAGCCAACGCGGCTTAGCCGCGTGTTGTTCGCGACCGCCGCAATCGTCTATTTGAGCGGCATTGCGACCGCTTCGTTCCGGCTCGCGCCCGGCATGCGCGTGGCCGCTATTGGCGTAATCGTCCTCGCGCTGTGGCTTGCGCTTTACGACGTGGCACGGCGGACGGTTTATCAAAAAGGTCTCACCCGCTTTATCGCGGCGAGTTTGCTCGGCGGTTACGCGTGGCTTGCGGCCAGCGGGGTGCTGTGGTTTGTCTTCGCCGGCGCACTGGCCGGCTACCGCTATGACGCGATGCTACATAGCGTCTTTTTAGGCTTCGTGTTTTCGATGATCTTCGCCCACGCGCCGCTGATATTCCCGGCAGTGACGGGCAAGTCCATGCCGTACCGGCGCAGCTTTTATGTCCACGTGGTTTTACTGCACCTATCATTGCTGTTGCGTATCGTCGGCGGCGACTTGTTGGGTTCATTCCCGGCATATCAATGGGGCGGGCTGCTCAATGTCGTGACTCTACTCATTTTCCTCGGCAACACCGGCTTCGCGCTGATGAGCGCGCCCGCACGCACGCCGAGTACGTTTTCCCGCTCAGTCGACGGCGGACAGGAAATGCGATTTGGAATCCGAAATTGAAGGCGGTCAAACGGCCGCCGCAAGGAGGGAAAATCATGGCTGATTTTTATGTCAAAGACGCGGCTAAGCACCGGCAGATGCTCCGTCAGATCAAACCGGAAACGGCCAAAGCCTTCGCCAATTTCAGCGAGGTGGTGTTCAAGGACGATGCGCTGTCGAAGAAAGTCAAGAATCTGATCGCGATCGCAGTCGCACATGTGACGCAATGCCCCTGGTGTATCGACGGCCATACCCGGGCAGCCAAACAACTGGGCGCGACCGACGCGGAAATTGCCGAGGCCGTGTTCGTGGCGATGGAGATGCGCGCGGGAGCGGCCTTTACCCATGGCGCTATCGCCATGGCGGCGGCCGAAGAACACGGGCAGGGGCACTAAATCGAGGACTTGCGGCCGTTTGCCGCGGCCATTTCGGAAGTTCGCCGCGCTCCCGCGGCATAATCGGCGGAGAATCTCGATGAGCAGTTCATTCAAGAGCATTTTGTGTCCGGTGGAGTTGGACGAATATTCTTTCGCCGCGCTGGATACCGCCCGCGCGCTGGCGGACCTGGCGCCGGATCACGACGACACCGTTATCTGGCTCTTGCACTTGCTCCCCATCCAGGTCTCGATGGGCGATCCGCTGTCAACCTACGCAAGCAGTGATTACCGGGCAGCGCAGGCGCGCCGCGCGCTGGCTCAAGCCGCGGCGCGGCACCTCAAATATATTAGCCACCGCGCGATCGTCGGGTACGCGTCTCATGCGGCGCGCGCCGAAGCGGTGATCGAGACGGCGGCGCAGGTGGCAGCGGATCTGATCGTGATGGCGACACACGGGCGCAGCGGCCTCGCGCATCTGATACGCGGTAGCGTCGCGGAAGAAGTAGCGCGGCGTGCGCCGTGTCCGGTCCTGACGGTCGGACCCAATGTGTTAGCAGCTCCTCGCCAGTCATCACACACAATTTTGCGTTTCCCGTCCGCCGCGGATAAGCC
>JBOHWL010000148.1:0-3204 GCA_050736615.1 Binataceae bacterium (SeqCode) | reverse complement strand
GTGCAGATGCGCTATCCAGGGCGGCCCCTTCCAGGACACCCGCGGCTGCCATTCGGGGCGTGCGCTTTCGAGCGCGCGCAGTAACCCGAGCAAAGCCATAAACGCGAGCAGATTGTCAGCTTCAAGGCCGGGCATCGGGATGGCCTCATCGAATTGAGGAGGGTCAAGCTGCGTCATCGAAGTTCTTCCCCCTGTTCGGCTTCGGACCGGCGATGATCAGCCAGGCGCAAAATCGCTTCAAGCCGCGCCAACCCCCACGGATTGTACCGGCGAGATACGCGTTCCCAGAGATTGACCCACTCGGCCGTCAATTCAGCCAGTGAACGCGCCGGGGTCGAGGCAGACTCGCCGTCCCCAAGGTCGGTTTTGAAGATTGCTCCTTGGCCGGGCCAGTCGGATTCGGGAAAAAACGGACGCCCGTAGCCATGATGGGTGCCGATTAACCACAGCACGAGATCCGGATCGTGCGCGTTGGCGAAGCGGCGATGGGATAGGGCAAACCAAAGCGACGCCATTTCGTGGCGCGCACCTTTCGGTAGACCGGAACGGCGGCGCACCTCGTTCCAGGCCTCGGGACTGTCGGGCAGCTTGCCGCTTTTGGCGAGGTCCGGCCCCGCAAACGTTGCGATTTCGTCGCCTCCATACAGAAAACACTTGAAGTTTGGGTGAGCCTTGCCGGCGTCATGGAGGAAAGCGGCCAGCGTGACGTCTTCGGCAAGGGAGGCAGGCAGTCCCAGCGCTTGCACGAAGCGACGTGCGTAATCTTCAACGCCCTTCGAATGTGCGCTTAGAGTTACACGCCGCGCGCCGGATACGCGTACGCTTTCGTCGTCTTCGGTTACGGGTTCACCGGAAGCATCGGACTTAAGCTTGCGGCTGAAGGCGGATAACCTGCGTTCGATGGCAAGCGGCACGCCGTCGGAATCGCGCAAAACCCGGTCTTTACCGTCGTTTTCGAAATGCTTTTCGAACTCCGCGCAAATTTTCGCGTTAGTCCAATCCTCCATTGCCGCGGCAAAAGTACGTTCCGTCTCAGGCTTTATGCCAAGCTCGGTTGAAGCGCGGGTGAATCTCAAGATATCGCGCCCACGTTGTTGCCGATTGGCTTCGCGTCCCAAATCGGAGACCTCGCTGGTCAAAGTCGGCGCCCATCCCCAGCGGTCGCATCCGCCACGCGAACCGGGCACCACAATAATATCGCCCGGGTGCAAATCGCCGGAGTGTATAAGTTCGTTGTCCTCGCTGCGCACGCCGCGCCAGCGGAGCGCGTCCGCAACTTGCGCTCCCTCTGGTGGAGGATTTTCGGTCCCCACGGCATCGGTGTCGGGAATATCGCCCTTCCCAACTCCCGCCAACCAGCGTCGCGCTTCCACGAACGGAACTGAGATGGATTCCAAGGTTGAGGGAGGACAAACCTGAATCCGTTCAATCCAGCCTCGTTCCTTCTCGTGTGTATCATCGATGGCATCGTCAAGATCGGTGCGCCAGACGATTTCGACGTCACCGACACTGGTTTCGGGGCCATGGAGATAGAGCGCAACATCGGGATCGGCGGCCGGAATTGGCATCGTGCGGCTCCAGAAATCCACCGCGCTCGGCATCAGAACCGGCGCATCTTTTCGTGGAGCCAAACATTTCCTCAAGTCATCTCCCTGGGGAAGCCATGATGAGGCGTTATCAATTCCAAATTCGATAAACTGTCGCGCGTCTTTTTTATTGCCGCGCGTTTCGCTCTTTTCCTCCAGCAGGTTCCAGGTATGCCACAATGCTTTGCCATAAATCGGATCGGGCGGAGCGCTCTTCTTCACCTGATTGGCGGCGGCGACGATTGCTGTTTGAGCGTTGACATCGCGGCCCATTCGATTGAGCCGCCCCAGGCGCTGGCGCAGGCAATCAAGCGGCGCAATCTCCGTAACCATCGCGTCGAAATCGAGGTCGGCTCCCGCCTCGATACATTGGGTGGCGACGACGATCAACGGGGTGACGCGCGGCTCGCGCCCGGACCCGGCTTGGACAAAGCGCAGGAGCGCTTGTAGTACCTTATCGCGATCAAGGTCGCGCACGCGGCCGATTAACAACGCTGTCTCTGGCCAGGTGACGGCCTCGTCTTGCTCGAGTGCCAGCGAGCGAATCTTCCCCTGTGCCAGCTCTCGCCGTTGAAGTTCTGCGAAGACAGCGCGTGCCCGGTTAACGCGATTAACGACTACCGCAACGACGGCGCTTTCGCCTATGCCCCGGCATAGTTCCACGGCTTTATCGGCGAACGTTTTGACCAGCGCCGCTTCACCGCCCGTACTCGGATCAACCAATTCGGTGGGTTTGGCAGCCGCGAGCCTGCGTCTCAATTCCGGATGCGCGCGGTCTTCCTCGGTAAGCCGGAACGGCGCTTCGCCCGCGTCGTCTTCCGCATGGGTCGCGGATAGTGTGACGACCGTAAACGATGCGGATGCCATATCCCGGCTCCATGGCTCGCAGCGAAAAATGCGCGAGTCGCGCGCCGTTTGCACGAATGGCTGTGACAGATGGGCCTCGTCCAGTAGCAGCAATGTGTCACCACCGAGCAGGCCGGCGTGGACGGGCTTCATAGTGTCCGACACTCCATAGCCGCGGAACAGCAGGCGCGAGCCAGCTTGATCCACCGTCGAAACGACCACCGTGGGTTGCGCCGGGGTTCTGACCCAGTCGGGTTCCTTCGGCATCCCGCCGCGCAAGCGCGCGACCATAAGCGGCCGGGCGGGATGCTCAGCAAAGACGCCGAGACGCTCCGACACGCGTTTGAGTATTCCGTCGCTTGCCTGTTCCAGCATGTTCGTGATGAAGCGCGCGCGACGATAGGCATCGTCGACGATCAGGCGCCGATCGACGACGAACAAAATTCGCAGAGCAGCATGACGCTCGCTGCCGCGCGTTGCCTCCAGCGCGAGATGAAACAATGCAATGTCGATCGCCGCGGTTTTGCCGGCGCCAGTAGGAATGTCGAGCGCGCGCGGCCAGTCCCTGGCGAATACACGATGCGCCAGGCGCTCCTGCCACGGAAAGGGCGTTACCCCGTATAACGCTTCGAAGAAATCACTGAACTCTTCAGGTTTGAGGTCAACCATTATCGTCGCGCTCCATGTCCAGCGGCAAGCACAGTCCTCAGCCTTAGTATCGGCCCGCGCCGATTAGCACTGGGCCTTCGACCGGCTCGGCAATGCGCAGCAC
>JBOHWL010000147.1:0-4662 GCA_050736615.1 Binataceae bacterium (SeqCode) | reverse complement strand
ATCTGATTGATGGTCGCGGGTCCCTTGGCGCAATTGCGTCCGCGGCTGCCAGGATGAACTGGATTGCCCTCGATCTTGCGGACCCGCGTCGTGTCTTTGTCGACGTAGGCAATCAGGCCGCAACCCGCTTCGCAGTTGAAGCATACGGTGGGAATTATCGCATACCGCTTTTCGACTTTTTTTGGCCAAACGGCGGGATCGTACTCACTCCAATCGTCCCATTTTTCCGCGGGTGGAAAACTCGCGAGGCCGCGGGCCGGCGCTGGCAAATCGAATACCGCGGGGTTTAATGGCTTGCCTTCGCTCATCGGGGTGTCAGCTCAATGCGACCGCCTGGCCGGCCTTGATCCAAACCAGCTCGAACATGAGCAGGCCGGCCAAGGCGGCCACCGCCGCCGCGATCGTCAACGTGAAAGTACCGCCAATCGGCGCTAGCCCGAGCAAGATCAGCGGCACCGCCGCGCCCAGGGCGAGCGCGCCGCCCCAGAACTGCACGCTCAGAGCGCCACGCGTCATCACCGCAACCGCGCGCCGTACGTCTTCACTAAAAGGCGTTAAGGATATTTCTCCCAAAATCATGACGGCGTTCACGGCCACGGCCGCGATCAGAAGTTTGCTCAAGGTGGGAATCAGCAGGAATTTTGCCCCGCCGCCCGCGATCACTACCAGGATAACCAGCAAAGCGGCGCCTGCCAGAAGCGCCTGTATCAGCAGGTGCCACAAAAAGAGCGGGCTCTGCCATAAATCCCGCCCCTTGGCTTGCGCAAACAGAAATGCCGAATAGCAAGCCGACCCGATTCCCGTCAACGCCGCGATCCATATGACCGCCGCCGGTATTGCGTATCCGGCAATTCCAAAGGCAAGCCACAGAATACTCATTACCGAGTATGCAATCAGTATGTATGTTCCCCAGACCAACCACGAGCGCGGATTGGGTTTTATCACGATATAATAGAAGCGCTCGGGCCGGTGCAGGTCCGCAATCAACAGGGCCGTCGTGATCCCGGTGAAAATCAGCGCCAGAATCGGGCTGATTATGCGCACGACGGTGGGATTTCCCAAGACGCCCTCGTAATTGATTCCGAACAGGATGGCGGCGACCAGCAGGACGCCGCCGGCGATCGATTTAGTCCATAGATAAAAGGCCGGAATCGCGCCCCATGGCCGCGGATGTGCGACGTCATAGACACTGCGTGCAGCGCCGGGATGATTGGAATTATCGGCTGGTGCGGGCTGAATGGCAGCCGGTGCGCGTTCAGCCCATAAATGAGCCGGTTGCGCCGCGATCATGGCGGGCTGAAGAAAATCGCCCTCGATACCAATGTAGAAGAGCTTGGGGTGGGTGCCCTTCTGCGGTTTGCGCGCCGCGACTTTTTGCGTCGCAATCAGCCGTCCAGCCTCGCTTTGCACGTCATCCATGTCGCCGGCGATAATCGCGCGGGTCGGGCAGACGATGACACAGGCTGGCTCCAGCGCTTTCTCAATTCGATGCGCGCAGAAATTGCACTTGGCCGCGGTGTGACTATTCGGGTCGATATACAACGCATCGTAGGGGCAGGCCTGCATGCACGATTTGCAGCCGATACAGCGGTTCGGATCGAAATCGACGATGCCGTCGGGACGCCGGAACAGAGCGGTGGTGGGGCAAATCTCGACACACGGCGCGTCATCGCAATGGTTGCAGCGCATCACGCCGAAATGGCGGCTGACGTCAGGAAACTCGCCCTTTTCTATATACTTGACCCACGTGCGGAAGACACCGATAGGAACGTTGTGCTCTTCCTTGCAGGCCACGGTGCACGCGTGGCACCCGATGCATCGGTTCTGATCGATTACGAAAGCGTAGCGCACTGACTATTACCCTTCACGTCCGCGGCCTCCCGGCGAAATCGCAACAATCGGCGGAAATCCGGCTTGATTGAACCCTTCGCCGCGGCATAAACATGGCTGAAACCACAATTCGTCATTTATCACTTGCGGGAAAATAACCCCGCGGTCATCAGTCCCGCACGCGCGCACCGGCAACGGCGCTTTCAACCGCCGTTTTTTTGAAAAAATCCGGATTCCCCGCCGTCCAGAATTCCACCGCGTTGGTAAACACCATCTCGCGCAGATCGTGTTCGCCGATGATACCGTCCTCGACCAGTTCGTAGGCTTCCTCGGCCGCCTCCGCCATCTCGGGCACATCCCAATGGCCGAGATCGGAGCCATACAGGGCGTAGAGGCGCGCGCCGAAGGGCGAACCCTTGCCCGCGAAGGCCAGCGCGTTGAGTGGATCATCGCCTTCGCACCCAAAATAGAATTGGTGGGTAAAAACATCGCGGAGGTCTTCGGCGGATTGAATCCCGCTCGGCGCCCATTCATCCAGCAGCGCGGGGTCCTCGCCGCGGCGCATGAACGCCTGCTGCAGTTTGACGATTTCCACAGCGCGATTGGAAACACCCTCACCGCCGTAGCGATGCAACAGGTCCTCGAATTCCGCCACGTTGATCCGCTCGGCATTGTAGTTCTCGAGCGCTTCGCGATTGCGTTTGTGCCAATGCGAGATCAAGTCGCAATAAAGCGCGCGCGCCCAGGCCACGCCGCCCTCCATAAAGGCGAATCTAAGCGTGGGAAAGCGTTTGGGCACGCCGCCCATGAGCAACCCGCGGCAGATGGCATCGGCGCTGGCGGCGAAATTGCCGAGATGATTATGGATGTAATTGGTGGGCGAGCGGCGGCTGCCCCAGCCGTACCCAACCGAATGAAAAGTTGGCGAAACGCGCAGCTCCGCACATTTGCTCCAGACCGGATCATAATCGTACTCACTATCAAGGCCGAAAGTATCGAGCCACATCGCGTAACGCGCGGCTTCCGGCGAGATTTTGACCGCCGCCGCGGTCGGCCGTCGCACGTAACTGGCCATCATCACGGCCTTGAATTTGAGTTCGCGCACCGCGTATTCGAGCTCGGCTATCGCCTCCGCAGGCGAATGCATTGGGATGGTCGCGACCGGCGCCAACCGGTCTTCGAGGCCGGCGAAAGTCTCCGCCTTCATCCGGTTAAGCGCGCGTGCGACCGCCCGGCGCACCTCTTCGTCCTCAATATTCACGGCGAGCAGACCCAGCGTCGGATAAACCACGGAGAAGTCGAGCCCCAATTCGTCGAGCCGGTCGTAAAGCAGCCGCGGCAGCATCGCCGTCGCCAGATCCCGCGTATTGCGCGCTGGAATTGCTCGCCAGGTCGGCCGGATACTGCGCAATTCATGGCGTTGGCGCGGTGAAAATGAACCCCAGCGCGGATCCGTGACGCTGCCGTTGAAGGCGCTTTTGAACCGCTCGGCCATCGTGGTACCGCCCACCGCCTTGAGATAATCGAAAAAAATCGGATGCGCTTCCACCTGATGGCCGTCGGAATCGATAATCGGATGGCTCAGACGGGCGCGAATGGCCGCGGATTTGGAGGCGTGCTTGACTTTCATCTTGCGTTCCTTGAATGGGCCGCGGCCACGAGCCGTGCGCGAGCCCGTTTCACGCTTAGCATGCTGGGCGTAAGGCGGTCGATAACGGTACCGTAACAGCGGGCGACGCGCGCAGGTTGAATGCGCGCACGTGCCGATGCTCTCCACCATTTGCGGAGTTGGGCCAGCGCAATATCTCAGTCAACCTTGTCCGACTACACCGCGGCTTGCTCCGGTTGTGGAATCGGCAATTCCACGATCAGGTGAAGGCCCCAGCCACTGCCGGTATGCGCCTGCATATGACCACCGTCGGCCTGGACCAGCGCGCAAGCGATATAGCGTCCCAACGCGGCCGAACGCGCTCCGTCGACCGCCAGGTTCGGACGCTCGAAGATCTGCTCGATTTCCCGCCTGCTCGCCCCGGGTCCAGTGTCGCTCACTTCAAGCACAATCCAGTTGCCGCGTTGGAGTGTCCGCAGTCGCACTTCGCCCGCGGGCGTGCGACGAACCGCGCTGGTGAGCAAGTTGGCAACGATGCGCTCGAGATGAAGCGGATCGAGATTGGCACGGGGCACCGCGCCCAATTCAAGCTTGAGTTTGATATCTTTCAGCCGCGCCTCCATCGCGCATCGGTCCGCCGTTTCGGCCACCACCGCATTGGTGTCAACCATGCGCCAATTCGGGCGCAAGCGGCGCTCATCGAGCAAATAGAGGTCGAGCACGTTCTTAACCAGCAGGTCCATCGAGGTGGTGGTCGACCAAACGCGCGAGAGCAGATTGCTGCGCTCCTTGTCACTGATATCGTCTTCAACCAGCAAGGTTACCAAGCCCACCAGCGTGGCCAGCGGATTGCGGATGTCGTGTGTCATCGTCGCGATCTGGGCTTCGCGGAAGGTCGCCGCGTCGGCCAATTGCATCAGTTGCGCACGCAAGCGCCGCCGGTAGCGGTCGAGAAAGACCGCCGTGAATTGGGACAAGGTGAGCGCGGCAATCAGGCCCAGCAAGGCGTGACTCTCGAAGCGCCCGCCGATCGGCACGAATAGTTGTGCGGCGACGTAGACGATGAAGCAGGCGACAATCAGCGAAAGCTGCCAGCGCCATCCCCAGATCACGAACGCGGCGGTGGCAAACGGGCACAGAAAGATCGTGATGTAACGGGTCGTCGCGTCCTGCGTAATCGCACTGATCCGCACGATCAGCAGCATCATCGTGATGCAGCACAG
>JBOHWL010000146.1:0-5117 GCA_050736615.1 Binataceae bacterium (SeqCode) | reverse complement strand
ATTCCGCTTCAGCGAATATCTCTCGCCCACCGACGTGGACAAGAAAATTTTTCGCCTGGTGATGCAGGATGAAGCGCGCCATGTCGGCTATGGCATGCAGCACTTCAAATGGGTGCTTGAACATTTTCCCGAAAAACGCGAAATCCTCCATCGCCATCTCGACGAGGCCGAGAATATCTCGTTCGCGAGTGGCGCCGCCACGGAACTGACTGAGTCGTTCATCGTGCTCGCGGGGGGCGGTCTCAAACAGGAAAATATCGAGCAGGGCGTGCGCATCACCACCGCCTTCCAGCTCAAGCAGATGCAGGAGCATTTCGAGCGGCTTGACCGCTGCGGGATGCCGGAGCGCAAAAACGTTGAGCGCTCAAAACTCTGGGGCATGTTCGAGCTGGGACGTGCGGCTGCGCAGGAAGCTGGCATCAACTTTTAACCCATGGCCTTCTACGCCGACAAAGATTACACCGAAGACCAGACCGTGCTCGACGCGATGAGCGCGATGATGCAGGGTAACCTGAGTCTGCATTGGATGGAGGCGCGCACCGAAAAAGTCAAAGGACGCCCGTCGGACCCACGCCGCGGCCTGACCTATCAGGACCTCGACCTCGGCAGTTATGGCTACAGCGCGATTCCCGAAAGCGTGCGCACCAGCCAGTCGATGGTCGCGCGCGGCAGCGAGAAATGGGGCCGTCTGCCCGACATGGGCTACCTTGTGAATCGCAAGTCCGATGTGTGGTCGGACAACGTCGCGGAGCTTTACGAAGAAAGCAAGTCGAGGCGCTGGGCCCCGGCCCTTGATGTGCCATGGGCAGAGCTCGACCAGGCCGCGTTGTCTTCGGAACTCGAAGCGGGTTGCGCTCAGCTCTACACGTTTTTGCAGGAATGCGCGGCGGTGGCGCTGGACTTTCCCTCGCGCTGGGTCGCACTCATCAATCAGGATTTCATCGAACAGAAAAGCTTCATGTGCGCGCAGATGCTCGACGCGGCCCGGCTGCTCGAAGCTTTCCGCAAACGCGCCCTTTACGGCGGCGCGGGTTTGAAGCGCGCGGCGGTAGCGGCCGAGCAGGGTCTCAAGGAATGGCTGTGGGCGGATAGTTACCCGCAGGCGTCAATCGCGATCAATCTCGCTTTGCAAGGACTGTTGCTCGTCATCTATCGCCAGATTGCCGCCCACGCTCCCACCCGCGCCGATCGCGCGCTAATGGGCCGCGCGATGCAGGACGCGGCGCGTCACGCGAGCTACGGTTGCGGCACCCTCCGCTATCATCTGGCGCATCAACCGGCGCAAAAAGACTTTCTCAACGCGTGGCTGGATGAGGCCGAGCATGTGATGCTCGCGCTCTTCGGCAGTCCGGAATTACTCGAGCCAATGATTATCATCTGCGGTGGCGGGCTCGTACCCGAACAGGTCCGAGCCGGACGCGGGGCGGCCGTGAAATTCATTCGGCTCGCGGTGCGCGAATATTTTGAACGGCTCGCCGCGGCTGGTCTCGAGCGCGCTTCGCGCAGCCGCTTGTCCACGATACTGGACCGCCTGCCGGCGTAAGGCAGCCGTTGGCATCAATTTGACTCCGCAGGTGAACGGACGGAGGCTGACGGTTGCCGCTAGTTTGGGGCATCAGCGCTCGGACCCTCAAGATCACGGATGAACGCATGCCATGTTCGGCGCACTGAAGGTATCGGCGCGAGCGCAACCGCCATGCCGAACATCGGGCCGTAGACATTGATGCCGAGATTTTTGTATTCCGGCTCCGACAGGTAAAAATTCGACATATGCATGTAGGCAAGTCCGGCTGAGAGGCTGTAGCGCGGGCTGACGTTGTACTGAACCCCGCCTGACATCAGGAACGTGAAGGTGAAGTCCTGCCCCTGCCCCACCGGTGGCTGATGATGCGCGACCTCCTCTGGCTGTTTCGCGTCGGTCAGCCCGGCGCCGCCCCGGATTTCAAAATATGGCACCACTCTCCAATTCGGTTGCACGAAATTGTAGCGGGCGCCAATAATTGCGGCGCCATAATAAGACTCCGGCCCGCGCGTAATCGCAGTGTATAATCCGCCGAAGGAAAAATCCGGAGTGCCGCGCCAAAAGCCGCTTCCGCATATGCCGAATGGCTGCCATCTGAGCGAAATACTGAGCGGAACCAGCGTGTAAGGCACCGTTCCCGCCTGAAATCTCCAGTTTTGCCCTTCCAGTGGATCAAACAATAACGGCATGTTGAACGGAAGCCATGCCAAATCAAAGGCTAATTCAATCTTATTTCTATAATATATTTGATTATTCAAGTCCGCCGATTGACTATTCGACGGCGTTACGTTCGAGGACCGCGCCGATTCCTGTGCATACAGTAATGACGAAACCGCGCAGAGAATCACTAGTGGGACAATCAGCAACGGGAGTCTTAATCCGATGCTGGAGCGTGAAGGCCGAAGCGCGCTCGCAAGGCGAATCAGGCCTCGTGGCGCGGGTCGTGCCTTTCGTCGGTGGCGGCCTGCGCCACTTGCATCGGTCGAGAGCCAGACGATGCATCGAGGGGGAAACCCGGGCCGACCGATCGATTCCTCAGCCACTGGTTCATTCCTTCTCCCCCGCCCTCAGAAGACGCTAAGGAGACCCTCGGCGTCTTTAATCTCAGAGTCGGTTTCGACACGCCGCTATCCGCAACTCGAAACCGGATATCAAAACTAGCCACCTCCTTATGGAGCGTGATACGAAAGCGCACTGATGATAGTCACGACAAACTTGCGCCGAGACTCTATTCGATGATTAGCACAGGCGTAAGTTGCTTGAACAGCCAAACTCGTGACCGGCTTCACGTTCAAATAGGGTGACTAATTCGCCAGGAAGATGCGCATGTCCGGTGCGATTCACAACGCGATAGGCGTCTAATGGCGCGGACTGCTATCGTCTCGGCAACGAGCGGAAAGCGAGCGGAGCCGCGGACGAAGCGAGCACACCGGTGGAGGGAAGCGGAACGAGCAAAGGAGTCCGCGACGTGCGTTAAGACTAATCAGAGGAATCCCTGATGATGGATAGCGGCTATGACTTTGATCTGTTTGTGATTGGCGCGGGCTCCGGTGGAGTGCGCGCCAGCCGGATGGCGGCGCAATTTGGCGGGCGGGTTGCCGTCGCCGAGGACCGTGACCTTGGCGGCACCTGCGTCAACGTCGGCTGCATCCCGAAAAAGCTGTTCGTCTACGCCTCCGAATTCAGTGAGGCCTTCGCGGACGCGGCGGGTTTCGGCTGGACGGTGGGGCCGCGCAGCTTCGACTGGCGCGAATTACTGGCCAATAAGAATAGCGAGATCGCGCGGCTCAACGGTGTTTACGAACGGCTCTTGTTGCAGGCGGGCGTAACCATTATGCGCGGGCACGCCGATTTGCTCGACGTGCATACCATTTCAATCAACGGCCGCCGCTGCACGAGCAAATATATTCTCGTGGCGACCGGCGGCCGCCCGGTGATTCCCTCGGTGCCGGGCGCGGAGATGGCGATAACATCGAATGAAGCATTTTTCCTGCCGGCCTTCCCGTCAAGCGTCATCATTGTCGGCGGCGGCTACATCGGGGTTGAATTCGCGGGAATTTTTCACGGCCTCGGCGCCGGCGTGACGATGGTCCACCGTGGCGAGCCATTCTTGCGGGGCTTCGACGACGATGCGCGTTGGGCGCTGGCCGGCGAGATGCGCAAACGTGGCATCAACCTGCTCTTCAATCGCACTGTTGAACGCGTCGAGAAAAACGGCGGCGGCATCCGCGCGACGCTCAATGATGGTGCGCAAATTGACGCCGGCATAATCATGTACGCGACCGGTCGCGTCGCCAATACCGCCGGAATCGGGCTCGAGCGCGCCGGCGTCGCGCTTAACGCCGCGGGCGCGGTGGCGGTCGATAAATATTCATGCTCGTCGGCGCCGAATATCTACGCTGTCGGCGACGTCACCGATCGCAAAAACCTCACCCCCGTCGCCATCGCTGAAGGAGCGGCGGTGGCCGAAACTCTTTTCAATCGCAATCCGAGGGCGCTCGATTACGAAAATATCGCTTCCGCCGTTTTCAGCCAGCCTCCGCTCGGGACCGTCGGCCTGACCGAAGCCGAGGCGCGCGAGCGCTACGGCGCCGTGGATATTTACAAATCCACCTTTCGGCCGCTCAAGCATACGGTAAGCGGCAGGGACGAACGCACGTTTATGAAGCTGGTGGTCGAAGCGCGTCACGGCCGTGTGGTTGGCTGTCATATGGTCGGCACCGACGCCGGCGAGATTATCCAGGGAATTGCTGTCGCTCTCAAATGCGGCGCGACCAAAGCGCAGTTCGACGCCACCATCGGAATTCATCCAACCGCAGCGGAGGAATTGGTCACGATGCGCGAAAAGGTCTGAAGTTTATCTTTGTGAAACCTTTCAAGCGCGGGTGTTGTCGTTATTCTGAATCGCGTTCTGAGCGGTTCTTCCTTGCACTTCATCATGACTGGCGGCGAGTAACGCCCGCGTCCCGCGTTTAGTTCGGAAGCAAACACTTTGGTCGTTTGAGCGTAGTAATCAACCCTCCTCGAAGGCCCTCATGATGGAGCCGTAGTAGGTGGTAAACGCATCGGAAATCTGTGCCCGATTAACAAGTGCTTTGAGGTCCTCGATAAACAGCTCCGTATCACTCCAGGTTCGACTGCCAACGTGAAAGAACGACGGAAAGCGTAATGCTTGCAAGCGGTGGACGGGGCAAAAACCCTTGTGCCACAAGGTTTTTGCAACATTAGATGCTACAGAATGATACGGCCGCATGCCTCGGATTCGACACAAAACAACGCCAGCGTCGCACCTATTTGACCCCGGGGCGGCGATAGCCAGTTAGGCAGTGGCATGGCCAACTTCGGAGCCGCAGTACTTGCACTTGCTCGCGGCGGGATTCAGGTCATCAGATAGACATGCGGGGCAGGTCTTGGTGGGAGGCGGGTCACCGAACACCTCCTTGCCCCGACGGGCCATGATGAACTTGTAGGGCGCGACAATCAGGAAGTACACGACCGCCATGAAGATGATGAAGTAAATAATCGCGGAGATGAATGCGCCGAGATTGAGGTACGTACCGTTACCGCCACCGCTGATCAGCTGCCAGCCTAACCC
>JBOHWL010000145.1:0-10490 GCA_050736615.1 Binataceae bacterium (SeqCode) | reverse complement strand
ATCTCCCCCGCACAAAAGAGCGGGGGAGAAGACTGAGGAAAGAAGCCAACGTTCACGTCCGTGTCGCATCAAGCGTCCCGATTTGCGACATGGAATTGGCTTTAGGAAACCTCTGCACAACTCAGTGTCTGTCATTCCGAGAGTGTGTGAAGATTTTGCTTTTCTGTCATTCCGAGCGCAGCGAGGAATCCCGGATCCTGATTCTCCTTTCAAGGATCTTTCCGGGATTCCTCACTTATTTCAAACGCACCTCGCGGGCTCGTTTGCTCGCTACACTAGCGGCGGACTCCGTTCGGAATGACACCAGCAGCTTATGCAGAGGCTTCTTTAGCGGGCAAAATTCACCTCCGACGCGATGCGCGGGTGTGGCCGCGTTTTTGCCTGTTCGTTATGGCAGATCTTGTAGGGGCCTGTGATACGGGACAAGCGCGATGGTCCGATTGCCAGAAATGATTACGATTTTGATCGCGGCGCTGTTGCTCGCCGGATGCGCGGCGCAACCTCCGCCGCCGTTTAAAGTAGTCGGTCCTGACCTTAAGCCAGCAGCGGTTCAACGCAAAGGGCCGGTGACGATCGTCAACTGGACCGCCCACGATCCCGACGCGACGTTTTAAATCGGAGGGCTTCGGTTACGAGGGAAACGGCCGCCGCCGATCCGCCCGTATCGTCGATGTCGGGGTGGCGATTCATGGACCCGAGGGTAGATCACTTCGGGCGTCGGCATCAGGCTAAAAATTTCAGGGTGAAATTTCATGGCCGAATCGGCGAGCCGATTCGGCCACTAACTTTCCGCGCGCCCGGCCGCTTTTTGTCGAGCGCGCGTCAGGCAGCCCTGCTCAACGGGGGGGCGCGCCGAATCTGACCGTGAAGTTCACCTGCGCTCCGGTGCTGATGCCGTTGGCGTTGGTATTGCAATCAAGACCACCGGTGTAATCGTCGTACTGCCATGCATACATATGCGGGCAGGCATCGCTGAAGGTCTCGTAAAACGGCGTGGTGCCGCCACCGGCCTGA
This sequence comes from Binataceae bacterium (SeqCode), assembly GCA_050736615.1. Classification (GTDB taxonomy): domain Bacteria; phylum Desulfobacterota; class Binatia; order Binatales; family Binataceae; genus JBOHWJ01. The sequence continues at coordinate 9,476 of JBOHWL010000145.1, read as the reverse complement.
AGCGCCGCCGTCCTCCATGCCTTATTGATCAGGCCGCCCTCGCCCGTGTACAGCGGCCCTTGGTTGCCCCCTGTAATGACGGTGCCGAGCCCGCTGACCGGGAAGCCGGCTTGCGAACTGGGTTGAGGCACGCATGCGAGCTGCCCATTCGCGGCGATGACGCATTGATAGCCTAACGCGTTGGGATTGGTGTAGGCGGGCGCTGGTATCTGATAGCCGCCGCAAGGGTCTCCCGCATTTTTGCAATTGCCGTATGGGACTTGTCCAGAACATACGCCCACGCCGGTGGGAAGAACCGAGGTTAGCGCCGACATGTCGCAGGTCTCGCCCGGCAGACATTCGATGACGCCCCAGCATACAGCCGAGCCTTGATTGCTCGAACTCATCTTGTCCATGGACGAAGCCGGGTTCGTATTTTTGGCTTCATACATGTCCTGGTATAGGGCAGTACCGTCGCCACCGTCGGCCGTGGGAATGATCCCTTTACAGTCGAGTCCGGCGGGCGGAGTCACAGCGGGGTTCGCGCATATATCGCCCGGCGCGCCGCAGGCGATCACGCAGGTGCCGTTCACGCAGGCGCCGCTCTGACAGAAGGTTCCGGTGCCGCAGGGGATCTGGCTTGAGGTCGAAGTGGGCGCCTCGGTGATCTGCAAATTTGCCGGGCACGTCTGAAAGAGCTCGCTGGTGCAGGTCGGCGCATAGCAGTTCGCTCCGACCGCGTCCGGCGAGGGACTAATCGCGATTTCGCCCGTGTAGCCGTCCACCAGGCTCACATCGTAGTTGACGTTGGTCACTCCGTTTGAGGTTGGCTCGATCAGTTCGATAGGTGGGTTACCACCGATGCTGGAGCTGAACGAACTCGAACCCGATGTGCCAGGACCCCATATGCCATCGCATTGAAACTGCCCTTGGCAGTCGCCGGTCTTGCATACCGTCCCGTTTGGGTAGGTACAGTACTTGCCACCGCCTGTGTCCGTGGGCGCGCAAATCGCTGCCGGATTGTTAAGCCCGGAAGAGCCCTGGCAGAACGGCGTGCTGCCGTTGGAGCAATCCAGCATGCACTTTCCGCCGTAGCAGATGTGTCCGCTCCTGCAGTCGGTTTGCACGCTGCATGACTCGTAGCCAGGATCGTTGCCAAAGTACGTATCGAAATTACATTCGGTGCGCGGCCAGAACCGCCCCGACCAATTCGCCGGCATGCATAGCGATGTCGAGCTGCCGGGCGCAAGTTCCCAGTTGTTGCCCGGCGGCGCAACGATCGGGTTGGAGCCGGCGTTGCCCTGCTCAGCGAGCCAGACCGGGTAGGAGAAATTGTTGACGAAGGTGTACTGATTCCCCCCGGTACAGGCGATCGGAGTCGGACTGGCGGTCGGAGAAGCCGTTGCGGTGGCGGTCGTGGTCGCTGTGGGAGTTGGGGTCGGCCTGGCGGTCGCGGTTGCAGTCGGAGTTGGGGTCGCTGTGGGAGTTGGGGTGCGCGTGGCGGTCGCGGTCGGCTTGGGCGTCGTGTTCGGAGTGCTTGTATTGCCGGAGCAGGCTGCCAGCACGAGCGCCATTGCGGCTATCAGACCAACCATCAAGGAATTGCGCGTCTTCTTCGCCATCCCCGCCCCCAAGCGAAATTTTACTCAGTGTAGGTTTAGTCGCTCAAGGTGTCAATCCAAGTGGTAAAGCGCCGCTTTATGAGTGCGGCTTTGTTCTTACAGGTTAAATCATGCTTCTAAGTGTCATGACACCACGTCGCGCGGATTAGATAGCTTCTGGAGCAGCAAGCGCAAAGGTCATGCGGGACTGGCCGGCGCCGCGGCGGCGCTGCGCGAGGGAATGGAAGAGACCTTGACCGTGACCAGATTGGGGTTGCCCGAACAACTCGAACGCGCGTTGTGCTCGACCAGCTCGCCCAGTCGAGGGCTCGTAGCTGATCGACAAATTCGAAGTTCGCCAAGTTCCCGAAAGCTTCGAGAAGCAAGACGAGGGTATAGCGCTTCTCCGTCAGCTTCCCGGCGGTCGCCGTGCGCCGCAAGGTCAAACGTTCCGCAGCAGGAAATATCCTTTAAACTCAACTCGGCTTGAGCGCTTCTCTCTCATCTCGCGGCATTGCACCGGGATCGCGAGCACTTCCGGAAAAAACCGTTCCCGGTCATCACTTGGTAGGCGAAACTTGGGAAATTGAACTATGAGATGGAAAGCGGCGCCGGGTCAGCGAAATTAGCAGCACAGGTCGCCGACAACTTGGAGAATTAATTCAGGGCCGCGCTCGAAGGCTTCACGTCCGATGGATTCGTTGGGCCGATGAGCCTGATCATAATCGCCGGGGCCGCAGATGAGCGGCGTGATGCCGGCCTGCGCGAGCCAGGCGCCGTCGGTGCTGAAGAGCGCGCCGCGCGAAGTGCTCGTCCCGGTGGCTTTGAACAAGGCCTGTTCCAGCGTGGTGCCGCGCCGCGACAGCATCGCGGGCACGATCAACGGTTCGCCCACCTCAATCGTGGCCTGATGGCCGGGTGAACCGTAGTCATGCGTGTCGATAGTGCCGATTCGCCTGCGGATCTCATTGTAGACCGCGTGCGGATCGCTGTTCGGTAGAGTCCGATAGGTCAAACGCAACGCGCATTCCTCGGCGATGACGTTGACGGCGATGCCGCCGCTGATAGTGCCGAAATTCAACACGTCGTAGGGCGACTCGAACACGCCCTCGAATTCGGCGCTGCGGGTGCCACGGCGTTCGGCCTGATAGCGGCCGATGGTGTCGAGCACTTTGCCCATCACGGCGATCGCGTTGACGCCCTGTTCGGGCGCGCCGCTATGCCCGCCGCGCCCATGCACGCGGATCTCGAAGACGCCGATACTTTTGTGAGTATGCAGGACGCCATACGAGGTAGGTTCTCCGATCCAGCAAAGTGATGGGCAGGGTGTTCCGCCCAGGATCGACTGTAGTTCCGGCGCAACGCGTTGGGCTCCAAGGCTGCCGACCTCTTCGTTGGAGGTGAAGAGGAATACGAGCGGACGCTTGAGCCGTGCATGGTCAAGGCCACGGGCGGCGGCGACGCACTGCGCCAGAAACCCTTTCATGTCCGAGCTGCCCCGGCCGTAGATGCGATCGCTGTCGTGCTCCAGGCGCAAGGGGTCATGTTCCCATCCCGGTTGCCCCTCGACCGGCACCGTATCGAGGTGGCCGGAAATGATCAGGCCGTCCGGGCGCGGCGGTCCCGCCCATGCGGCCAGATTGGCTTGCGCCACGCCGCTGAACTCGTCGCGACGGAGATGAACGCGGAAGCCGTGTTGTTCGAGTTGGCCGGCCAGATATTCCATCGCGGGGACGTCGCTGTGCGCGCTTACCGTATCGAAAGCGATCAGGCGTGCGAGCACTTCGTTGAGATAGGTGTTCATGGCCGCGGCTCCCGGGTTATCACCAGGCCACTTCCGCGCAACATCGGCGAGCCGTCGATGGCGCATACCGCCTCCGCGCCCTGGATCTGGTGCTCGCCGGCACGGCCCGTCACCTGGTAGACCGCTTCGGCGACATGCCCCATGCCGTGCAGACGGCCTTCGCTGAGGCTGCCGCCGAAAGTGTTGAGCGGCAATTCACCGTCGAGCGCGATCGCGCCACTGCGCACGAAGGCGCCGCCCTCGCCTTGAGGACAAAAGCCGGCCGCCTCAAGCCAATACAGGGTTGACGGATTGAAGCCGTCATACAGTTCGGCCGCATCCATATCCGTTGGGCTGAGTCCGGCCGACGACCACAGTTTTTGCGCAAGTGACGAGCCACAAACCATATAGTCGTCGAGCGCATAATGCAGCAGGGTGCGGCGGCTGCTCGTGTTCTGACCGTAGCCGGCGATGTAAGCCGGGGGACGCGCCAGGTCGCGCGCACGGTCAGCCGTGGTGATGATCAAAGCCACGGCGCCGTCGACAGGAACGTCACAGTCGTAAAGACAAAGCGGTTCGGCGATCCAGCGCGAATTGAAATAGTCGGCGTGTGTCATCGGCTCGCGATAAAAGAAAGCGCGCGGATTCAGATTGGCGTTGCGGCGGCTGTTAAGTGCCAGTGCGGCCAATGCCTCGCGGTTGGCGCCGTACCGATGCATGTAGCGCTGCCAAGCGAGTGCGTGCCATTGAACGATGCTGTTGCATCCGTAGGGCGCGACAAATTGAGCGCCGCCACTGGCGCGCGCGGCACCCCCCGCGCCACCAGCGCGTCGACGCGGCCGATGGAGCGCTCGCCACACCAGTACGTAGTGGCAAGCTCCGGCGATGAGCGCGTTGACCGCTTCGATAATCGGGCTGGCGATCATGCCTGTTTCAATTTGCGCGTACCATTTTAAGTCGGCTGCCAATGGCAGGTGATTGATGATGTAAGCGACGCTGACAACGTCCTCGCCGTCACGATTGCCCGCGCCGGCGAACGGCGATTCGGGATAGGTCGCGAGCCCGTCGATCAGGTCAGGAGCGAGTTCGGCGTCCGCCATGGCCGCGCGCGACGCGTCCACCGCGAGCAAGCCCAGCGGCTTTTGCGGCCGCCGCGTGATTTCCGAATAGCCGATGCCGACGATGGCGGTTTTCCCGCGCCCTTCCCACATGGCAAACCCTTTCTATGTCAGCTTGAATTGGGGCATGACCAAACCGCCGCCGCGATCCTCGAAGCATACTTGCACCGGCGCGCCGATACGCACGCGCTGATGCTCGGATTGCGCAAGATTCGAGACCATCAAAAGCATCGGCTGCTCGCTCAGCTCGACCACGATATTGACGAATGGCGCTTCCCGCTCGAAGCCCGGCACGTCTCGCTGGTGCATGATGGTGAAGCTCCAGACTGATCCGCGTCCGCTGACCGGAACAAAGCTGAGCCGCTGAGACAGGCAGGCGTCGCAGTATGGTCGTGGAGGATGATTGTAGTAGCCGCACGCGGCGCATCGCTGGACGACCAGCCGATGCGCGGCGGCTGCCTCCCAAAACGGACGGCTGAGGTCGTCGGCTACCGGTCGCGGTTTCACTACATCGCTCATCGCATACTCCAATCGTCCCCGCGCCCTGACGATAAGGAGCGCGGGCTGGATGACGAGCGAATCTTAAAACAGTGTACGTGCTTCTGTCATGCAGTGTACGACGAGGTGCGCGCTACACCGTCGCGCGCAAGCGGGTTTCGTAATACGCGGCCAATGCCTCCAGTGCGGCGGGCGCGTCCCCATTAAACGACGAGCCGTGCATAATCGCCAGCACTTTCGGCGACAGCGCGGCAAGCCGTCGCACCAGTGCGGCGGCGTTGGGCGGCGTGCTGCTGAAGGGTAGCATCTTCTCGACCGTCAGGGCGCGTCCAACGATGTCCTTATCAGTCAAGGCGGGACAATCACCGGTTTGGGTGAACAGATCACTGCAAAACAAGGTGCCAGTGGTCTCTTCGTACAGCAGTCCCGCGTCCCAGCAATGCGGCAGATGTGGTGTATCGAGATGACGTACGCGTTTGCCGCCAAGGTCGATTACTTCGTCGTCGGCGAGCGCGCGGGCCGGGCGATCCATTACGTCGTTAAGCCAGATCGCGCAGCCCACCCGGCTATGTGCGGCGGTGGCTTGCGGCGCGGCAGCAAGCCAATTTTCCAACGCACCGCATTCATCGGCTTCAATATGGCTGAAATTAATCCAGCGCAGTCGGTTGAGAGCGGTCACGCGCGCAACTGCGGCCGAGACCAGCGGGAAAAGACCGCGCGGGCCGGTATGAAACAAGAGCGGCTGGTCCGCATCTATCAGAAATTGATTAAAACTCAGGCCGGCCGGCCCGGCCACGCCCGGCACGAGAGTGGAGAAGCGATAGATGTGGTCGGCGATTTCGTCAATCCTGGTCTCCATGCCGTCATCTCCTGTTGGGCGGTGGTCCTGCCGCGTCAAGCTTCTCATTTTGGTGATACACGGTCGAGCACGCGGTCAACCATTTCGGCACTGAGGCCGAGATAGTTGGCCGGCTCCGTCAACTGCTCCAGTGCCGTCCGGTCGAGATGAGCGGTCACTTCCGGATCCTGCGCGAGCAGATCGGCCAAAGGCCGCTTGCTTTGGATTGCCCGCCGCGAAATCTCCGAAACCAGGTGATGTGCGCGGTCGCGGCCCAAATGCGGTGCCAGTCCCATCATGACCGCCTCGGCGACGATCAGGCCATGAGTAATTTCGAGATTCTCCCGCATCCGGCGGGGGTCGATTTCAAGCCCGCTGACAACTTCGCGTGATTGTCGCAAAGCGCCCGCGGTCAGAATGAAAATTTCTGGCAGCGCGACCCATTCGATTTCCCACGCACCGGTCGCCCGCTCATGCTCGCCGATCATGGATTCGAGAATCGCCCCCGTATGCGCACGCACCATCGCGGCGCATGCGATGATATAGCCGGAAGCCACCGGGTTGCGCTTCTGTGGCATCGTGCTGCTCGAGCCACGTCCATCGGCGGCTGGTTCGAAGGCCTCGCCCACCTCGGTCTGCATCATCAATTTGACGTCGGTGGCGAGCTTGCCAAGCGTGCCACATACGATGGCGAGGAAACAGGCGACTTCGGCGATACGGTCGCGATGCGTATACCAGGCGATTTCGGGTTGGCCCAGCCGCAGCTCCCGCATCAGCGCGCCTTGCACCTCGAGGCCGCGCTTGCCGAGCGACCCCAGGGTGCCGGCCGCGCCGCCGAATTCGCCGACCAGCACGCGCGGTTCGATTTCGCGCAGCCGCGCACGATGGCGTTCGACCGCGGCCAGCATCCCAGCGGCCTTGAAGCCAAAGGTAACCGGCACCGCCTGCTGCAATTTGCTGCGGCCCGCCATCGGCGTGTCGCGGTAGCGGCGTGCGAGGCTGGCTAGGGCGGCGGAGATGGCGGAGAGTTCGTCATCGACCAGCTTCAAACCTTCGCGTATTTGAAGCACCGTCGCCGTATCGGCAATATCCTGCGTGGTGGCACCCCAATGACAATAGCCGCCGTACTCGCCGCATCGCGCGGCCAATTGCTCAACCACCGGCATCACGGTTGAGCCGAGTTGCTCCGTGCGATTGGTAAGAAGGGCGAAATCGAAAGTGTCCGCCCGCGCCTGACGGCTAATCTCGGCGGCGGCTTTTGGTGGCACGATGCCGAGGCTGGCTTGGGCGCGGGCCAGCGCCGCCTCGACTTCCAGATAGAATTGTACGCGGGCGTGATCGGAGAAAATCCGACGCATCGCTTCAGTACCGAAGAAATTTCCCAAGATCGTCGAATCGATCGCAGTGGACGCCATAAATCTCTAATATCGCTTCACGGGCGGGGGAGGCGAAGCAAGACGGGTGATAGATATTCGCGCGCGCGGCGCCGGTACGTTTCAGATCGAAAACTATCTCTTCTTGAGTCCGAGATCGCCCGTGATGTCGAAATGAATCTTGCGCAGCCGAAAGCGCCACTGTCCGTCGCGCTTGACGATCATATCCTCATAACGGCCCGCCAGCGCCGCCATCACCCCGTTGCCGCCATCGGATTCGCGCAAGACCACGATATAGCTGTCGGCGCGGGCTTCGTCACCGTCGATCGTGATTACGTGGTTAAAGGTGCAATGCTTGCGGGCTGGACCCTCGCCGCGCTTGGGCACCGCCGCCGCGATAAATTCACGGATAGCGTCGCGGCCGGTCAGTTTCCCGAGCGGCCCGGCTTCGAACTGGGCATCTTCAGTGAACAGCGCGGCAAATTTGTCGAATTCGCAGTTATCGATATAGAAGCAGTATCGCGACATGAGATCGCGCACGGCTTCCTTTTCTTCGAGCACCGACGCCATCGGAGAAGTCCTCCACCTCATTGAACGCGCTGGCGCGCCGGTCTGCTTGCGTGATCCAGCGCCTGTGGCAATGCTCTGCAAGCTTAGCAAGCCGCGCCCACAACCATCAAATGAAAAAAGTCCGGCCACTTGACTTTGAAAACCCAAGCCGACTAGCAGTTCAAGTGAAATAAATCGATAAGCCGGCGCGCGCGCGAATGGTTCGCGGGCGGAAATGCCGCGCGAGGAAGGTGCTTCAATGTCCGCCAATCATCAAACCGATCCGCAGGCTATTCGCGCAGGTTTAAAACATCCGGTCATCGATTCCGACGGCCACTGGATCGAATACTTTCCGATTATCTGCGATTACATGAAGAAGGTTGGTGGTGCCAAAGCCGCCCAAGGCTTGCTCTCGCGGGACGACCTGGTTGGCCGCATTCTGCTGATGACACCCGAACAGCGCGCGGAGCAACGTCGAGCGCAGGAGGCGTGGTGGGCGCTCCCGACCAAAAACACGCGCGACCGCGCGACTTCGCTGGCGCCGCGCTTGCTCTATGAGCGGATGGAGGAATTGGGATTCGATTTCAGCGTGCTCTACCCCACCTCTGGATTGGGACTGGCCTTCATCAGGGGTGACGAAGAGCGTCAGGCGACCTGCCGCGCCTTCAATATGTACATGGCCGATGCGTTCAAGGAGTTCTCGCGGCGGATGACGCCAGCCGCTGTGATTCCGATGAATACACCCGATGAGGCGATCGCGGAACTTGAATATGCGGTGCGGGCCTTGGGACTCAAAGTGGTGGTGATGGGTAGCCTGGTCCGGCGTCCGATAAAGTCTCTGACCCAGGGTGGCGAACCCGTCCGCAGGGCGACCTGGTATGACACCCTCGGCCTTGACAGCGAATATGATTACGACCCGGTGTGGAAAAAATGCCTTGAATTGGGCGTCGCACCGACCTTCCATAGTGGGTCACGCGGCTTCGGCTTGAGAATGTCGCCGTCGAACTTCACCTACAATCATATCGGCCATTTCGCGACCGCGGGTGAAGCGGTATGCAAGGCGATCTTCATGGGCGGAGTGACGCGGCGCTTTCCCACGCTCAAATTTGCTTTTTTGGAAGGCGGTGTGGGCTGGGCCTGCCAGCTTTATGCGGATCTGATTGGGCACTGGAAAAAGCGCAATTACAAGGCTCTGGACGAAGTGAATCCGGCCAATTTGGACCGGCGCCAACTCGCGGAATTGCTGGGCAAGTACCTGGGTCCGGAAGCGGCGGCGCGGGTCGATGACTATCGCATCGTGCCGGAAGGGGAGGAAGCCTCGGCGCGTTGGGCGCGTAATCCTGCCGCCATCCTCGACGATTATGCGGCGTGCGCAATCGAGAAGGGAAGCGATTTCCGTGAACTGTTCGCCCGTAATTTCTACTTCGGCTGCGAAGCCGACGACCCAATGAACGCGTGGGGCTTCAACACCAAAATTAATCCCTACGGCGCCCGTATCAAGACGCTGTTCGGTTCGGATATCGGTCATTTTGACGTCCCCGATATGCGGGAAGTGCTGGGCGAAGCCTACGAACTGGTCGACGACGGAATTATCAGCGAAGCGGATTTTCGCGATTTTGTCTTTACCTATCCAGTTGAATTCTGGACTTCCGGCAATCCGCAATTCTTCAAAGGCACGGCGGTTGAGAACGAGACCGCGACCCTTATTGATGCGGGTGAACGAGCGCGCATGGAAGC
>JBOHWL010000144.1:0-15963 GCA_050736615.1 Binataceae bacterium (SeqCode) | reverse complement strand
CCGGCAGCCTGCGCTCGAAATGACAAACGGAGGTTTCCTAGCGGGCGGCCAGGGGAGGCGCTCGCGTAGGTCATTTGGCGCTGCCAGTAATAACTACATTAACCGATGAATGTAACGGGTCATCGCTGACTATATTGAGACTTCCCGTAACCACTCCCGGCGTCGACGGCTCGAACTCCACGCTCACGGCTGCGCGTTGACCGCGGCTGAGAGTAAATGGACCGGCACCCGCCGTTACGACGAATGGTCCGGAAACTGAGCCAACGCTGCCATGGAGCACTCCAGATCCGCCGTCTCTAATAAAAAACGTTCGGCTGACCGGACCGGACGCCGTCCTCATCGAGATTCGTCGCGGCACGCCCAGCCTGCCCGGCATACCGATACCGCTGAGCGGTATCGCCACCGACGGATTTGCGGGGTCGTTGCTAAGGATTGTGAGTGCGCCGGTGAAGGCTCCGGGCGTGATGGGCGCGAATTCGACCGTAACAGTAGTCGCTTGATGCGCGCCCAGGCGAAAGGCGCTGGAGCCAGTGATGGTAAACGGCGCCGATGGTGCTTCGATATTGCCAACAAGAACGCCCGTCCGAGCGCGGTTGATGATTCTCAAAATCCGGCCGCGCGCGGTATCAGTGCCCACCCGGTGAAGGTTCAGGCGCCGAAGACTCACCCCGAGCCTGCCCGGTGTAACCACCGGCGCCGGCGTCGGTGTCGGCGTGGGCGTGGCTTGCATCGTGGGAGTGGACGTCGGCGTCGGTATGGGTGTCCCAGGTGGCTCGGTGGGTGTTGCCGTCGGCGCTAAAGTAGGCGTCGGCGTGGCCGCAACGGTCGGGGTGGCAGTCGCGGTCGCGGTGGGCATTGCCGTCGGTGTCGGATCGGGCGTCCTGGTCGGCGTCGGCATGGGAGTGTTAGTCGGAGTCGCCGTTGGGTTCGGCGTGCGCGTCGGAGCCACAGTCGGGGTCGCGGTCGGCTGCGGGGATGGTGAAACGGTCGGCGACGATGTTGGTGAAGCGCTCGGTGTCGGAGTTGGCGTTCCGCTCGGACTCGGCGAAGGGCTCGCGGTCGGCGAGGGGCTCGGCGTGGGCGTCGCGTTGGTCAAGCCGTAGACGTCGAGTTCGGTGGTGGTCCCGACGTAAACCTTGCCGTTGACCACCGTCGGCACGGCGAATTTGATGCCGCAATCGGTGGTGCAGGCCGGGCCGCCCGGGGCGTAATTGGGGTCGCTGTTATAAAGTTCGACGCTTAGATTACGGGCGTCGTAGGCGTGCAGGATGCCCGGAGTCAAGGTGGTCGATTTGCCGGGATATTCCAGGGCCCACAAGATGCCGTCATTGTCGCCATTGGCCGAGATCACCGGCTGGCCGCCGAGAAAGGGAAAGTTGTGCGTGCCGCTCGAAGCCGCCGTCAAGGTGCCGTTGGCCAGCGTGTAGGAGCGCGGTACGTCTTTCGACATGATGAAGAAGATCATGCCGTCCCAATATGCGGGGGTGCTCCAATTCTTAGACCCGTTGGGACTGGCCACTTTAGCGACAACGTTATCCGTAGTCGGGCTATATTCCCCCATCAGGTCGCGGTTGAGCAGATAGATCGCGCCGTTCTTTCCGGCCATTACCAGCAGATGTTGCGGAGCCGATGGCTGGTCCGGCAAGACTACCGGCGCGCCGGAGCCCAGATCCAAATCGTTCGCATCGAGACTCGCCTCATTGAACGGCGTGAACCAGTCCACCAGGCCAAAGCTGCCGCTGCGGACGCCCAGCCGCAAGACGCTGTCGCCGACGTCGATCGGGGTGGTCAGCAAGCTATCGTAGCTGCCATTGCCGGTGCTGACGTACATGTCGCCGCTTTGATCAATCGCGGGCCCGGTGCCAGCCTCCCAAATCGAGCCCTCGGCTTGGTCATTTTCCGACGGATGTCCGGTATTGGAGCTGCCGTTGGAGCCCTGCCCGAGGTCGGGCGTGCTGTTGTACACGTACACCTGCTGGCTGAGGTCGGCAGCTTCGTAGCCCAGCATCCAGCCGTGGAAGGGGTCGATGTCACAATGCGAGCCGAAGCCCGCGTAAACCACGCCGTTGACCAGCAACAGACCCGGCCGTTGAAGCTCACGTGACGGGTTGAAGGCGACTTGACCGTTTTTACTGTCGGCGGGGGTATTGCCCGGCACCGTCGCCGTGATGAGCTGCCCGCCGTTGAACTTCTCCTGGCCAGTGGTGAGATCGAGCGCGTGGATGCGGTAAGTGATGGCACCGTTCTCGCTCGTACTCGCCACCACATAGATCGTCTCGGTTGAAGGGTCGATCACCGGCGTGCTGGTGATGCCGTAAGTCGGCGTGATGTCGTTGCAGCCGATCTGAGTTTCTTTCACCGCCGTCACATTATTGGCCGGATCCAAAAAGCTCACCTGCCATAATGGCGGGCCCGCCTGGTCGGCGTCGAAGGCATACACGTTGTCGTTTTCGGTGGCCACATAGACCACGTTGTGAGTCGCGCCGTTGATCGTCAGGCCGGGTACGTAAAGCGGCTCGGCGTAGATGTTGCCGTCCACTTGATCGCTAAACAGCTTGCCGAAGCTTTGCGCATTGACGTCGGACAACGTCAGCGCCGTTTCAGCCGCGTTGAGTCCGTCGCGCTGGGTGTCGTAGCGATTGGTCAGAATACTGACCGGCGCGAAATTCGCCCGCGCTTTGCCATATTCGATAACGGCGACACACAACAGGACGACCATCAATGTCCCGATTGCCCATCGATTTTGCGGCCACATCCTCACGCCTCCTGGCGAAAGCGCGCGCCGGTGAGCAAAGCTGACGAAGCACCCTGATCGCTAGCATCTCGGCCCCAAATCGGCGGGCGATCGCTGCGCTGACAGATTAGGCTTGCGGCGCATCTCGTTGGTCATCAGCGCTGTAAAAAACTGACTATTGCAGACGTTTAGATGAGCAATATGAGTGCCGATAATTGGTGCCGTTCTTAATAGGCTATAAATTGACGGAGATGGTCAAAAGCATGCATTGTGTAATTTCCACCCAAATCGAGCGAAGCTGGCGAGCGGAAGATTACTCAATCGCGACTCTGCGCGGATTATTTGCGCTAAAAAATCAGCGAGGATTCAACCGGCGTAATCGTGGATATCATGGAAATGCGAGAAGGGCGGGCGCGGCACAACGGGAAAGCCGACCTAAGTGTGCTCTAAACAGGCGGGCGGGTTCAGTCAGCCTCCAACAGCACGATGGCGGCGGCGGCCATCCCGTCACCACGGCCGAGCGCGCCAATTCCCTCGGGACTCGATGCCTTGACGTTCAGGCGGGACGGCTCGACGGCGAGTGTCGCCACGATGCGGCTCACCATCGCGGGCAGATACGGCGCCAGACGCGGGCGCTGCGCGAAAATTGTGAGGTCCGCGTTGCCCAGACGAAAACCGTTTGTCGTCGCGAGTTGCCATACCATAGCCAGCAATTCGAGACTGTTCGCGTCTTTGTAACGAGCGTCGTTGTCGGGGAAATGACGCCCCAGGTCGCCCGCGCCGAGCGCGCCCAGAATCGCGTTGCTGAGGGCATGGGTGGCAACGTCGGCGTCGGAATGGCCGCGTAGGCCGGTTTCGTGCGAAATCTCAACGCCGCCTAAAACCAGTTTGCGCCCGGCCTCCAACGGATGGAAATCGAAGCCTTGTCCTACTCTAAGCCGCATACGCTTTCATCGATGTGCGCACGGTGCGTTGACAATTGTGCGTCCGGCATCCAAGCTCGAAGCAGGGTTAATTGATGTCTCGTTATTTGAAACGCTGGAAGATTTGGGCGCTGGCGATTCTGGTCCTGTGGCTTGCGTACATTATATGGGCCAATCTTCAGGTCATAAATCCGATTTATCTGATCCCGTTTTTCGTCGCGCTTCATGCCACATTGCCCGAAGTGATCGTCGGTTCCGCCATCGGTGGCTGCCTGCTGACACTTCTGGTGCAATATATCTGGCGGCGGCGGCGCTATTCGAAACGCGCGGCCGCATCCTCGGTCAGACCAGCAGCCAGCACCAGCACGGTTGCCTGAGTTCCAGCCTTAAGCACACTCTGACTGGCCGGACCGATCAACAAGCCATCCGCACGCGACAGTGAGCTTAATACTCCCGAACTCTGGTTTCCGGTCGGCAGCGCGTGGAGCTCGCGCTCGCGCCGTTCCAGCCTGACGCGCACGAATTCGGTGAGATTAGTCGCTGTCTTAATGTCGGCGCCGCATTTTGCCGCGACCCGCGGCAGTCCGCGCGCCCCGTACCCGCTCATCTTGAGCAAGGCCGGCCTGACGTAAAGATAAAAACAGACCATCGTGGAAACCGGATTTCCCGGCAGACCGAATACGGGTTTGCCGCCGATAGTACCGAATTTGAGCGGCCTTCCAGGTTTTTGCGCAACGCCATGGAAGATTTGGCGCAGCCCGAGTTCGTCCATCGCGCCTTTGACATGATCGAATTGCCCGACTGAAACGCCGCCCGTTGACAGCACGACGTCAAATGCTAGTGCCTCGTTCAGGCGCGCACGGACCTCCTCGGGCCGGTCGCGTGCGACTTTGAGCATGATCGGTTCGCCCCCCAGTTCGAGAATCCCACCCGCGAGGGCGTAAGCGCTGGAATTCACGACCTGGGCGCCGGTTGGAATCTGATCAAGGTCAACCAACTCGTCGCCGGTGGCGACAATGGCAACGCGCGGGCAGCGCCATACGTCGAGCATCGCACGATTAAGCGAAGCCAGCGTGCCGAGGTCCGCCGCACTCAGGATTTTGCCAGCCTCCATTACCAGTTCGCCACGCTTGAGATCTTCGCCGCGCGGCCGCACGAAGGCGCCGGCTTCCGCCGTGGCGAGAATCTCCACCGTTTTCTCGTCGCCGCGCGTGCGTTCGACCGGTACGATCGCGTCGGTACCAGGAGCCAGCGGCGCCCCTGTCATGGTACGAACCGCTTGGCCCGGGGCGACCCGCACTGACGGCATCACGCCGGCCGCGACGGTCTCCAGCACCTCAAGCCGTACGGGACGGGATTCGTTGGCCGTGGCGATATCGGCCGCGCGCACGGCGTAGCCGTCCATGGCGGAATTGTCGAAGCCCGGAATATCGCGTGAGGAACGAATTTCTTCCGCCAGCACGCGCCCGCGCGCACGCAATATCGGAACCCGTTCCACCCCGAGCGTGGCGGCGTTTTCGATAACGAATTGAAGGGCCTGATCCGCGCTAATCATCACGAATCCACCATACGCGGCTTTGGAGGATTTGCGAACTGGAGGAATTCCGCGGGAGCGATCAGAAGCTATTCTGCAATTGCGCCTCGAGCTGCGCGTCGGGTATCCGGATTTTGTAGCTGGCAACTTCGGGCGGAACACGGTCGTGCAACAGTGCCGGATTAAGCTCGCGGAGCATCGCGACCGTCGTATGCTCTCTGCGCGCGACGATTCGCAATCGCGTGCCCCCCCGGACCGCCACCTGATGATACTGCGCGGGCTCGTCGTAGCTCACGGGCTCGAGACCATATCGCCGCGCATCACGGGCGATCAGCGCGACGGCCATAAAGCGGTTCATGAGCGCGCGGGTGCGCCGTGGCAGGCGGGCCATCAGCCTGGCGTAACTAGCGCCCTCCAGCGAAAGAAAACGTCCGATCGCGGTGTCGCCATTGTTCCAGGCGATCAGCGTCATACGCCAATCGTTGCCCGATTCGTCGTGCAGCGTGGCCAGATACTCGGCGGCCGCGCGGGTCGATCTTATCGGATCACGCCGCTCGTCCACCCAATGATTGATCATCAGGCCATAGCGGCGCGCGGTCGCCCGGCTCAATTGCCACGGACCCGCACCACCACGGGTAAAACCACTTTCCGCAAAGGCCAGATAAACCAGGTCCCGCGGTAATCCGGCGCTCTCCAGCACCGCGGCCATTTGGCCGAGATATGGCTGCGAACGTCGAAATGAACGCTTCAGCCCGGCTGGCTCGGCGACGAATGCATCGACATAGCGCCGCACCCATGCGTTCAAGACCAGGGGAAAAGGCGCCACCGGCCTGGGGGCGCCCGTCACGAAGCCGAGCGATTTTTCACTCGCACTCGGGGGTAAACCCAATCCAAGCGGCAATCCGGTGGTGTCGAGCAGCGCACTATCCAGTTCAGCCGCGGTCTCATCTTCGGCCACGCGAGCCAGCGCCGGGCTGAGATCCGACGACGTGCTATCCTCAACATCAGCGGGAGTTGCCGGTGGGGTAACCGGCGCATCCCCAGTAATAGCCACCTGGTTGGAATCGGCCGTCTGTTGAGCGGGTTGCACACAGCCCACCAGCAGTAGTGCAGCCGCCATGCTAACGCCTATGTGTAGTAAAATTGCCCTCATCGGACCGGTTCCAAACTCGGTAACCCTACCGGCCCATAACGCCACAAGCAACCCAAAATGCACAAAAAATTCTAATATGCGATAGAAGTTTTCCACAGAAAGCCGGCATCATCTTGCTCAATAGCCCGCTATGGCGGCCAATTATCTGTATCGTCGGTCATGGGCTGTGCGTAACTGGCCGCGATATCCGGCCGCGCGTTATGCGTATTCGATGGTTGTGGTAAGTTCACGCGGAAGTTGAGCGCAGCTCTTGGATTTATGGCACGAAATCGTCGATAGCCTGAGCGCGGCCGTGCTGGTGCTGTCAGCGGCACATGAACCGATCGCGGCTAATGCCGCCGCCGAAACCATGTTCGGTGCCTCCCGTGTCACGCGAGCCTTTGCCGGCCGTCTGCTTAAGCGCAATCCATGGCTGGCCGAGATGGCACAGTCATGCCTCACCACCGGGCAAAATATGGATGCGCCGGAAGCTACGCTGGTGCTCGAGCAGCGCTCAACCGCCGTACGCGTTGAAATCGTGCCTTTGCTGGCTGACGACGCCCGTCCTGAAGCCGTGGTTGTGTTGCTTCGAGACTTGTCGGAGCTGATCAATGCGCAAGCCGCCGCTGGCGAAGACTCACTCGGTCTATCACCCGCCGGCCTCGCCCATGAGGTCAAAAACCCCCTGACAGGCATCAAAGGCGCGACTGAATTGCTTGCCGCGATGCTCCCGACGGATCCGCGTGCGCGGCAATACTGCGGTCTGATTCTCGAAGGGGTCAACCGTATCGGCTCGCTGGTTGAGCAAGTTTTGGCAGCCAGCGGTCCGCAACGCCTCAGACGCGAACCGATTAACATCCACCAGGTGCTGCATCGGGCGCTCCGGGCCGCGGGTATAGCAACGGAATCGCACGCGGACCTGTCAATTAAACAGGACTTCGATCCCAGCCTGCCCGAGGTTATCGGTGACGCGGCGGCGCTGGAGCGCGTTTTTCTCAACCTTATTCGCAATGCACTCGAAGCGATCGAGGCTGGCCGGGCGCATCGCGAAACGGATATCGAGGGCGGGCAGGTATTACGGTTGCGCACCACGCTTGAGGCCAGATTTCGCGTGGCCACGCGTGGCCGGCGCCGTCAGTTCCTGCGCGTAGAGATAAGCGACAGCGGCGCGGGTATGGCGCCGGACGAGTTGCGCCAGCTCTTCACGCCATTTTTCACCACCAAACCGTCCGGCACCGGTTTGGGCCTGGTGCTGAGTCATCGAATTGTCGCCTTGCATGGCGGCAAGCTGTGGGCAGAGCGTGGCGGCGTAATTCCCGCAAACCGATTCGGCAGTACGGGCAGGCCTGGGCTGGAGAATGGCGCACCGGGCGAAAGCGTCATCCGCTCACGCGGCATGACCTTTTTCGTCCGCCTGCCGATCGGTCTTGATTGAAAAACGCGCGATTACCTTCGCGAAACTTTAGTTTTAAGCGCGACCGGCGCGACTGAGAGTCGCCGCTAGGGTAAATTTTCGGCTACTATGACCGAGACATGATGGCGCCCGACGAAAACCAGCCGATGAGCGCGGCCGATCATCCCACCGTATTGATCGCGGACGATGACGCCGGCATTCGTCTGGTTCTGCGTCATCGGCTCGAGGCCGCCGGCTGTATGGTCGAAGAGGCGGAGGACAGTGGCGGCGCCCTGACGGCCTTGCTGAGCAATCGTTTCGATGCGGCCCTGCTCGACATCATGATGCCGGGAGCGGGAGGACTCGAAGTACTCTCGGCGGCGCGGGCCGAGCGCAGCCGCACACTGATTATCGTGATCACGGCGGCCAGCACCATGAACAACGCGGTCGAGGCGAT
This sequence comes from Binataceae bacterium (SeqCode), assembly GCA_050736615.1. Lineage (GTDB taxonomy): Bacteria > Desulfobacterota > Binatia > Binatales > Binataceae > JBOHWJ01. The sequence goes on along the minus strand of JBOHWL010000144.1, from coordinate 7,790 downwards.
GAAGCGCGGTGCTCACGATTATTTGACCAAGCCCTTCGAGAATCTTGACCTGGTGGCCGCGGCGGTCACCCGCGCTTATGAAATCGCGGCCCAGGCGGCGGATCTTTCGCAATTGCGCGACCAGGTCAATCGCCAATTGGTCGGCGGCGAGATCATCGGCCGCTCCGCGGCGATGCAGGACGTCTACAAGCTTATCGGGCGTGTGGTGGGCAATGATGCGACGGTGCTGCTCAATGGCGAGAGTGGCACCGGCAAGGAGCTGGTGGCGCGTGCGATTCATTTCAAGTCGCAACGCTGGCGCGCGCCGTTCATCGCGGTTAATTGTTCCGCAATTCCCGGCGGCCTGCTCGAGAGCGAGCTTTTTGGTCATGAACGGGGCGCCTTCACCGGCGCGACGGAAAAGCGCTCGGGCAAATTCGAGCAGGCGGGCGCGGGCACTTTGTTTCTCGACGAAATCGCCGACCTTCCGCTTGAACTGCAACCCAAGCTTCTGCGCGTCCTGCAGGAGCGCGAATTCGCGCGCGTCGGCGGGACCGAGACGCTGCGGATGCAGGCGCGGGTAATCGCGGCCACCAACCACGACCTCGAACTCGCGGTGGCGCAGCGCCGCTTCCGCGAGGACCTTTATTTCCGACTGCGGGTTATCCCGATAACGCTGCCGCCATTGCGTGAGCGGCGTGAAGATATCGCGGAGCTCATCGATTATTTCGTCGATAAAGCGGCGCGAGAAATGGCCGCGCCGACGCGTCTGGTCGCTCGCGACGCGCGCGCCAGATTGCAGTCCTACGATTGGCCCGGTAACGTGCGCGAGCTCGAAAACGCGGTATTCCGCGCGGCTCTGCTCGCGCCGGGCAACACGATTCGAGCCGAAGATATCGAGCTCGGCCGGACCTCACATGAGCGCCCGCGAACCCATGAAAGCCAGTCCAGCCTGCGCGACCTGATCGCACAGCGCATCGCCGAAATGCTGGATGAGGCGGATGGCACCGCGCCGCATGATCTGTACGAGCGGATGGTCGCGGAACTGGAGCGACCGTTGATTGAACAGGCGCTGCGCCGAGCCGGTGGCAACCAGGTTCACGCCGCCCGGATGCTCGGGCTCAATCGCAATACGTTGCGCAAGAAACTCACCGAGCATGGAATCGTGGTGCAAAAGCTACCGTCCGGAAGCTTTTAGAAATTTCCAACTGATGGTGAGGACAGACTCGTGAGGCCAAATGCCGCTACGCCGGGCAGGCGAGCCCAATTCCAAACCGGCGTCGCGCTCGCGTAGGCCAATGCGCTTGCCATCACATCTGTATGCGATGATCGACACGGCGGGCGGCCATGATCCGGTTGAGTTGGCCAAAATCCTGCTCGCGGCGGGCGCGCGGCTGATGCAATTGCGGCTTAAGCATTACGGTAGCCGGGATTTTTTGACCGTCGCTCGCGCGATCGTGCCACTATGCCGGAATGCGGGCGCCTTGCTGATTATCAACGATCGCGCGGATATCGCGAAATTGGCCGGCGCCGACGGCGTACACGTTGGGCAGGATGACCTTCCGCTGGCGGCGGCGCGCACTATCGTGGGGGCGAGTAAAATCGTCGGCGTTTCCACCCATGACGGTGCGCAGGCCCGCGCAGCCGAAGAAGATGGCGCGGACTATATCGGTTTCGGCGCCATCTATGCCGGCGGGCTGAAGAATGTTCAGAAGGCCCAGGGATTAACCCGTCTGACCGAAATTCGTAGTGCCGTGCGGCTGCCGATTGTTGCAATCGGCGGGATTACGCAAGTCACAATGCCTGAAGTGCTGGCCGCTGGTGCCGACGCCGCCGCCATCATTACCGATATTGTTCGCGCTCCCGATGTGTCTGCTAAAGTCCGCGCCCTGCTCGTTCTCAGCCGGGGTGCATGAAGCGGCGCGAGCGGCGCGTCTCGAGCATCTGAGTATAGACCAGTGCGATTTTCACAACCGAGGTGTGGCGGGTGAACGAGGTCCGGTCCGAATGTCCGAAGTGTGCGGCTTCAAGCCTCCTGACCAAAAGCTCTGAAGGCTCGTTGTCGCGGTTCGTTGGAGCGGCGCGGGCGCGTTCCGGCGTCCAGGTTGCCCTGATTTTGCTGGCGCTCTCAATGGTGCTGCCGGGCGGAATCGCCTGGGGCTTCGATTTGCTCAATCCGAATAGCTGGCCGTTTATCCCGGTGCCGGAAGCGGCCACCGATCCGTTTGGAGGTACCACGTTTGGCCTGATGCCGGTACTTCTGAGAACGGGTAAAAATCAACAAATCACCGGCATCATAGCCCCTGATATCAACTACAACACGATTCTGGGGCCGGGCGCGAACCTACGCTATTTGGCGTACCCATCGCCGGATACTCAGTGGTTCGCGATCGGCGGCGGCTCCGAGAATAACGCGGGCTCGCTGGAGCTCGACTGGGCATCCGGCCTGCGGCGCCAAAAATGGTGGACGTTCGAAAGCCACTTTTTTTTCGAACAAAATCCCACCGAACGTTTTTTTGGATTGGGCAATGACTCGAATCACAACAAACAGACTAACTACTCGCTCCAACAGCTATATCTGGATGTGATTTTCGGCGTTAACATCACGCCAAATCTGCAAGTCGCTCTCAGGGAACGTCCGCGCTTCGTGCGGCTTTATAATGGCGCCGAAACAACGCTGCCGTTCATCGGCAAACTCTTCCCGAAAGTCAAGGGGATCAACGGCGGCAGCGAACTGCTCAACGAATTGATCATCTCTTACGACACGCGCAATTCGCTCAACGTTCCGACCAACGGAGGGTTAATCGCCGCAGCCGCCGGAGTGGCCGATCGCGCGTTCCTGAGCTCGTCGTCCTATAACACGTTCTCACTCGATGTGCGGCGTTACTATCCGCTGACCCATCGGATCACGCTGGCTGGCCAAATCTATAGCCGATATGTCCCCGCCGGCGGAGAAACACCCTTCTGGGCAATGAGCTGGTTAGGCGGAGATGGTCCCGGGGAAAGCAGTCTGCTGGGTTTACCGATAAGCGATGAGCAAACCTGGCGAGGTGCCGGCGCCGGCCGCTTTATCGATAACAATATGTTTGTCGCCAACGTCGAGGTGCGTACGCGGGTCCTGGATATCAACATGTTTGACACCCATGGGATTCTGGAATTGGCTCCCTTTCTTGACTTGGGTCGCGTGTATCATGCGGCCGACGGCGTGCCGTTCGCCCACCTGCATCCCGCTGGCGGCCTCGGCTTTCGCGCGATCGCATTGCCGTTCGTAGTTGCCTACGTTGATGTCGGTTACGGCCCCGACGGCAGCGCCATCTTTTCCGGGATCAATTACCCCTTCTGAACAAGCCTGCGAGAGCTTTACCGCACAGTGCGCGCCGCGCTCGCGGCTATTGCAGCGCTGAGACAGGGATAAACCCCTCTAGTCCGCTCCTCATCCTGATCCTCACGTAATTCAGGGTGACGCCGACGATATGAACATCATGGCCCCGATGGACCTCGGACAGCTTCGCGCCGTGGATGGCGGGCGTCGAGAGCACCGCCGCGTTCATGGCCAGGCGATGTATCTTGTCGGCCGGTGTGATCATATTGACAGCGGAGATGGGAACGTAACCGACGCGGCCGTGGTTGAGCTTGATGCGCAGGAAATAATGAGTCGCACCGCTGACCTCCAGATACCCGCCGGCGGGCAGGCGCGCGAGCGCTTTGCTCGATTTGGCGGGCTCTTCGTAAACGAGCGACGCGGTTTTTAACGTCAGTCGGGCCTTGGCCGGCGCGACATGAAACTTAAGCGCCGGGGTGCCACGTCCGCGCTGATAATTGTCGTTCGAAGCCCTGTGTCCCGCTGTCTCGTTATGGCCTTCAGAGGAGCGCGCAGGACTTCGCACGACGTCGCGCTGGTCCGACGTGATCGTGGTGCGCGGCAATCCGCAGCCGAGCTGGGCAAAAGCGGCCGGCACAGCCGCCAACACCATGATCAATGCGGCGGCTCCGTTCAGAACCATTGCCGCCGGCAATATCAGGCGCCGCCGCCGCGTCCATGAGCCCGCCACCGCGATCGTCCGTTCACCCGTGAACCTCGGCCTGGCAACGCCACCCTCCACCTCCTCCGCCATCGCCAGCCTCATCCTCCTCACCTCCTCGAATACGTCAACATGCTCCACACACCGTGCATCGCGTCACGTCACAAGGCTTGGTCTGATGTTCGAAATGCGCTTTTTTGCGTTCGGACAGCAAGAACCATTTATGGATGTGATGGTCGATGAAGTCCCAGGGCAACACTTCGTCGTGACTATAGTGACGCGTCACAAAAAAATCCGGGTCGGGCGCTAGCGGAACGCTGAGCGGCGCAGCGAGCACACCAGGCGCAGCGAGAGCGGCGCCGAGCGAACGAGTCTGCGAGTCGCGTAAAGAATCCGAAGAATCCCGCGTCGCCTTCCCGCTACTTGTGGCTTCCCGATGAATCGCGCGCAGTTCATGCCAGATGGCGCCGGGCTCAGCGCATCCAGCCGCGTCCAGCCGCTCCAAAATGCTTCCGACGCGGCGGTCGCCGCGCGAGACCATGGTCTGAAAGTAAGCTTCACGCGGAGACTCGGCGCTAAGCGCGATCGCCCCGCTGATGCGTCCGAGGGCGGCACGCAACAGCATGATCTTTTGCTTGACCTGGGCCGCGTCGGCCATCGGGTCCCATTGAAATGGCGTCCACGGTTTGGGCACGAACGGGTTAAGCGAGACCGTGACACGACCCACGGATTTGCCGCGCTCGCGCGCGAGGTCAAGTAATTTTCCGGTGAGCCGCGCAATTTCAAGCACGTCGTCGTCGGTTTCTTCCGGCAGACCGATCATGAAATACAGCTTGAGCGCCTCAACCCCGCTACCGAGCAGCATCGTGGCGGCATTGAGGATTTCCGATTCGCTCAGATTCTTGTTGATCACTTTGCGCATACGTTCGCTGCCCGCTTCCGGCGCGATCGTGACGCTGCGCCCGCCTCCGCGCCGCAGTGCCTCGGCCAAGCCGGGCGAGATGCAATCGGCTTTGAGCGAGGATGGCGATAGACGGCCGCCGCGGTCGGCAACCGCATTGGCGATTTCGGCGATACCGGGCACGCTCGCCATTTCGGCTCCCACCAGCCCAATCACCTCGCGTTCGCCAAGGCCGCGTTGAGCTTCGGCAAGAATTCGTTCGGGGCTGCGATAACGGATCGGGCGGTACATGAAGCCCGCCGCGCAAAAGCGGCAACCCCATTGGCATCCGCGGCTGGCTTCGACCAGGAACATATCGCCGAAGACCGATTCCTCGCTTAGAATCAGCGAGGACGTCGAAAAACGATCGAGGTCGCGGATAAGCCTGCGCTTGACGCGCGCGGAGCCCGGGCCGCGGTATTCGACCGTGGCGATACGGCCGGCCTCATCCAAACGCGGAATGAAATACGCGGGCAGATATGCGCCTTCGAGTTGCGCCAGATATTCCAGCCGCTGAGTGCCGGTCATCTCGCCAGCGTCCCGATAAGCGGTGATAAATTCCGGCACCATCTCCTCGCCTTCGCCGATTAAAAACAGATCGATAAAGTCGGCGATCGGTTCGGGATTGAGGAAAACGGCGGAGCCACCGGCGATAATCAAAGGATAGTTGCGCCCAGCGCGAGCCTCGCGGCGCAACGGAATTCCCGCCATCCGCATGATTGCGAGCAAATTCAAGTAGTCGGTCTCAAACGCGATCGAAAATGCCAGGATGGCGAAATCGGAGAGCGCGCGGCCAGTCTCGAACGAGAGCAGCGGTTCACCACGCGCACTCATCAGCTCGCGTTCATCGGGATCCGGCAGAAACGCGCGATCGGCAGCCGCCCGCGGCTCGGATTCGAAGATATGATAGATCGCCTGAAAACCCAGATTCGCCATCCCCAGCCGATAGACGTTGGGGTAGATGACGCAGACCGGGATGTCGCCACCGCCATGGCGCTCATAGAGAACCTTTTCGGCGGCGATACGCTCGAGGGCGCGTTTGCGGGTGAACATAAATTCCGGAACCTCACACCATATCGCCGCCCGCAGGCGAGACTCAAGCGGGCCTATGGGGAAATCGTGTCACTGCGTTTCAACATCCGAGGGCGGCGGCGCCTTGAGCTGGCTGCGTTCGCGCCCTTCAACGATCCATTCCTGGATTTCCCGCCGTTCATGCGCCAGAAAACTCGCGATCGCCTTGCGCAAGCCCGAATGGGCAACGAAGTGCATGCTGCGGGTCAAGGCGGGATCAAAGCCGCGCAACCATTTATATTCTCCGCCGGCCCCCGGCTCGAAACGATGCAACCCGCGCGCGATGCAATATTCGATCGCGGCGTAATAGCAAACGTTGAAGTGCAGGTACTTGAGATCCTCGAAGCAACCCCAATAACGCCCGTAAAGCACCCCCGCTTTTTCCAGGTTGATAGTCGCGGCGATGAGTTGGCCGGATCGATAGGCGCAGACGAAGCACAGGTAACGTTTCAAGTGTTGCCGGGCCAGGTTGAAAAATTCGCGGGTCAGATACTGACGGCCCCAGTAAAGCTTCTCGATGGTCGAAAGATAAATCTTGAACATCGGCGCGAACAGCGCGTCCGGAATCTCGGCACCGCTCAGCACGCGAATCTCAACGCCCTGCCGACCGAGTGCCTCGCGTTCATGGCGCACCGCGTAGCGGCGTTTGCTCTTGAGCCGCGCCAGATAATCGTCGAAGGCGCTGAAGCCGTGATTGCGCCAATGATACTGATAGCCCAGACGTTCGAGATAGCCGAGCGCGCCCAACGCGGCGGCCTCGTCCTCGGTACAGAAGTTCACATGCACGGACGACAATTTGTTATCGATACACAATTGCGTCAGCGCGCGCCCCAGCAACGTCACCATGCGCGGTCGTTCCCGCTCGTCGGCGACCAGAAAGCGCCTGCCATTATGAGGAGTGAATGGAACTCCGACCAGGAGCTTGGGAAAATATGTAATGCCGGCCCGTTCAGCCGCGTCGGCCCAGCCGTGATCGAAGACGAATTCACCCATGCTATGGCTTTTAAGATAAAGCGGACAGGCGGCTACCAGCTTGCGCGGATGACCGGCGCGGACGACCATATGACAGGGCGCCCAACCGGTATTGCGGCTCGCGCTCTTCGATTCCTCCATCGCGCTGAGCCAGTCCCAGTCCACGAACGGGGAATCGTCCGCGCGCATCAGAGCGTTCCATTCCTCGCGCGGTAGATCGCGGATGCGTTCCACTACGGCGATCTCGGGAGCAGTGCTCGAATTATCGTTTTTAGACATCATAGATCGGAGAACAGCGCCGACGTTTGAAGCTTAGCCGCACTGTGCCAAGCTGCAAAGACCGTGTGGTCGAACTTAAGACGGCGCCGGCACTGGCCGGACTATATCAGGCGTAGTCAGACCATGCGCCGCAGCGGTGGATGTGCGAATAATCCGGGGAAGGTGATGGATTAGACGAGAGCATGGCACTCATGCCTCGGCATGATTAATTTGATAGAGTAAACGCGAGGAAGGCCGGCCTGACGGCGTGATAATTGGTAACAGTGGTGCATGAACTTCAGGGTAGCGGATTTCGCAATCGCCGCGAAGGCGGCGGAGACGAGAATGTGCGCGACGGCGGCATCGTTACCGAGCGCCGCACCAAAGAGCGAACCAAAACCAAAAAACCGCCGCTGTATAAAGTCATCCTGCTCAACGACGACTACACTCCGATGGAGTTCGTGGTCGAAGTTCTCAAGTCGATCTATCATAAGCCGCATGCCGAGGCGACCCGGATCATGCTGCACGTGCACCAAAATGGTATGGGC
>JBOHWL010000143.1:0-5516 GCA_050736615.1 Binataceae bacterium (SeqCode) | reverse complement strand
GGACAAATCCATACGCGCGCGTGCAAGCAGTATGGCACCCAGATGGTCGGCGGAGTTGTGCCGGGCAAGGGCGGCACCAATTTCGAGGACATCCCGATCTTCGATACCGTCGAGCAGGCGCGCAAGGAGACCGGCGCCAACGCGAGCGTGATTTACGTGCCGCCGCCGTTTGCCGCCGACGCCATCCTGGAGGCGGTCGCAGCGGGTATCGAGCTGGTGATCTGTATTACCGAAGGCGTGCCGGTGCTCGACATGGTCAAAGTCAAGCGTTACGTGCGCGCCAGCGGCAGCCGGCTGATCGGGCCTAATTGCCCGGGCGTGATCACACCCGGAGAATGCAAGATTGGGATTATGCCGGGTTATATTCACAAGCCGGGCGATATCGGCGTGGTTTCGCGTTCAGGCACCTTGACCTATGAAGCGGTGTACCAGCTTACCCAGCTCGGCATCGGCCAATCGACCTGTATCGGCATTGGCGGCGACCCGATTGTTGGCACCAGCCATCTCGAAGTGCTGCGGATGTTCAACGAGGATGCGTCTACCCGCGCGGTCATCATGATTGGCGAAATCGGCGGCACGGCCGAAGAGGAAGCCGGTCAATATGTAAAGGATAACTTCAAAAAACCCGTGGTTGCGTTCATTGCCGGGCAAACAGCACCGCAAGGGCGTCGCATGGGTCATGCTGGAGCAATCATTTCGGGTGGGCGGGGGACTGCGGCGGATAAGATCGCAGCGTTGCAGGCGGACGGCATCGCGGTGGCGCTGAGCCCGGCGGAACTTGGCCTCACGATGAAGAATTTACTCGCCCAAGCGGCGTGAAGCTTCCCTCGTTATCTAATCTAATACTTAAATTATACCCATGGAACGAACCTTGGCGATTATCAAGCCGGACGCGGTCGACCGTCGCATGACCGGGGACATCATCAAGCGCGTCGAAGCGGCGGATTTACGCGTCTGCGCGATGCGCTTGGTGCGCTTGAATCGCGCGCAGGCGGAAAGCTTTTACGCGATTCATAAGGAACGGCCGTTTTTCAACTCGTTATGCGAATATATGAGCTCGGGCCCAGTGGTCGTGATGGCGCTTAACGGCGAGCGCGCGATCACACGATGGCGTGAGCTGATGGGCGCGACGGATCCGGCCAAAGCGGCCTCCGGCACCATCCGTAAGGATTTTGGTCTCGACGTCGAGAAGAACGCCGTGCATGGTTCAGACGCGCCTGAAACCGCCGTCAACGAACTCGCGTTCTTCTTCCGCGGCCTCGACCTGGTGTAACAGGCTGCGGAAAAAGGCTTTCCGCAGCCGGGTCACCTTCATGCCATCTGTTTGGTGAAGCCGGCAAGATCGAAGTAGTCGCGCCAGATCTTGATCTTGCCGCTGTCGTCCAGCTCGAACATCCCGGCCACCGGGATTTCAGCTTTTTTGCCACTCTTCATCGTCAACGTATCGACTCGCGAATTGAAGACAACGTTACCCTCATGGGCGCTCTTGAGGATTTTAGCGCTGAAAGCGCTCGCATCCTTCATAAAGCCCTGAGTCATGTCACGAATGGCCTGCTTGCCCTTGGCCGGTGACATCGGCACATTGTCCCACACCGCATCGTCGGCGAAGTAAGACATGACCCCATCGACGTCCAGACGGGTCCACGCGGCAAAGAGATCACTAACCGTTTTTTCGCAGTTGAGCGCCATGGCAAATTCTCCTGAGGGATTTAGATTTCGTCGGTCGGTCGAATCATGGGTGTAATACGAAGCGGCGATTACTGCAAGGTTTGGCCTGACGGGAGCGATAAGATTTGCCCGAAATCGCGATTGACGCGACTGGCGTGCGGTAGCGCTCGGCAGTCCACTACCATCCGCGCGAGAGCGGCGGATGAGGACGCATGGGCTTGCGCACGAGGCTTGCGGTCAGGAAAATCGGTCGCCAATGGCAACGGCAATAACGCTCGCTGTCGCGAGGATGGCCGCTTTGGCCAAGCAGCCAGGATTGCTGGCCGGAGGCAGCGCGGCCAGCGGCGAACCACATTGGATTCACAACTGGGTCAATGTCGGAGCTATTCAACTTTTGGCTCACCATACGAGCGCGGTTATCGCCGCGGTCGTATTGTTTTGGCTGGTCGGACTGGTCGTGCAGCACCTGATCCACGACGGCCTGATGAAGAAAATTGTGTTGTGGACCGACGGGTTCGTGCTGTTCTGCCTTTTCATGTTTTTCGCCTATGAACTGCTCCGCTATCTTTATCAGCTAGTATAGTGGGCGCGTTCCGAACTTTGGTCCGCCTCCATTTAGATTAGAATAGGGCGTTGTGACGGAGTTGCCGCAGACTCGAATGGTTAATCAACCCGGCCGGCAGCCGCTGCGAGAGCTGACGCTGAATGAGCTGGAGCGGTTCGTCATCACGGCGGGTGAGCGGAAGTTCCGCGCCGCCCAAGTGATGAATGGCCTGTGGCGTCGCGGCCTCAACGATTTTGCAGGGATGCGCGAAATCCCTTATCCATTGCGTGACCATCTGGCGCGGAATTTCACCCTCGAGGAGCCCTCGCTGGCACAGATCGCACGGGCGCCGGACGGCACGCGCAAGCTCGCATTGCGGCTACCTGATGGTGAAGAGATCGAAAGCGTGATCATCCCGGCGAATGGCCGCGTGACATTGTGCCTCTCCAGCCAGGTGGGGTGCGCGATGGGTTGTGAGTTTTGCGCGACCGCGCGAATGGGACTGCATCGCAATCTTGGCGCCGCGGAAATCCTTGGTCAAATCATCGCCGCGCGCCGCGAACTCAAGCCCGGCGAGGCCTTCACCAATTACGTCTTCATGGGTATGGGCGAGCCGCTGGCGAATTACCCCCGCCTTCATCGCACGCTTGAAATTATGACGACCACATGGGGCATGGCGATCTCGCCGCGCCGAATCACCGTATCGACGGTTGGGTTAATCCCGATGATGGAGCGGCTGCTCGCTGACTTCCAGGTGAACCTGGCGGTGTCGCTGCATGCGACCGCCAATGAAATCCGCGATCGCCTGGCGCCGATCAACCAGCGTTATCCGTTGGAGGCGCTGCTGCGGGCCTGTCGTCAGTTGCCGTTGGCACGCAGGCGGCGGATAACGTTTGAATACGTGATGCTGGCGGGCGTGAACGACGATTTGCAGGACGCTCGGCGCCTGGTGCGGATGCTGGCGCCGCTCAAGGCCAAGGTCAATCTTATCCGTTTCAATCCGTTCGCGGGTTCACCATTCAGCGCCAGCACGCGCGAGGTGATTGAAGACTTTCAGGCGATACTTCAACAGAGTAACTTGACCGCGACCATTCGCGAGAGCCGCGGACGTGAGATTGCCGCCGCCTGCGGGCAGCTCTACGCGGAACGAAACCGCCGGACACCGCCATCGTCTGATTCCATCAGGGCGTCAGCCGCTGGCGCGCAACCGGAGCGGTGAAAATTCGGTCACGCGGATGGACGGCGGGGCCGGGGCAAACGGACCGGGGATTTCATGCTTTTATCGCGCCCACGGCACTATTTGGTGCGAAGGCATTGTGCGGGGAGCTTGAGGAATGGCGAGGACGGTGCTGGGAATAATCGGCGGCAGCGGCTTCTATCAAATGCCGGGGCTGCAACGGGTCGAGCAACTGGAACTCGACACCCCGTTCGGCAAACCGTCGGACGCGCTCTATCGCGGTGAAATCGGGGAGACCCGGGTGGTGTTCCTGGCACGGCATGGCCGTGGTCATCGTTTTACCCCAAGCGACGTGAATTACCGCGCCAATGTTTACGCGCTCAAGCAATTGGGGGTCGAACATCTGGTCTCGGTGACTTCGGCCGGCAGCATGAAGGAGCATATCGCGCCGGGCGATCTGCTGATCGCGAGTCAGTTCGTGGACCATACGCATAAACGGCCAGCCACTTTTTTTGGCGATGGCATCGTCGCCCACGTTTCGCTGGCCGACCCCGTATGCGGGGATTTAAGCCGTGATCTGGCCGAGGCGGCGCGCGCCACTGGGGGCAAAATTCACACAGGCGGCATTTATTTTTGTATCGAGGGACCGCAGTTCTCGACGCGCGCCGAATCGAACATTTATCGCGCCTGGGGCGTTGACGTAATCAGCATGACCGCAATGCAGGAAGCGCGCCTCGCGCGCGAGGCCGAACTCTGTTACGCGGCGTTGGTGCTGGTGACCGATTATGACTGTTGGCATCAGAGCGTCGCGGCGGTGGACATAAATGAAATTCTGCGCGTGATGAAAATCAACGTGGCTTTGGCCCAGCAGGCCGTGACCGGGCTGGCGCATGCGTTGGTATCGCGTGAACGCACCTGCGGTTGTGGCGGTTCGCTTAAGGATGCGATTATAACCGACCGCGCCGTGATACCGCCGGAGGTGATCGCGCGCCTGCGGCCAATAATCGGCAAGTACGTGGCACATTAGGCGCATCCGAATCGTCAGAAGGTCTAATCTCGGGCTTGCGTGCGCCAGCCGCGATCAGGCAGTCGCGACGCATGCCTGGATCAAAATAAAGTAATCAGCCGTTGTGGCGCGCGGGAAGCATGGCAAAGGCCCTGAGTAGTACATTATGAGTATCGTCGTAGTCGGCACGGTCGCATATGACACCGTTGAAACGCAGCATGGCGGAGCCGCCGAAGTGTTGGGCGGTTCGGCGGCTTTCTTCGGGTTGGCGGCGCGCTTTTTTGCCCCGGTCAGTATCGTCGCGGTGGTCGGGAGCGATTTCCGTCCCGAGCATGAACGCCTGTTGACGGAGCGGAATATTGATGTGCGCGGCTTGGCCAAGCAGGAGGGACCGACCATGCGCTGGCATGGCCGTTACCACGAGGACATGAATATCCGCGACACCCTGCAGTTGCGGCTCAACGTATTCGGCGATTTCATGCCTGAGTTGCTGGCTGATCAACGGCGGTCGGATTACGTGTTTTTGGGCAATATCTCCCCCGGCCTGCAGTCACACGTATTGGCGCAGGTGACGAATCCAAAGGTAGTCGGCGCCGATACCATGAATTTCTGGATCGAGCATGACCGCGCGGGGCTGATGAGGTTGCTGGCGCACGTCGATATTCTGACGCTTAACGATGAAGAAGCGCGTATGTTGAGTGGCGAGCACAATATGCTCAAGGCCGGTCGCGCCATTCTGAAAATGGGACCTGAGACGGTCTTGGTGAAGCGTGGTGAGTATGGCGTGCTGCTCTTCCGCCATGATTCGCTGTTCGCCGTCCCGGCCTATCCGCTCGAAGAGGTGGTGGATCCGACTGGGGCGGGCGATACTTTCGCGGGTGCGTTCATGGGCTATCTCGCGCGTCACGGCCGTATCACCGAAGCAATCATGCGCACGGCGGTGGTCTATGGCAGCGTGATGGGCTCTTTTGTAGTCGAACAATTTTCGGTGGATCGTCTCACCGGGTTGACGTGGGAAGATATTGACGCGCGTTATCGCGCTTTTATCGAGCTGACTGATTCACAGCATCGCCGATGGACCTCTCCGTAGTCGTTCCGTTTTTCAACGAACGGGACAACCT
>JBOHWL010000142.1:0-11584 GCA_050736615.1 Binataceae bacterium (SeqCode) | reverse complement strand
TCCCAGCAGCTGGATGATTTCTGGGATGACCTTGACCGCCTGGACTCCAAACAAAAGCACTACACCGGGCAGTTGACGCTTGACAAGGTTCCCAAGGAATCATGGGAGAAATGGGACAAGGACACGTGGTTTCAAAAACTACGAATTGGTCGAGTTCCTCGACCAATTCATACAAATTGAAGAGAAATTTTTGAGTTATCGCCCTGAACCACCCTTTCAACGTCCTCGTGGCCCGAGTCGCACAGCTTTTCACGGAAAAACTCCCTTGCTCTCCACAAATTAGCCGTGTACGTGGTCTCCGTACCTTGATACTGATACGAGTCTTGCTCAAGAATCTGCGTCTTCAGGTACTCGTAACTCGGGTTGTCCTTCTCGTAACCGAAGAGATACGAGCGACTTACATCGCCCTGCTGTAGCAAGTACTTTTTTACGTGATCGGGTTTATCCGTGAATGCGATTTGACGATCGTCGGCCGTTGCATCAAGAAGGCATTTAATTAGAATGATAGCCGTCGTCAGCCGCTGCTGACCGTCCACTACATACCAAGGCTTGTAGTCTTCCTCGCTGATGAGCCACGTGTCCTCGTCCCATTTCTCCCATGATTCCTTGGGAACCTTGTCAAGCGTCAACTGCCCTGTGTAGTGCTTTTGCTTGGAGTCCAGGCGGTCAAGGTCATCCCAGAAATCATCCAGCTGCTGGGAACCCCACTATATCCACGCTGGTAATCCGGTATTCGGAAAACCTTACTGTTGAACATTTCATTAAGGTTCTGGAGCTGACTAGGCATGGCACGACTCCTCCAGGGCGGCATTCTATTGCGGCAGAACAATATCCGAAGGCAGGAATTTCACTCCCGATGGAGGTCCTGGATAATTTCTTTCAGAACGCCGCGATCGTGCTCGTTATGCACGGGAATTTCGAACGACATGCGGTTCACCCCGGCGAAGCGTTTTTTCATCACGCCCGCGATCTGGTCGTAGGTGCCCACCGCGGCGAAGGCATGCACCATTTCCTCATTCACCAACTTCGGCATCTCCTCCCATTTCTGCTGAACCGACAGCCGGTGCAGTTCCTCGGCCTGACGTAACCATCCGTCGAGCGCGAAGCTCGAATGATAGGAGCGGGTGGAACCGTAAAAGGCAATGGTCGCCTTCATCTTCTCGACCGCGCGGGCGAGCGAATCATGGTCCGGCGCAGTACATAGAAAACCGCCGCCGGAAATGTCAAAGCGCTCCCATTCGGCGGCCGGCCGTCCGGATTTGGCAAAGCCCTTTTTCAAATTGGGAAGGGCGATCTCGTCGATATAGCGCCGGGTCACGATGCCGTGCAGGCGCGCGCCGTCGCAGACCTCGCCCGCCACTTGCAGCATCCGCTCCTGCACCGCCGCGATCAGCACCGGAATGTGCGGACGCTCGAGCGGCGGCGGCGAGAAATTTGGCGTCATCAAGGAAAGGTTGTAATGCTCGCTTTGAAAATTGAGTGGCGTCCCGTTTTGCCACGCGTTCCAGCACGCGCGCATCGCACCCACATAATCCTTCATGCGCTGGGCCGGTTTCGACCACGGCATCCCGAACCGCCGCGTAATATGGCCCTTGACCTGCGAGCCCAAGCCCAGCACCAGCCGTCCGCCGCTCATCGCCTGCAAATCCCACGCGATATAGGCAGTCGCCACCGGGCTTTTCGTAAAAGCGAGTGCGATGCCGGTGCCGAGTTCCAGCGTGGAAGGTTCCTGCCCCGCAATCGCAAGGGCTAAAAATGGATCATGCTGCGTCTCGACTGCGAGTACCGTGTCGTAGCCAAGTTCACCGGCCTCACGGACCTGGCGCGGTATCGCGTTCCATACCGGCCCGGGAGGTTTGCGCCCAACTTCCATTTCGGGCGTGTAGGGCGCGCCGAAGTTAAGGGTACGTTCGATTTTTACGGTGGTCATGCTCAGCTTTATCCGGTCAGCCAACCCCCGCTGTCAAGCGCGGAGCCTGCCGCTGCGCGAGCATGCGTGCGGATGCCGAGTTGAATGCACGCATCGCCGAGATCCATCGCCGCTCGCGCGCCACCTACGGCGCACCGCGCATCCACGCCGAGCTCACGGTTCAGTAATGACAGTCTAGCGACCGCCGCGACCATTTCGCGTTCGTCACGGCTGAGCGCACCGGGTCACCGGGTCCGAATATCAGAGCTTCAACTCCGGAGCATGTCGAAGACTGAGACAAACTCCGCGAGCTTAAGAGAAAGATCATATTTCTTCAAAGAAAAGTGCAGTTCAAGGCACTTTGTATCCGAGAACCGATGTGCCGGGCACATTCCGCATCCCTTTTGCTTGACGTTGCATGAGATACTGGAGTAAACAACGCTTCTGATTGATCGTTTGCTCTTAAGGTTGGGATAGTACCAGATATCAGAGTTATTGGTATCAAAGACACAGGGGGAGAAAATGGAACTGAATCGGTCTTTGTTAGCGGGCATCGCGGTCACGTTGCTTTGGGCGGGAACCGCGCTGGGTAGCGGACCTGTTATCGTCGGCTCGTGTCCCGGTGGCGTCAATGAGACGATCCAGGACGCAATCAACGCGGCGGGCCCGGGTTCCATGATCCAGGTCTGTCCGGGAACTTACGCGGAGCAGCTCGACATTTCGAAGAACCTCACGATCGAAGGGGTCGCGAGCAACGGTCAAAACGCCGCCATTATTGTTCCGCCAGCGACAGGCCTGACCCAAAACGCTACCAGCCTGTCGTCGGGCGGGCCTATCGCCGCTCAAGTATTCGTGCATGGCGCGAGCCACGTCGTATTGAGCAATCTTACGGTCGACGGCGCCAACAACCAGGTCAACGGATGCGCGCCGACCGTGATCGGCATCTTGTTTCAGAACGCCTCCGGCACGGTGACGGGTGTCGCCCTACGTAACCAGAAGCTCCCGGCCGATCTCAACGGTTGCCAGAGCGGACTCGGCCTGTTTGTCCAAAGCGGAAACTCCGGACGCTCGACGGTGTCGGTCAAGAACAGCAGCGTGCATGATTACCAGAAGAACGGAATCACGGGGGACGAGACCGGCACGAGCCTGGTTGTTCAGCAGAACTCAGTTCGCGGCCAAGGCCCGACCACGGGCGCGGCCGAAAACGGTATCCAGATCGGTTTCGGCGCGACCGGCTTGATCATGAATAATCAAGTGATCGACGACATCTACGCGCTTGACACGTCGACCGATCCTGGCGACGCAGCGGCAGGGATCCTGGTCTATGATTCGGCGGGTGTGCGTGTGATCAGCAATGTCGTTGGGAATACTCAATTCGGCATCGTTTACGTGACTGACACCTCAATTCCGGGACTCTCCGCGGATGGTGGCACCATCCTTGGCAACCAGGTCTTCGGCACCTCGATCTTCGACGGTGTTGATATTTGCAGCAACAACAATTCCATCGTCGGCAATGTCGTTTCCGACAGCGACGAGTCGGGGATTCATCTTGACAGCTCGTGCGGAACCACCGGCAACAGCAATCATGTGGTCGGCAACGATATCAATGAGGCCTGTGCCGGAATCCTCAACGGCGGAAGTGGCAATCAGATCGTCGGGGGCGTTTTCCTGAACACCGTTAACAACATCCTTAGCGGCAACACCTGCGTCCCACCGAGTCACCTCGATCTGAGCCTGAGTGAAGTAAAGCCCAATTCAGGCGGCGGAACCGGGCGTCTGAACCCTTACCGGTAGGCGCTGGCCGGTGAGCAGGCCGAGTAACGTAGGAGCCCGGCCTGCTCACCTTCGTTACAACCCACGCCGGCGTAGAAACCGTCGACATCCTGAGCAGTGCGCGGAGCCAAAGGTTCCGCGAGCACGCCAGTTGAGCGAAACGGAACTGATCAAACTAGGGGAAATCTCCGCACAAGCCTCGGCCTGTCATTCCGAGCGCAGCCAGCGGAGCCGCTCTGCGCGGCGAAGCGAGCAGGCGAGTCTGCGAGCTGCGTATGAAACTGAGGAATCCCGGATCTTCTTGTCTTTCAGAGACATTTTCTGGTTTTCCCTTTCTTCGCGGACCCGGTTCGTTACGACAGCAGTGGCTGGTGCATGCGGCGTTAAAAATGGCGGCAATGATTTGGGGCCAAACGATTATTCCCGGCGCCGGAAAACGCCGGCAGAATTCGCTGACCGTCCGCGCTATCCGCGTGATGGTCGCCTCGTCGTCGGCATGCGCGATAACCTCGTTCATCCACGCACCGATCTGGCGCATTTCGCCTTCGCCCATGCCACGCGAGGTCACCGCGGGGGTGCCGAGCCGTATCCCGCTGGGACTGAATGGTTTACGCGGGTCGTAGGGCACGGTGTTGTAGTTGCAAATGATGCCCGCGCGATCGAGGGCTTGCGCGGCCTTTTTGCCGATGACGCCTTTGTTGGTGAGATCGACCAGCAACAGATGATTATCGGTGCCGCCGGAGACCAAATTGTAGCCATGCGTAAGCAGTTCAGCCGCGAGCGCTTTTGCGTTGCGCACCACCTGATGGGCGTAGTCTCTAAACGCGGACGTCGCCGCTTCCTTTAACGCCACACCAATGGCGGCGGTGGTATGGTTATGCGGACCGCCCTGAAGCCCCGGGAAGACCGCTTTATCGATCTTTTCCGCCAGCTCTTTGCGACACAGGATCATCGCGCCGCGCGGACCGCGCAGCGTCTTATGGGTCGTCGTCATCACCACGTCCGCATGAGGAAATGGACTGGGATGCGCCCCGGCGACCACCAGACCGGCGATATGCGAGATATCGGCGAGCAGATAGGCTCCGACCTCTTTGGCGATTTCAGCGAAGGTCTTGAAATCGAATTCCCGCGGATAGGCGGTCGCTCCCGCGACGATGATTTGCGGCCGTTCTTTGCGCGCCAACTCGCGCACCGCGTCGTAGTCGATACGCTGGCTCTCGCGATCAACGGTGTAATGAACCGGTCGCCAGAAATGGCCGGTGATGCTGACGTTCCAGCCATGGGTCAAATGCCCGCCATGCGGCAACGCCAAGCCCATCAGGGTGTCGCCGGGCTTAAGCAGGGCGAAATAAACGGCGAGGTTCGCGGGCGAGCCGGAATAGGGTTGGACGTTGGCGTGCTCGGCGCCAAACAAAGCTTTGGCGCGCTCAACCACGAGCGTTTCCAGTTCGTCGATATAGCGCTGGCCCTGATAATAGCGCCGATGCGCGTAGCCTTCGGAGTACTTGTTGGTCAGAACCGAGCCGGTCGCCTCGAGCACCGCCCTGGAGACGTAGTTCTCCGACGGAATCAGGCGCACTGATTCGACCTGATAACGCTCCTCCTCATTTATCAGTTTGAAAATTTCGGGGTCGGTTCGCTTGAGTTCGTCCACGGAGATCCTCCGTCAAAGCCGCGACTCGTCTTCAACCATGGCGCCGCGCCCATTCAGAAAAAACTTCATTGGCGCCTATTGCAAATCGCGCGGCGTCACTCGCGCGATCCATTCCCGGTAATTGCCCTCGTATCCCACCGCACGTTGGCGTTCGCGCACCCGGCGTAAAACCGCGCCAACCGCTTCCAAAGGAAGCGCTTCACGCGCTCCAATACTGCGCGCGATCGCCTCGCCCTCGCGCCGCGCCTCCTCCCGCACACCGTCGGCGAGCGCGGCGCGACTACCATCATCCGCCACGCCGAGATAACGTTCGGCTACATGAGTTCCCACCACGGTGCCGCTTTCGAGTGAATCTTTGATATTGCCCTTGCCAGTCAGCACATTACCCGCGGCATAAACCGCAGTGCGGCCTTCGATTAGAAGACCAATTTCCTGATTGGCGTACTGATAGACTTCGCCGCGCTGCGCAATCCCGGGGATCGGCTCAGGAATGCTGCCGATGGAGCTTATCGTCAGGAGTGCGCGCACCGGCCGCTGCGAATCAGGCAGGGTCCGCACCCTGCCTTCGGCCACCTCGGTATGACTCATCTGAACGCCGGCCAAGCGGTCTTTTTCGACGATCAGCCCAGTCGGCACACTGAGTTCCTGAAAATCGAACAGATACTTACGGCGGGCTTTGTCGAGAATTTTGCCGCGCGCCTGGCGCATCGCCTCGGCGCGTTTCGGAGATGCGTCGGGCGCGATGTCCGACAGCGGCATATCGATTACGCGCCGGCGATAGAACAATTTACAGGCCGCAATGCCCAATTTGGTCCACGAAAGCTGATGGCTCGCCAGCACGGGTTCGATCCCCTCGCGCTCGAGCCTGACCATATCTTCGTTGATGCCGCGCGCCGTCAGCGCCCGCAAAGTCGTCTCAATCTGCAGGACCTTGACGACGTCTATCGAGGCCAAGCCGCCACCAATCACCGTCGCGCCGGGTGACAGGCTATAGCGCGGCCCCTGGTAATCCGCCTCCAGGTAATGGTTAAACCAGTAAATCAACGGATTTTGATAAAGCAGGCCGTGATCGACGAACTGGTCCGCTCCCTCGACCGGAAAGGGACGGTCGCGCCAGGCGCCATGGGTGAGCACGATTGCGCTCAATCCCCAGTCCTCGCGCAATCGGTTGAAATCGAGGTCCCCGCCCAGACGGGTTAGCGGCATGTATTCGATATTCGGATGGTCGAGGCGGCGGTTGATCTCCTCATATTCGTCCTTGCGTTGTTTCACATGCCATCGCGGCAACCCGTCCTCGATTTTCCCATAAGGACGTGGATTCTGCTCGACCACCACCACCAGCACCCCGCGATGGGCCAGGATACGCGCGATTTCGGAACCGGCGGTGGCGGCTCCAACTACAGCCACGACATGACGTGGCGCCGAATTAGCCGTCTCACTCATGATATTCGTCCATGGTTCACGCGGAGGACGCGCCGCCGCGCGAGGTTTCGATAAGCCCGTGAGCTTAGCTGAAAGCGCAAGCGCGCGCCGCATCTTCACCTGATTTAATTTTACGCGCCAGCCACTCCCGTCAGCCACCCGGGCGCGGGCTTGAACAAAGTCCCAAATTTCAACGAGAAAAGCTGCCTGCTTGCACCTGACCGTCGCGCGTGTTCTTCTGTTCGGCGATGCCGCCGTCACGCCACAAGGCTTTGTCCTGGATCTTCGGCATATTAATCTGCCTGATGTCGGCGACTGCGGGATGTTACGTCGGCTACTGGAGCTACAGCGAGCATTGGAAGGCTGCTGATTCCGCCCTCGGCGAAGAGCATCAGATTGATTTTCCCACCAAGGATGCGCTCGCGCTGACCGAAGACGCTTTGCGCGGCGACGGCATTCTGTTCGAGGTGCAGCCCAACAATTCGATTGTCACGCTGTGGCGCCCGGCCGATCCTGATACGCCGGGTGGTTTTTTTCAAAGCCTTTTCGGCGTGACCCGCCAATACCGTTACGAAATCTCAGTTCTCCCCGAAGGCAGCCATAAGAGCAAGGTTATCGTCAACGTCCGCACCGAGGGTATTCCCGATGCGCAACTGCCATCCTATAAGGCCAGTTCGCGCTTCGCTCTGTTCAGAGAAATCGACGAGCTCGCGGCCAAGTATCCTCCTCCCTCGACCATGCCGGCCAATGGTGGCGTCAATTTCACCCTATTGCCGGGCGAAAATCTCAAGGGATTGGCGAAACGCGTGACTGGTAACGCCGATAACTGGCACAAAATCGCCAAGGACAACGGGATTTCCTCGGCCACCGATGTAAATCCGTTCGAGAGCATCTGGGTTCGCAACGATCTTTTGCGCCCAGTCGGTAAATGACGTTGGCAAAAAGCGCGATGTTGGCGCGCCGAGCCTTCTTATTCTCCCAGCGTCATGGAATCCGGGTCATCGTATTCGGGGCATAGTCCGCTCGGGCTGACCGCAGCCACCACCGCGAGAAACTGCTCAAATGTCATCTGCAAATTGAGGAATCCGCCTTGACAGAAAACCCAGCCATAATAGTCGAGGATCTCGTCCGGGATCATCAACGGCAGTCGCGGCAAAGTCGAAACGATGGGGAAACGCCGCGGTTCATCAGCTCTCTTCGAATCGAGCCTACCGTTCGAGACGCGCGTCTCTTCAACAATATTGGCTTCGCGCAAAGGCACCACCTTACGTCTGGAGCTCTGAGCCATCGTCAGCAGGACCTCCTGGAACCCTTCCCGCAGTTGGCCACATCATCTTAATCGGGCTGGCACCTCCTGCCAAGCGCTTCATGAATCAAAACAATCAACAAAAAAGTGTCAATTCGTTACATTGGAGGCGATATCTGGAATACGCTTAACAGCCCACTTTTGATTAGAGGGAGCCAACGCGACAAGAGCAATCTGCTAGGACCTGCTGATCGTTGCTTCGATTCCTGGCGCAATAATTGGTCTACTGTTCGAAAAGCAAGCTGAGACCATCTTTCGCTCGCCACTCCTCGGCCGGACTGCCGCGAACACCTGTCAGTACTGTTTGATAACCGGCACGCGGCCCTGTTCATCATAGACATAGACTTCGCCCGTGCTCTCATCGCGAGTGCGCTTGTGCGAGCCGTCACAGAAGGGCTTGTTTTTTGACAAGCCGCATCCGCAAATCCAAAGCGGCAGTTCGGTCCCTTCCGGGATCTCATAGGGCGCGTTCTTTTCATGCTTGATCATTCGGGCCATGGCTCTAACTCCCCATCGTTATTGCGCACGCGGATGGCGGCGGCGGATGCGCGCACGCGTGGCCGATCAAAGACCAGCGCGGCCGGATAGTCAAACGAACTTGTAGATCGGTGGTGAATTCAAGCGCGCCCGCATGAACAGGGTCATCCGAGTGGTTGATGCACCGCCTCGGCGGGATTATCGCGCGATGGCCGGTGCGCGTCGGCGCCTAGGACAAGCGTCACCACGCCCAGGATTGCAACGGCGAGTCCCGCCAGCTCGCGCGTGCTCGCATGTTCGCCCAAAAAGATCAGCGCGAACAGAACCGACAGAATCGGCACCCCGGGAATTACGAACGCGGTGGTCCAGGCTAACGATAAGCGGCTGATCGCTCCGTACCAGGTCAGCGAGCCGAAAAAATAAACCCCAATACCCGCAAAGACCACCGTCGCCGCGGTCGCCGGATCGGCCAATTGCCGCAGCGCCGACGGGTTCGAGAACAACAGTGTCGCTATCAGCACGAATGCCGCGTAGACGTAACGCGCGCCCACGATGTCGATTGGCGTGAGCGGCGGCATCACGCCCAGCGACAGCACGTGTGCGGTCTGCCAGAATAACGGCGTGACGAACACCAGCACCGCCGCCGACAACGGATTGAACGCGTGCCCGGCGGCGAACACCGAGGCAATGCCAGCAAGAATGATCGCGGTGGCTATCAATTGACGCGCGGAGGGCCGCTCGCCCAGGAACGCCGTCGCCATTATCAACGAATAAATCGGTTCCGATTCGAGTAGCACCACCGCCGCAACCGCATCGATACGGCTGAGGCCGTAGATCAAGCTGAGGCTGGTCGCGACCGTGCCGGCGAGCGATACGCCGGTTAACCGCGGCAGATAGCGCCGTTCGGCCAGGATCGCCAATCCCCCACGACGGCTCAAAACGACGGCCACACAAATCGCGGCGACGGTGACCGAACCGGCGCAAAACAGGATCGGATCAACGGTGAGCGCCCCATAGCGTACGACTACCGGCTGCAGCGCGGCGATAACGGTACTGGCGAGCGCCAGTGCCAAGCCCGTGGCGAAGACCGATCGCGGCTCCGTGCGGGCCTTAACGGTTGAAGAAATCATCATTTAAAAGGCTGCATCTTGCGGCCAGCGCCGGTATCTTGGTCGCGAGCGTTTTACCTGAAAATGGATCAACAGCCGGCACACGAATCGAGCGGAGCCGACGCCGCGGCGCAATCAATAATGCAAGATGAGCAACGCGCCGCGGTGGCGAGCGCGTTCGATAAAACCGGCGCCGTCATCGATTACGGGCCGACCCGATGGCTCGTCAGGTTAGCCTCTCCGCCCTGTGCCAGCGCGTTAATCGCCGTCGCCGGCATCCTGATCTTCATCGTGAATCTCGGCGGCTATCCACTCTACACCAAGGGTGAGCCACGCGAAGCCGTCACCGTATATGACATCGTGCATGGCGGCGGTGTGATCCTGCCGATGCGGGCGGGAGTGGAAATCCCATCCAAGCCCCTCATGATGCATTGGCTGGCGGCGATCGTCTCCGTGCTCGGCCGCACGGTCAACCCCTGGACCGTGCGTCTGCCCTCGGGATTGCTCGCGATCGGGGCGATGCTGCTCTGTTATTTTTATGTGCGGCGGCTGTTTGAAGCGCGTGCCGCCCTGTTCACCGCGCTGATCCTCGGCACCACATTTCAGTTTATGCAGGCCGGTACCGGCGCGCGCGTCGATATGACGCTCACGTTCTTCATGGAGATCGCTTTCTTCGAATTCCTCATGATCGCCGAGCAACTGAGCACGCGGACCACCCTGATGTATGTGGCCATCGCTTGCGCGGTCCTGAGCAAGGGTCCGATTGGCCTGATACTGCCCGCTCTGGTAGCGCTACTCTGGATGGGGCTGTGGCGGCGGTGGGAGGTGCTTGCACGGCTGCATTTATGGCGCGGTGTGATCATCATCGGCGTGTTGGCCGGCGGATGGTACCTGGCGGCATCACTCATCGGCGGGATGGCGTTTGTGCACAAGCAAATCCTGTCGGAGAACCTCTATCGCCTGATTGGCCACCAACACTTCCGCGAAGGCCATGTTCATCCGTTCTACTATATGGAGCTGGCTCTGTTGGCCGGTTTCCTGCCCTGGACACCGATCGCGTTTTTGGCCATTGCGCAATATTTTTATTGTCCGCGCAAAATCGAGCCGCGCTTCGGCTATTTGCTGGTGTGGTTTTTGGCGGTGCTGGTCTTCTACAACTTTCCCCAGAGCAAACGCGGGGTCTACCTGCTCGCGCTTTATCCGGCATTGGCGGCGCTGGTAGCGCTTGCCCTCAGTGATGCGAGCCGGGAACGCGCCGCGATAGCGCGATGGGTCAACCGGCTTTCTCACGTGGCCGGTATTTTCCTGGTCCTCGCGGGCGCGCTTGGATTGCTCGGCCTCGCGCTCCTGTTCCTGTATCCGGTGGCGATCCGATGGATGCTCTCACTGTTTGATATCGTGGTCGCGGGATTGGTCCGCGAACTCGCGGTGACAGCCAAAGGCGTGCTCGGTCTCTCAATCGCAATCCCGATTGCCACCGCCATTATCGGCTATTTCCTGCTGCGCACGCATGCGACCGTGGAAAAAATGGCGCTGGCCTTGACGGGTGGGATGGTATGCCTGGCGTTGGCCGTGAACCTGGTGGTGGTGCCCGGGCTTGCCGATACGCTGACCCTGCGAAGCTTCGCCGCCGCTTCCATGAAGACGGTGGGCTCCGATTCAGTCGGCTATTTAGGCGCCCTCGATTATGATTTCGCTTTCTACAGCCGCCGCGATATCCCGATCATCTCGTTGACCAGGGATCCGACCGATTACGTGCTGTGCTGGAAACACAATTACAAGCTGATCGGGCCGCAATGGCGCCGGCGGCTTCGGATCGCAATCATCAGCAATCCGACCGCGCTTGACGGCAGTGGCCGGATGCTCTTGCTGAAGCGGATCGATGTGCCACATTCGGCGCCGCCCCTCGGCGGCAAACCGGTTCCACCCCCTGC
>JBOHWL010000141.1:0-5396 GCA_050736615.1 Binataceae bacterium (SeqCode) | reverse complement strand
CAACAAGCTGGTCTTGTCGTCGTTGAAGAACGGGCCGTTGCGGCGCGAGATCGAGGATGCGGGCGGCCTCAAATTGATCTACATCGACCCGCCCTTCGACGTCGGCGCCGACTTCTCAGTGGATATTGAGGTTGGTGACGGCGACCTTCTGACAAAAGAGCCGAGTGTTGTTGAGGAAATCGCGTATCGCGACACTTGGGGACGCGGCGCCGACTCGTATCTCTCGATGCTCTACGAACGGCTGCTCCTGTTTCGAGGCCTGATTGCTGACCACGGTAGTCTGTACGTTCACGCCGGCCCGCATATAGCTTTCTTAGTGCGGTCTGTGGTCAATGAAATCTTCGGTGTAAGGCCCCCAGCGACTGACATTTGCTGGAAACGGGTGACCGCCCATGGCGATAGCAAAAGGTGGGGCGTCGTCCACGACGTGATCATCTGGAAACCTATCAGCGAGACGTTCATCTGGAATCCAGCCTACGAGGAATATTCGTCTGAATATTTGGACTCGAAGTATTCCAACAAGACAGCCGACGGGCGTCGGTATCGACTTGATAATATTACCAGCCCGAATCCTCGCCCACAGATGATGTACGAATGGCGAGGTTACAGAGCGCCACGACTTGGTTGGCGCTATGAGCTTGACACGATGGAGCGGCTGTATGCCGACGGTCGAATAGATTTACCCAGAAAGGCGGATGGGAGGCCGCAGTTGCGAAGATTCCTTGACGAAATGCCCGGCGTACCGGTGGGAACCGTCTGGGCAGACGTCTCCCCCGTAAACTCGCAGGCACTGGAGGATACAACCTATGATACCCAAAAGCCCGAAGTTCTCCTCAGGCGAATCATAGAGGCGTCATCGAACCAAGGTGATCTCATTGCCGATTTCTTTTGCGGCTCCGGGACGACCCTGGCCGTCGCCGAACGCCTCGGACGCAAGTGGATCGGATGCGACCTCGGACGCTTCGCCATCCACACCACGCGCAAGCGCCTGATCGGCGTGCAACGCGAACTCAAAGCCGCGGCCAAGCCTTATCGCAGCTTCGAAATCCTTAATTTGGGCAAGTACGAACGCCAGTATTTCGTCGGTATCGACCCGACCCTGCCCGAAGAGCAGCGCCGCGCCCAGACTATCCAGCGCGAAGAGCATTACCTGACGCTGATTCTCTCCGCCTACAAGGCCGAACGCGTGTTTCAGATGCCGCCCTTTCATGGCAGAAAGGGACCGGCCGCCGTCGTGGTCGGACCGATTGATGCTCCCGTAACCCTCGCCCAAGTCAACGAAGTCATCGCCGAATGCCGCCGCAAGCGCATCAGCAAAGCCGACGTGCTCGGCTTCGAGTTCGAAATGGGATTGGTGCCGGCCGTGCAGGATGACGCGAAAACCAAGGGCGTCGGCCTGAGCTTGAAGTACATTCCCAAGGATGTGTTCGATAAGCGCGCGGTCGAAAAGGGCCAGGTAAAGTTTTACGACGTGGCCTATGTCGAGGTGCTGCCGAAGGTCAAAGGAACTATCGCGACTGTTAGCTTGAAGGACTTCGGAGTCTTCTATCAGCAGGATGAACTTGATTCGCTCGGCGAAAAGCTCAAGCCGGGTGGCAGCAAGGTCACGGTCGAAGCGGGGCAGGTCGTCAAGATCACGAAAGACAAAAAGAACAAGATCACGCGCGAGGTGATCACCAAAAAATGGACTGACTGGATTGACTACTGGGCGGTCGATTTCGATTACGGAAGCCGCCGCGAAATTATCCGCATGGTCGAAAACGGAAGCGAGCGCGAAGTCTGGACCGGCAATTACATCTTTGAAAATGAATGGCAGAGCTATCGCACGCGCAAGGACCGCACGCTCGAGGTCATCAGCGCCGAACATGACTACAAAATGAAGGGCCGCTACAAGATCGCGGTCAAGGTCATCGATATTTTTGGCAACGACACCACCAAAATCGTCGAGGTGAAGGTCTAATGGCGCTCGCGCCGGATTTCCCCGACGATCCGCATGCGATCCTCGATCCGAAAATCCGCTGGTATCCGGGCGAGGAGAAATACACCGATGACGGTTACGCGACACTGCTACCGCCACTCGTGTTCAAGGTACGCACCGGCGTCAAGGCGTGGCGCGACAGCGGTTATGCGGAGGCGAGCGAGACCACGCGCGCGCTGCTCAATTACTGGTTCAATAGGGAGCATCTGATCTCGTCGGATGGCGGCGCGTTGACGACGTTCCGCTATTACTTCGGCCAACGCGAGGCGGTCGAATCGGCCATCTGGCTCTACGAAGTCGAACAGGCGCGCGATCCGTACGCGCTAATCAAATTCGACTCATCGGGGAGCGTGTCCAAGGGGATGTTCGATGAGGACTGGACGCGCTACGTGATGAAGCTCGCGACCGGCGCCGGCAAGACCAAAGTGATGAGTCTGCTGATCGCGTGGTCGTACTTCCATAAACGCTACGAGCCGGGTTCCGAGCTGAGTGCCAATTTTCTCGTGATCGCGCCCAACATCATTGTGTTGGACCGGCTGCGGCGGGATTTCGACGGCTTGCGCATCTTTCATGATGACCCGGTGCTGCCCGACAACGGCTACCAGGGCCAGAACTGGCTTGATGACTTTCAACTCACGCTGCATGTGCAGGACGCAATCGGAGCGGTCTCGGATAGCGGCAATATCTTCCTGACCAACATCCAGCGCGTGTACGACAATGGCTCCGCGCCATCTTTCGATGACGACGACACCAGCGACTATTTCCTCGGCAAGCGGCCGGCGGGGAAAACCAATCAGTCGCGGCTTGACGTCGCGCGCATCGTGCGCGAGGTGCCGGACCTCGTCGTGATCAATGACGAAGCCCATCATATTCATGATCCTGAAATGGCGTGGTTCAAGAATATCGAGGATATCGCCAATCAGTTGCGGCTCAGGGGAAGTAAGCTTTCCGCGCAGTTCGATCTCACCGCCACGCCCAAGCACAGCAATGGCGCGATTTTCGTGCAGACCATCAGCGATTACCCGCTGGTGGAAGCGATCCGCCAGCGCGTCGTGAAAACTCCCGTGCTGCCGGATGCGGCCTCGCGCGCCAAGCTGGTCGAACGCAAAAGCGACATTTTCACCGAGCGTTACGAGGATTATCTGCATCTCGGCTATCTGGAGTGGCGCAAAGCTTATGACGAGCTGCTGCCGGCGGGCAAAAAGTCGATTCTGTTCGTAATGACCGACGATACTCGCAACTGCGACGAGGTCGGACAGCATCTGGAAGCCCGGTATCCGGATTTGGGCAAGGTGCTGGTGATTCATACCAAGCGCAACGGTGAGATCTCGGAGGCCTCAAGCGCCAGATCGCAGGAAGAACTCGGCCAATTGCGTGAGTTTAGCCAGAATATCGATGACGCCGGCAATCCGTACAAAGCGATCGTGTCGGTGATGATGCTGCGCGAGGGATGGGACGTTTGCAACGTGGTGGCGATGGTCGGGCTGCGGCCGTATAAGGCGCCTAGCCAAATTTTGCCGGAGCAAACCCTGGGACGGGGGCTGCGTCCGATGTTTCGCGGGCAAGGGCTGGAGGAGAAGGTAAGTGTAATCGGGACCGCGGCTTTTATGGCATTCGTCGAATCGATCCGTTCGGAGGGCATTGAACTCGAATTTGTCCCGATGGGCGAAAAGAGCAAATCGCGCGTGCCGCTGGTGATCGAGGTGGACCGCGATAATCCGAACAAGGACATCGAACACCTCGATCTTGAGCTGCCGATTCTGGCGCCGCGCATTTACCGGGAATTCAAGAATCTCAACGAGCTCGACGTTAACGCGCTGCCAGCCCCGAAGCTGCCGCTCGTACCTTTCACGGCGGAAGAACAGCGGGAGATCGTCTTCAAGGATATTGACCAGGACTCGGTGAGCCATACCACGGTGCTCGATTCCGCCTTCGCTCCGTCGCATCAGAGCGCAGTCGGATTTTTCGCGAACTCGATCAAGCGGGAGCTGCACCTGGTCGGCGGATTTGAAATCTTGTTCGGCAAACTGAAACAATTCATGGAGAGCCGGCTGTTTGATCAGGCGGTCGATCTCGACGACCTGAATGTCTTGCGGAACCTGTCAGAGCCGCAGGTCACGCGCGCGATTTTTGAGGTCTTCAAAAAGGCCATTAACGAGTTGACTATTCGGGACAAAGGCTCGACGGAAGTGCGCGATTCGATCAAATTGAGCAAGACGCGGCCGCTCGTGGTCGATAATCGGGACTATCTGGTTCCTAAAAAGTCGATCTTCAACAAAGTCATCGGCGATAATGGCTTCGAACTTGAATTCGCGGCGTTTCTGGACGGATGCGACGATATTATTTCGTTCGTGAAAAATCGGTCGAGCCGTCCATTCGGTTTCAATATTGAATATCAGGCGGCGGGTGGCGACCTGCGCGATTATTTTCCGGATTTCCTGGTCAAAGCGAGTCTCGATGATCACTGGATTATCGAAACGAAGGGACGCGAAGATATTGAGGACCCGCTTAAGTGGCGGCGCTTGCGTCAATGGTGTGCCGACGCTTCAGCGCTTGATCAACGGCGCTTTTCGGCACTGTTCGTTCGTCAGGAAGAATGGGAGAAGTATCGTCCGCGCAATTTCGCCGGGCTGCGCGCGGTGTTCGAAGAGAAAGCGGAAGCGTCGAACGAAAATTCGCGGATTTAAACCCACCTCGCGTGCTCGTAATGCTAAACGCGATTCCGTGGGGCAGGCGAGCAGCCGATCCGCAGCGAAGCAACGGCGCCTCCAACGTACCGCGCGTACGAAAGCCGATAAATTCAGTCCGGGATTCCTCGCGCGGCAGCTTATCTTAACGCCGCTCGCAGGCTCGCCTGCTCGCTCCGCCTTCGGCTGCGCTGGTGCGCGCGGGAATGACCCCGGTTTCCGCCGTGAGTAATCTCTATTCGTTTTTTGAGATTCCCGCTAGAAGGGCAACCCCACGTAGTTTTCCGCGAGCATCTGCGCGGCCGCGCGCGGGTGACGCACTGAGCTTGGATTTTGCGTGAAGGGTAAAGCCGAAGAGATTGGTATTTTCCTGGTTTTTACTGGGATTCTTCACTTCCTGAAACGCACCTCGCGGACTGCGTATTCCTAAACGCAACTCCGTGGGGCGGGCGAGTCCGCGAGCCTTCGGCCAAGATAAAGATTCGCTTGCTCGCGGCGCCTTCGACTTCGCTAATGCGCGCGGCTTCGCTGCGCCCCGCCTGGCGTGCTCGCCCCGCCTGGCGGCTACGGTAAGGAACCTCTGCACAAGTCTTATCTGTCATTCCGAGCGCAGCGAGGAATCCCGGAAATCTGTTCATTTTTTTAGGTCCTATCCGGGATTTCTCGCTCCGGCAGCCTCCGCTCGAAATGACAACCCGAGGCTTGCGCAGAGGTTCCCTATGGGGGGGCTC
>JBOHWL010000140.1:0-9090 GCA_050736615.1 Binataceae bacterium (SeqCode) | reverse complement strand
GGATTGGAGAAGTAAGGATTCACCCGGGGCGCCCCGTACGGATTAATCGCGTAGGGATTCATCGGCGTCATGCCGGCGGCATAAGGATTAGTCGCGACCATCACAGGTTGATTCGCTTGTTCGCCGGAGGAATCGAACGCGCGCACCACCGCTTCCCCGCGATATGGATTGAAGCGTGCGCTGAAGCTGAAGCGCTGCGCCGCGCCGGGAATAATCGCCCCCAGCAAGGAGCCATGTAGCGGGATCGCCTGCGTCAGCATTCCATTCTGGTACAGGCCCGCCGACACTATGCGGCGGCCCGAGATCATGCCCGTGACGACGTACAGGCCCGCCGCCGCTTGCCGGACTGAAATAATCTGGATCGCCATCCCGGCCGGCGCCGTCATCACCGGATCCGCCGATGCCATGCTGGCATTAGTCAAGTCCAGTGAATTCTCGACAAACTGATCGCCGATGCCATACGCACGGATGGTGGCCTGACCGCGATTGCTCGTAAAGCGCGTGTCGAAGCTGCTGAAGTTCGCCCCATGTGTAATCGGGATACGCGCCGCCAGCCGCCCGTGGACGTAGATTCCCGCCCGTGTAACCCCCTTTCCGGAGATCTCGCCGGCAACTTCATAACTCGACGGCAGATTACTCAATTCGGTGAGGCCCGTTATGTTGATCTGAACATCGCCGAGCCTTCCCCCGATGGTATGCCGTTTGGACGGCGATGGCCTCACCGGACCGTGACTCGGGATCACCGCGACTTCGCCGCCGCTCGAGTGAGCGGCCGAATCCGGAATTTCGGGCGCCGGCAAGGGCGGCGCGACGTCCAAAGACGAACCGGAAGCGTCGAGACCGGAATCCGCGTCCGCTGAATTCAGCAGGGAGGCCTGCGCGGCCCGGCCATGCACATCCGTCACGCGCAATCGTGTGCTCGGTCCCGGCTGCTCGATGGCGAGTTTGAAGTTGACCCGCTGCCTGCCTGGAACGCCACCCACTCTAAAATCCTTCACTTCTTCTCCGTGATTCCAGATTCCCGCCGATTTGAGAGCGTTGCCTTCGAGATAACCTTCGATATGAATGGTATCGCCCTCGCGCACCCGCGACCTGATTACGATTCGAGGCGGCTGACTATTCGAACTCGGCGCCGGTCCCACCAAATTACCGCGCGAACCCGCGCCCGCCCTCGGCGACGATGCCGGCGGCGCGCCGGAATGCATGGCACCGTCCGGAACTCGTGGCACCTCATTTATCAGCGTGGCCAATTGAGATTTGAGCGCGCCCCACTGCGCAAGGTTGAGCGCCTTGGGATGAGCGGTAAGCGCGGAATCGACGGCCGCGCGATCGGTGCTCAGCGCGTTGAGTGAGCTCGAAGCCGCTGTCGCGTCGCCCTTTTTAAGGGCCTGGCCAAGCGCGTCAGCATCGCCCGCAAAGCTTGCCACCGGTCCCAGTAGCGGATTCGAGCTTCCACTTGTTGCGTTGAGCGAGTTGAGAAGGGCGAAGGCCGACGCGCTAAGCTTAGCGGCGGTTGCAGCGCTGTCAGCGCGAACCCGTGCCGCGCTTGACACCACAACCAGCAGTGCGGCGCAGATGATAAGAGTGAGCGCGCGCGATTCACCTACCAAGCATCCGCGGCGCCAGCCATTGTTGCAATTTGGCCGCGAAGTCATCAAACCGCGAGATTCAACTCATGCGGGGCGTCGTATCCGCCTGCTTATGGCGCGTCATCGCGCGCTTGAGTTGCAAATGGAGCTTGAGAAATGCCTCACCCTCATCATAGATAACGAAGGCTAGCGTACCGGCAATGCCGATGATTAGTCCAAGAAGGAATGCTCCCATAGCATCTAATCCTCCCTTTTTTGACACTATACCGCAAAAGCACGGCGCGCAGGAATCGTGCCCATACCGCAAGCGATCCCAATCCGTCTAAAGCGAGGAACCTCGCGGATGTCCAACCTTCAGCCCATCGTGGTGGACAGCCCATGTTGTCGGGGCATTTGCCGTCTGTTAATTTTGAATTATCAACTATGATCGTGTATTTCGATCTTTTTTTGCCGTGAGTCTTTCTGAAATATCGCCAGCCTTCGATCCGGGCGCCGGAACCTACGCCGCAGTCATTTCTAGAGCGGTGTTTCGTACGCTGAGTCGAAAGGTCATGATTCGCGTCACCGGTGACGATCGCGTCTCTTTTCTCCATGGAATGTGCAGCAACGACGTCAGGGAGCTCGCGACCGATGGGATGATACCCGCGCTTTTCCTGACCGAACGCGCCCATCTGATTGCCGAATCTTTCATGTGGAACACCGATGATGGAATCCTGATCGAGCTGGAGCGCTCCGCGTGGCCTCGGGTTCGCGATCATTTGGAACGCTTGCTGGTGGCCGACGATGTCGAATTGGAAGAAGCAACCGAGCTTGAGTTACTCGATATCGAGGGACCTCAGGCGAACGCGATTGCCGCGGAATTGGTCGGTTCGGCGGTGCCACCGTTTCGCCCGTGGCATCATGCGTTCGACGCGCGTGTCTGGATCGGCAATTTGCCGCGCCTGGGCATCCCGGCTTACACCATTTTCGGCCCGCGAGCCGAAATTGCCCGTATCACCGAGGCGCTTTCTCAGTCGGAAGTTCCGTTAGCCGCTGAGGATCTTTTTGAAACAATTCGCATCGAGAATGGTGTGGCGCGTCCGGATGTTGATACCAACGATCGAACTATCGCGCTGGAAGCGAGAATGGAGCGCTCGATTTCATTCAGTAAGGGCTGCTATCTCGGCCAGGAGACGATCGAGCGTGCGACTGCGCGCGGCGGTTTGAAAAAACGTTTGTTCGGCCTTCGCATTGGCGGCGGCGAGATCCCTCCGGCCGGCAGCGTGATCAAGCTCGACGGCAAGGAAGTCGGTCATTTGACCAGCGTGGCGGTCTCGCCGCGCTTCGGCGTCATCGGACTTGCGATTCTGCACCATAGCGCGTGGGGCGACGGCTGCGGAGTGATCGTCGAAGGCCGCGAAGGCGAGCTTGGCGCGACCGTCAGCGAGTTGCCGTTTAAGTAAAGGCTCGACTATAAAGAATTTCGGCTTTGCAGCCGCGCGGTTAGACCTCAATTCACTTTGAAACATTTGATTCCAAGGAGACTCTACATGGCCAACGTTTTAGGTAAGCGGTATTTGTGCGAGAAGTGCGGCACGGAAGTGCTATGCAATAAAGCTGGCCCCGGAGCGCTCGAATGTTGTGAAGGCGAGATGAAGATCAAGGAAGCGAAGCCGCTACCCTCGTCGGACTGAGCCGACGGTTTGCCTCCAAGTTTTATCTCGCCCGTTCTCAAATCCGACTGAAAGAGAAAGGCTGTCAGTGAAGCGTCGCCGCGGTTCGTAATGGCTCGAAAGTGACCCATCAGATTGAGACGGTGTGATGGTGGCCGAGAAGGCGGATGTGGTCCTGCACGACGGCGTCGTGCTCGGTCATCCTGAAAGCGATTCCGTCGCGATCGCCCATGGGCGGATTCTCGCTCACGGTCGCTATGGGCATCTGAAGGGCGCGGTCGGTCCGCGCACGCATCTGATTAGGCTCGGCGGGCGCACCGTCGCGCCCGGTTTCATCGATAGCCATCTTCATTTCATGGAGGCCGCGGCGGTTACGTCTGGCGTTTCGGTCAGCCGATGCCGCACTGTCGGCGGCTTGCTTGCGGATTTGCGCGTGGCTGCTGGTAAGGCGCCACCCGGTAATTGGTTGCGGGTATTCGGCTGCGATGAGGCCTTGATGCGCGAGCGGCGCGGGCCCACGCGCGAGGAACTCGACCAGGCGATACCGAAAAACCCGCTACGCCTGCGCCATCAAACGCTGCACGCGTCGTGGCTCAACACGCGCGCCATCAATTTGCTCGGACTGGAGGCGCCGGACTTTTCACCGCCGCCCGGAGCGTGGATCGGCCGCGATAACAAGGGACGCGTGAGCGGCTTCGTCGTTGCCATGGAGGAATGGCTGGGCGCCCGCCTGCCGCTCGTAACTGGAGCTGAACTTGAGGCACGCGCCCGTGTTTACAGCCGCGAACTTGCTGCGGCCGGTGTCACCGCGTTTACCGACGCGACCGTTCGCAACGGCCCCGAAGACCTCGCCGTGTTCGCGCGTCTGGCGGCCAGCGGGGCAATTACTCAGCGTATGGCCGTGATGCTCGGCCAAGAACATGTCGAGGCTGTCGCCGCGATGCGCGATTATGCGCAATCGGCCGGCTTTGCTTTGGCCGGAGTCAAGTTCATGGGCTTCACGCATTGGGAGCCCGGAATGCTCGCGCGCCTAACGCTGCGCGCCATGTCGCGGGGAGCGGATTGCGCCTTTCATGCGACCGAGGTCGACGAACTCGACGCGGCCCTCAGCGCTATCGAGGCGACATCGCGGCAGTTAACTCCTGAAGTCGCGGCGCGCGTCTTTTGCCGTATCGAGCATGGCGGCCTGATCCCAACGGACTATCCGGAGCGTATCGCCGCGGCCGGCGCCTGGGTCGTGACCAATCCAGGGTTTTTGTACTATCGCGGCGTCAAGTACGCGGGCGAGCCAGGCTTGATTCCATATCTTTATCGCGCGCAGACACTGCTTCAAGCGGGTGTCAATCTCGCCGCCGGCAGCGATGCGCCCGTTACACCGTCACGTCCCTTGACGGCAATCAGCGCGGCAATAACGCGGGTGGCGCTGGAGGGCTATGAACTGGCGCTGGAGGAACGTCTGACGCTATCCGAAGCGATGAAGCTGGTGAGTAGCTCAGCGGCGCGGCTGCTGCGCCTCAACGGCGGTCAAATCGAGCCTGGCCAAGTCGCCGACTTGATCGTGTTGCCTTCGGATCCGCACACCCTCGGTTCATCCGGGTTACTTAATCTCGCGGTCGATCTCACCATGGTCGGAGGGCGCGTGGTCTATGAGCGAGGACGACCGGCGACCGCGCATGGCGCGTAAGCGCATCCCGGTTGCCATCCGTTTCCGGCAACGATTCGTTGGATTTGGAATGTCTCGATTTAAAATGGGGTTGTGGCAAAGCCCCCGCCTGTCGACGCGATAACCCGGAAACCATTAGCTGAAATGGCGCATTTAGCCCCAGGCCGTGGCAGCCGCCGGGACGGTTTCGCCACGGTGATTTACGAAAAGCGCGGCGTCGTGGCCTGGGTGACACTCAACCGTCCCGATAAATTCAACGCCTACAACGTCGCGATGCGCGATGACCTGTTCGCGGTGCTGAGCGCGGTTCACGAAGACCCTGACGTGCGCGCGATGGTGCTCACCGGGGCCGGCGACGCATTTTCAACCGGCGGCGACGTGAGCGAATTCGGCCAGGCGCCCTCGCCGATCGCGGCGCGCTGGATTCGTTTTCGCCGCGACGTATGGGGCCGCTTGCGCAGTTTGTCGATTCCGACGATCGCCGCCGTCCATGGTTTTGCCGTCGGCGGCGGCCTTGAGATGGCCTTGCTGTGCGACATCGCGCTGGCGGCCGCCAATGCGCGCTTTTGCTTGCCTGAAACCGGCCTCGGCATGGTCCCCGGCGTGGCCGGCACGCAGACGGCAAGCCGCCGCATGGGCATGGGATGGGCGCTTGATTTATGCCTCACCGGCCGTTGGATTGACGCCCGGCAGGCGTTATTTGTAGGTTTGGTCGCCGGCGTTGTTCCCACGCGGCAATTGGCTAAGACGGCACAGGCACTCGCGCTGAGGCTCGCCGCCGCGCCGCGCGAGCGAGTCGCGATGGCCAAGCTCGCGGTCTGGGAAGGTTTGAATACGTCATTGGCCGTGGGCCTCGCCCTTGAGCAACGCCTGGCGCATAGACTTGCGCGGATTTCTTCCACGGCCGAGCGTAAACCGGCGCGAAGAGGCTCGCATTGGAGGTAACTTGACCTGTGAATACCGTTAACTTCATCTCGATTCCGGGTTCGATTGTGCCCGATCAGGAAATCCTGGTGTTCGGCGACACGCGCCTGACTTACGCCGCGCTCAACGACCTCGTCGCGCGCCTGAGTGCGGTTTTCAAAGCGCTCGGACTAAAACAGCGCGACGTGATCGCGGTGCTGGACACCAACTCCCATCTGTACGTCGCCAGCTACTACGCCGCCGCCAAGGCCGGCCTCACCTTTCTGCCGCTCAACTATCGCGCCAGGGATGCCGAACTCGAATACATGATCAATACGGCGGATGCCAAGGTCTTGCTGGTTGGCGATCGCTATGTCGAACTGGTCAACCGCATCCGGCCCAAGCTCAAGCTCGACCGGGTGGCGGCAATCGGCGAGGGCGACGGAAAGATGCCGAAGCTGACCGCGCTCGCCGCCAAAGCCGAGCCCGACGAAAGCGAAGCCGAGGTCGAGGACGAGGACACTTCGGTTCTGATGTACACCAGCGGGACCACTTCATTGCCAAAGGGCGTGATGCTGAGTTTCCGTGACTTCACCGCATATGTGACGGCAAACGTGGAAATGGCCGACGGCACCGATCGTGGCGCGTTTTTAGTGTGCGCGCCCTTTTATCATATCGCCGGCACCACCGCGATGATGACCAACCTGTGGACCGGCCGCGAAATGGTCATTCTGCCGCAATTCGACGCGCGTTTGTGGCTTGAGTTGGCCGCCCGCGAACACGTTTCGCACGCTTTCGTCGTGCCCACCATGATGAAGCAGTTGCTGGACGAGCCGTCGTTCAGCCGAACCGACTTTTCCTCCTTGCAAAATCTTGCCTATGGCGGCGCGCAGATGCCGGTCGCGGTGATCCGCCGCGCGATCGAGGCGTTTCCCCCAAGCGTCGGTTTCGTCAACGCCTATGGCCAGACCGAGACCACATCCTCTCTAACGGTGCTTGGTCCCGACGATCATCGCATCGCGGGTACCCCGGAAGAGGTCGAGCTCAAGCTCAAGCGGCTCAACTCGATTGGACGTCCTTTGCCTGACGTTGAAATCAAAGTACGCGACGAGGACGGCAAATTTCTCGCGCCGGGAGAGGTCGGTGAAATTATCATCCGTACCCCGCGCATCATGAAGGGCTATGCCGGCCGCAGTGATGATTCCGCGCTGGCGGACGGCTGGCGCGCCACCGGCGACCTCGGCTGGGTGGACCAGGACGGCTACGTTTTTTTCGCCGGGCGTAAGGACGACATGATTATCCGCGGTGGTGAAAATATCGCGCCGGCGGAAATTGAAACAGTCTTGATGAGCCATCCGGCGGTCGAAGAGGCCGCTGTCATCGGGGCGCCATCCGTCGAATGGGGCCAGACGGTAAAAGCCTTCCTCGTCCTGCGGCCCGGCCACCAGGTCAGCGCCGGCGATATTGGCGAGTTCTGCCGCACGCGTCTGGCAAGTTTCAAACGCCCGGAGCAGCTCGAATTTATCGACGCGTTACCCAAGAATGCGCTCGGCAAAATTCTGCGCAAAGAGCTTCACGACCGCCCAACCGACTAATCACCCGGAAGTTATTTGCCCAGCAAGACCATCAAAGCGGCGCGCTCGCTAAACCAGCGCACGCCGCGATCACAAGCGCGGTCCGAGTCCGATCGCGACCAGCCGGGCACGATCGAAATTACGGCGACTGACGGCGCGCTGATAGCGACGCTTAAACGGCCGGCGCTGCACAATCGGATCAGTGCCGCGATGGCGCGCCAGCTCATCGAACTGGCGGAAGCGGTCGAAGATGACGAATCCATAACGACGCTCGCGATAAGCGGCGACGGATCATGTTTCTGCGGCGGCTTCGATCCGGATGTGGACCCGAAGCTGGTCGAGTCGCTCGCGATTGTGTCAAAACCGACTATCGCGGTGCTCAATGGGGACGCTTCGGACGAGGGGCTCGAGCTCGCGATGGCGTTGGATTTGCGCGTGGCGAGTTCCAAATGCCGTCTGGCTCTGACGCAACTCGCACGCGGCGAGCTGCCCCGTTTTGGGGGCACTCAGCGTCTGCCGCGGCTCATCGGTGCCGCTCATGCTTTGCGAATGATTCTGACGGGCGACGCGATCGATGGCGCCGAAGCGGCGCGGCTGGGTCTGGTGACCTATCTCGCGCGCGACCGCGCCGGTCTGGACCGGCTCGTACGTGGGCTTCTTAAAACGTTGAGCGAAAAGGGTCCGCTCGCTTTACGCTTGGTTAAAGATGCCGTCCGTAATGGTTATGATATGACAGTCGAGCAGGGGATAAGGCTTGAAGAGGACTTGTATGCTCTGCTACAAACCAGC
This sequence comes from Binataceae bacterium (SeqCode), assembly GCA_050736615.1. Classification (GTDB taxonomy): domain Bacteria; phylum Desulfobacterota; class Binatia; order Binatales; family Binataceae; genus JBOHWJ01. The sequence continues at coordinate 920 of JBOHWL010000140.1, read as the reverse complement.
GCCGACCGTGCCGAAGGCGTGCGCGCTTTTTTGGAAAAGCGCAAACCGCTCTTCAAGGGTGCCTGAGGCAAGGTGGATTTCACGAACGAGGAGCATTATCGAAAAATGGCCAATCAGCTCGGCAAAGTATACGTCTGTGGCAAATGCGGCTCACAGGTGATTGTGACCAAGAGCGGCAACGGCGCGCTCAAATGCTGCGACGCCCCGATGGAACAAAAGAAATAAGCGAACGCCCGCTTGACGGGCGCTTGATTTTTCGCAACCTACAATCGCGCATCCAAGGCTCATGTTCAAAGTCACTTTGAGCTTCGATAACGGTCCCGCGCCGGAGGTCACCGGCCGCGTGCTGGACATCCTCAAGGCCTACGACGTGACTGCGGCCTTCTTCGTCATCGGTGGAAAGATGGGCGACCCGGCTTGCTACGCAATGGCACAACGGGCCCATCGCGAAGGCCATTGGATCGGTAATCATAGTCTGACGCACAAGGTGCCGTTCGGGGAGACGCACGAGAATGGCGCCGCCACAGTTGAAATCGGGCAGGCGCAGGATGCTATTGGTCCCCTTTCACACCCGGATCGTTTGTTTCGGCCCTTTGGCGGCGGTGGCCGGCTCGACAAGATTCTGTTGAACCAGGAAGCGTTGCGTTACCTGATCGCGGGCCATTACACCTGCGTGCTCTGGAACTGCGTGCCGCATGACTGGGATCAACCTGAGCGATGGGTTGATACCGCGCTGTCCGCGTGCGCGGCACGGCCATGGAGCCTCGTCGTGCTGCATGATCTGCCGACTGGCGCGATGATCCATCTTGAGCGTTTTCTCGAACTCCTGCGCGGGCGGCACGCCGAAATCGTCCAGGAATTCCCGCCTGACTGTGTTCCGATTAAACGTGGCATGGTGATGGCCCCGATCGATGCTTATG
>JBOHWL010000139.1:0-28245 GCA_050736615.1 Binataceae bacterium (SeqCode) | reverse complement strand
GCGGGTGCTGGCGGTGGGCAAGGCCGCTTTGGGGATGGCGGCCGAACTCGCGGATCGGTTGAGCGATCGCTTGCGTGCGGGACTCGTAATTGTACCCGGACCAGGGCTGGACACGGTGGATCCGACTACCGAAGCGACGAGTGCAGTTTGGTCAAGAATTGCGCTGCTGCACGCGGCGCATCCGATTCCCGATGCGTCTTCCGAAATGGCGGGCCGGGCGGCGCTGAATTTTGCGCGAGCGACAGCGTCCGACGAATTGTTGGTGCTCGCGCTCAGTGGCGGCGCTTCAGCCCTGATGACGGTGCCGGCCGATGGTATAACCCTTGCCGATAAGGCCGCGCTGTCGTTGGCATTGATGCGGTCCGGAGCGAATATTCACGAGCTTAACGCCGTACGCAAACATCTGTCCGTGATCAAGGGTGGTGGGCTGCTGCGCGCGATGCCCGGCGTGCGCGTGGCGGCGCTGGTTTTGTCCGACGTCCCCGGCAATGATCTCGACACTATCGGCTCCGGACCGGCCGCCGGCGATCCAACCACCTTTGCCGACGCCGTCGTAGTGCTGAAGCGGCGCGGCTTATGGGGTCGTGCGCCGGAATCGGCGCGGGATCGTCTCGAGCGGGGGGTCGCGGGAGAAATTGAAGAAACGCTGAAACCCGGCGACGCGCGATTCGAGCGCGTCATCACTATGATTGTGGGTGATAACCGCATGGCCGTCGATGCCGCGGCTGAGGCCGCCGCGGGGCTCGGATACTGCGTCATGCGAGCCCGTGATCTGCATGGTGAGGCGGACGAGCTCGGCGCCCGATTGGCGGCGCAGGCCTGCGCGATTGCGCAACCGCGCGTCTGCATGGTCGCGGGTGGCGAGCCCGTGGTGACGGTCAGGGGTGCCGGAGCTGGCGGACGCGCGCAACAATGCGCGTTGGCGATGGCGCTGGAATTGGCACGTGGCGGTGCCGGACGGCGAATTATGGCACTGTTCGCTGGCACCGATGGTATCGACGGTCCCACCGATGCGGCCGGCGCGATCGTCACGCCCGAGACGATCGTCCGCGCCAGCGAAGCCGGATTCGACGCCCAGGCGATGCTCCGCCGCAATGATTCGTATCCGTTGTTCAAAGCGTTGGGTGATGCGCTTTTGCTTGGATCCACCGGCACCAACGTCGCGGACGTGTTCATCGCTCTGATAAACTTTCACGTTTGAGAATTACCAACAGAGGCGCGCTGTGCCCGCGACGGCTAGGTTTTTGAGGCTGCGCGGACGTGGCGCACGGGGAGGGTTGCGAATCAGATGAATGGATTGCGTGAGGCGCGGCGTGAAGAAAACTGAACGGTCCGGCGGCGATAGTGACAGCCGGGTGCGTAAAGCGACGCTGGTTCCGGGTGACGGTGTCGGCCCCGAGGTAATCGGCGCGGCTATCCGGGTACTTGAGGCGGCAGGGGTGCTCATCGAATGGGACCGGCAGGAAGCCGGAGCGGCGGCGATGAAAAAATATGGCACCGCCGTGCCGGACAGCTTGATAACTTCGCTCAAACGCACCCGTGTGGCGCTCAAGGGACCGCTCGAGACGCGAGTGGGCGAGGGCTATCGCTCGATCAACGTTTATTTGCGCAAGACCTTCGATCTTTATGCCAATCTGCGGCCAACCCGCAGTTTCGCCGGAGTGCACACCCCCTTTCGCAACGTTGATCTGGTGGTGGTGCGCGAAAATACCGAGGATCTCTACGCCGGTATCGAACATCAGGTGACCCCCGGAGTGGTCGAAAGCGTCAAGGTGATAACGGCGCGCGCGTCCACCCGCATCGCGCGGTTTGCCTTTGAATACGCGCGGCGCAATCAGCGCAAATCGATAGTCGCAATCCACAAGGCCAACATCATGAAACTGTCCGACGGCCTGTTTTTAAAATGCGCGCGCAAAGTCGCGGCCGCATACAAGGATATTCATTACGACGAGCAAATCGTGGACGCCGCCTGCATGCGCTTGGTGAGCGAGCCGGGTCGTTTTGACATGCTGCTGCTGGAAAATCTTTACGGCGATATTGTCTCCGACCTCTGCGCGGGACTGGTTGGCGGACTCGGCATGGTGCCTGGGGCCAACTATGGCGAGCATGGTGCGATTTTCGAGGCGGTGCACGGGACCGCTCCGGATATCGCCGGCCATAATGTGGCCAATCCGATCGCCGCCATCCTTTCGGGCGCGATGATGGCCGATTACGTCGGCTATCCAAAGGCTGGAGAATTGATTCGATCGGCGGTCGGGCGCGTGCTGCGCGCGGGCCGCGCACTCACGCCGGATTTGGGCGGTAAGGCGAGCACTGACGAAATGACTGCGGCAATTTTGCGCTCGATGAAAAACGGCGGGTGATCAAGCTTTCGCCAGTGCCAAAGCTTCGCTAAGGATGTTTCATGAGCAATTCAAAGCGGGCCGTTGAAGCGGCGCCGGGCAAGCGTATGCCCGCCGGACAATATCTGACCGTTGGTTTTCCGGTGCTGAGCTATGGAGCGACGCCGCGCTTCCATCCGGAGAAATGGGATTTCCGTGTGATCGGGCTGGTGGAAACGCCATTGCGGCTTGATTACCAGCAAGTGCGCGCGCTGCCAATGTCGCGGCAGGTTTCGGATTTCCATTGCGTGACGACTTGGTCGCGTTTCGACAACGTTTGGGAAGGTGTCAGGATCACCGAGCTGCTCAAGCTGGTGAAACTCAAACCCGACGCGCGTTTTGTGCTGATTCATTGCGACGGCGGTTACTCCACCAATTTGCCGCTCGAGGAATTTTTCGACGATGACGTGATGCTGGCGTACCGTCATGACGGCCACGAGCTCGCGCCCAATCACGGCTTTCCGTTACGTCTGGTGGTGCCGAAGCTCTACGGATGGAAGAGTGCCAAATGGGTGCGGGCAATCGAATTCCGCATCAAGGATCAGCGGGGCTTTTGGGAGGTGCGCGGCTACCATAATCATGGCGATCCATGGGCCGAAGAGCGCTATTCATTCGAGGAAGACAATGACTAGTGAAGCCGCAGGCGGAGCGAGCAAACGAGTCCGCGAGGTGCGTCAAAATTGACTAGTGAAGCCGCAGGCGGAGCGAGCAAACCAAGTCCGCCGGAACTGCGCCAGAGTTGCGCGAGATTAAGGATCTTTAAATCGCCGAACGCACACTCGGGATTTTAGCCGCGGATGCGCTTCTCCATCTAACCTTCTAAAGTGCCAGCCTTTCAACCAATCGGCGGCGCGTATGGGCGCATTGATCGCGGCGAGCAGTTGCGCCGTCTGCGTGATGAGTCCTTCGATGTCGCCGTAATCGGCGGCGGCATCAACGGCGCGGCGATTGCGCGCGACGCCGCGATGCGCGGTTTTCGCGTGGCCCTGATCGAGCGTGCGGACTTCGCCGGCGCGACTTCGTCGTGCTCCTCGAAACTGATCCATGGCGGGCTGCGTTATCTGCCGCAGGGGCAATTGCGGTTAGTGCGCGAAGCTTTGCGCGAGCGCGAGCGCCTGCGCCTGGTGACGGCACCCCATCTGGTGCGTCGGCTACGTTTTCTGTTGCCATTCTATCGTGGCGATCGTCCGGGCCGATTCGCTCTCAGTGCGGGACTCATTCTTTACGACTTGCTGGCGCGAGCGCCGCGGGCCGAACGCCATCACCGACTCGCCGCCGCTCGCGTCAGCGATTTCGAGCCCAGGTTAAAAACCGCGGGACTGACTGGCGGGGCGGTTTACTTCGACGCCTGGGGCGATGATGCGCGCTTGACCCTCGAGAACGCGTTGGACGCGGCCTACCATGGCGCGGCGATCGCGAACTACGTGGCAGCGGAGGGGTTTTCGAAAAATGGCGTGCGGCTTGCCGCCGCCCATCTGCGCGATCTCGCGGGCGGTGCGCAGTTCGAATTGCGGGCGCGCCGCTTCGTCAATGCCGCTGGTCCGTGGAGTGATGACATCCGCCTGATGGATGATGCGCAGGCGGCGCCCGCGATTAGATTGACCAAGGGCGTACATCTGGTGGTCAGCGGCAAGCTGCTACCCTTGCGCAATGCCCTGCTGCTCAACGACGGCGCCGGGCGCGTCGTGTTCGTGATGCCGCATAATGGCTACGTGCTCATCGGCACCACCGACACCGATTACACAGGTGACCGCGCCAACGTCGTTGCCGATGCCCAGGACATCACCTATTTGCTCGGCGTGGTCGCTGACGCGCTGCCGGAAGCCCGAATCACTCCGGGCGATATCTCATATAGTTTCGCGGGACTGCGTGCGTTGACGGCAGGACGGCGTGGGCTGCGGCCGTCGATGATTTCACGCGAAGATGTGACCATTGTCAGCCCTTCTGGACTGCAGACCATGGCTGGCGGCAAGCTCACGACCCATCGCGAAATGGCGGAGAAGCTGGTGGATCGGCTGGGCGCGGCCCTGGGACGACGCGGGGTCAAAACCATTACCACGGAGGTTCCCTTGCCGGGCGCGCGTCCGTTATCACTGGACGCAAAAGAGGCGGACGCTTATCGGCGCGCGATGGCGGAATTGCCATTGGACATCCGCCCAATGCTGACAGCTCGCTACGGCACGCGGGCGGGACAAGTCGCGCGCCTGGCCCATCGGCGTACGGAGTTGGCCGCGCGGCTGGCGCCGGGAGCGCCGGCGATTGCGGCGGAAGTGGTCTTCGCCGTTCGCGCCGAGATGGCACGTTGTATCGCGGATTTTCTGATCCGGCGCACCGCGATGGTGTGGCGGGCACCGCATCAGGCGGCGGCCTCCGCGCCGGCGGTGGCGCGTATCATGGCTGGAGAATTCGGTTGGGATCACGTGCGCGAGCGCGCCGAGCTCGAGCATTTTATGCGCTCCGTGCCTTTGCCTGAAGATCACATTGGAGCGAGCAGCGCGGCTGATGCAAAAGATGTTCGCTAATTTAGAATCGCGGGAATTCACCGCGCTACGGTTCACGAAAATGAGGCGCGACTATGACGCTTCGTGCGAAGAAAACTGCCGGCGGGACCGTTCCAAGCGCACGCCCGCGCCGTTCTCGATCTAATGCCGAAAATACCGTCGCACGCGCGGATCGCATCTCCGCGATGTTGGGCAAACTCTATCCCGAGGCGCGCATTAGTCTTACTTTCAACGACGCCTGGCAATGCCTGGTGGCGACTATCCTGTCCGCGCAATGTACCGACGAGCGGGTTAATCGTGTAACACCGGAACTGTTCCGCCAGATAGCCGACGTGGCGGCGATGGCGGCGGCGCCGCTCGAAAAAATCCAGGACTTGATCATCACCACGGGGTTTTTCCGGCAGAAAGCCAAGGCGTTGCGGGAATGCGCGCGACGGCTGCTGGGGCGATTTCAGGGCCAGGTGCCGCGCCGTATGGAAGAACTCGTGACACTGCCGGGAGTCGGCCGCAAAACCGCCAACGTCATTCTCGGCCACGTCTTTGGCGAGCCCGGAATGGTGGTTGATACGCATGTGCGTCGCCTGTCGCGGCGGCTCGGACTGTCCCGCCAGCTCGATGCCGACAAAATTGAGCTCGACTTGCGCTCGCTGAGACCACCCTCGGATTGGACGCCATTCTCGATGCGGCTAATATTGCACGGCCGCCGCGTATGTTTTGCGCGGCGTCCGAACTGCGGCGGATGCGTGCTACTGGAGGATTGCCCGCAAATCGGTGTTGCCAAAATCCAGTCACACGCCGGCTGATGCGTCATCGAGGCTGGTTCAGGGCAAGACACTCATATCGCGGGAAACTGGCGAGCTGCCGCGTGCGACGCTTTGGGGTCCCGGATTGGAGGCAATCGCGCGCCGGATGCCCGCCATTGCGGCGTTATCATTGAATGTTACCAAATTGCCCTCGGACTCGACGCCGAGTTCACGCCATAAGCGGGTGAGATCCGGACTGGCCGGCTGCGACTTCATCTGGTTGTATAGCCGCGCGAGCACCGGTACGCCAACCGCTCGGTCTCCGGTGTTCAACGCGCGCTCGATTGGCCATTGCGCCTCGATGTTGCCGCCATGGGCGACGATCGCGCGGAGCGCATCGCGCAGTCCGCGGCGATTATGCGTCTGCTGGTGGATGCGAATATCGGCCAGGAGGCAGAACATGGCACCTCCCCAATAAGTTCTGCCCCAGGTATGGGTATGGTCGAGGCCACGATCGCCGGTCCGTGGCAGTCCGTTGGGCAGCCCCTCCACCAGTTCGCTCCATACGGCTGCGGCATTCAGGTCGCCCGCCTCAAGCCGCGAGATCGGTTCAACATAGGTGGCAAGTCCCTCTTCGATCCAGTGATGGTCGTGCCCGACGGAGGGAAAGGCGTAGTGCACCATCTCATGCGTCATCACCCAGTCATTATCGAGCTCGGAGGGTTGCGTGTACTGGCCCACATAGACGTCGGTGAAGACGTCATGGTCGGCCCAGGTGTGGCCGTAAAGAACGCCCTTGCGTCCCCTTACCGGGACGATTCTGATGTTGACGTGATTGACCGGAAAGCGGCCGTAATAGTCCGTTACGGCGCGCACCGCCGAAGTGATCCACAACATCACGCGTGCGGCGGGCACGGCGAGTTTGCCCTTGGCGAAGGTGACGTTGATAATCGCGCCGCGGATTCGGATGGCGGCGGGCGGTAGCCGATGGCTTGGAGCCCGCGGAACATACGGCGCCGGCTTCAGTGGTTCGCCGATTGAACCGGGATGCATCGGAGGCGGCACCGCACTTGCGGCGGACGCACTGAGCGCGAATATCATGATCGCGCAGGCTCCGATAAACATACGCGTTCGCATTCGGCCCAGGGTCGCGAGCTGTCCGGCAGTTGCAGGGTAGTCAGTTTGATACACGATCTCTCGAATTTCCAGTGTGCCGCCGCCAGGAATTGAGGGGTGTAGCGCCGGGCCTTGCTGATGCCTGAATAGGCGGACGAGGAACAACGTCCAATTTCTTACATATTTTGTCCATCGTGACCCGCCCTTCCATACTCGCGGGCCGTATTGGACCCGACCGGATGACGTGCAATAATCGACGCTTGCGCCCCGATGGTTGGCGGTGATGAGTGTGAAGCTTCGGGTCGAAGACATAACGGCCGAGGCGAAAGAGCTTTCGTTCGTCGAACCCGAACAGGAACTCAATCGTATCCTCGCACGCGGCTCAGTGAACGAATATCGGCTGGAAACGCCGATCGCCGTGGACGTAGCCTATTACCGCGCGGGCACGGAATTGTTTTTCCAGGGCGTGCTCAAGGCGATGACGCGGGCCTGTTGCGCGCGCTGTGCGGAAGAATTCGAGTTGCCACGCGAACGCGCCTTCCATTATGTGCTGGCGCCGCGCGTAATCGGCTACGACCGTCAGGCTGACCTGCGGGCGGAGGATTTGGAATTCTCACTTTATGAAGGCGAACAGGTTGACCTGACGCCGCTTATACGCGAGCAGATGCTGCTGGCTCTAACCGAGCGACCGGTATGCCGCGAGGAATGTCAGGGCCTCTGTCCACATTGCGGTGCGAATTTGAACGACGGCGATTGTGGTTGCCGCGACGAAGCCTTTGATCCGCGCCTTTCGGTTCTGCGTTCTATCAAGGGGCGCAATTAGCAGGGTTGCTGAAAAAAGAAAAACCACGGGGAAATTGGAGAGGTTCAGCAGCCTGAATTAAAGCCGGGTTCTCTTACCCTTGCTTGGTTTCGAGGGATAAGGTCCAGGACCGGCCGTGAATAATGTTTTTCGCGCATTCCGCTGAGGAATCAAGGATTGAGACAATCCCCACCGCGGGCATGCATTACAAATCAGACCAAGTCAAAGAGTAGAAGACATGCAAGCACCCAAGCGCCGCACCTCCAGCTCAAAGCGCAACAAGCGCCGCGCCCACGACGCCTTGCGTCCGGTCAATCCGGTCGCCTGTGCCAATTGCGGCGAGCCCGCGCTGCCTCATCGTGTCTGCCGTCATTGCGGCAATTATCGCGGACGCAAGCTGGTGCAAATCGAGGAATAGGCCCGGCGGCCGAGGCATTTTGTGAGAATCGCGCTTGACGCAATGGGCGGCGATCTGGCGCCTAAGGCCGTGATCGAAGGCGCGGTGCTTGCGGCCCGCGACTTGCGCGCCGAAATTGTGCTGGTCGGCGATCGCGAAATGCTGACGAGGGAACTCGCAGAGCATCACGCCCACGGACTGGCTCTCACCATCGAGCACGCGGCCGAGGTGGTCGCGATGGATGACTCACCGCTCGAATCCGTGCTGGGCAAGCCGGACTCTTCCATTCACGTCGGCCTCGAGATGGTCAAACGCGGCCGGGTTGACGCGTTCGTCAGCGCCGGCAATTCAGGGGCGGTAATGGCGGCGGCGATGGCGATTTTGGGCACGCTACCCGGAATTGATCGGCCGGCGATTGCGTCGCCGGCGCCGACCACCGGCGGACTTGCCTTGTTGATTGATGCGGGCGCCAACACCGATGTAAGGCCGCTCAACCTGCTCCAGTTTGGGGTGATGGGCAGCGTGTATTGGCATTGCGTGCGCGGAGTCGCGCGTCCGCGCGTTGGGCTGCTGTCCAATGGTGAAGAGGACTCCAAAGGCACCGATCTGACACGCGCGGCGGCGGCGGCGTTACGCCAGATGGAGCCCCATATCAATTACATCGGTTATGTGGAAGGGCGTGACATCAATCGCGCCAAAGCCGACGTGATTGTCACTGACGGCTTCACCGGCAACGTCGCCTTGAAGACCATGGAGGGGTTCGCGTCCTTCATGATGGGCAACCTGCGCGAGGTGTTCGGCAGCGGTTTGCTGCGACGCCTGGCCTATATGGTGGTCCGCGGCAAGCTGCGCGCGATCAGAGCGCGGCTCGATCCCTCCGAGTACGGCGGTGCGCCACTGCTGGGGGTTAATGGGGTTGCCATCATTGCGCATGGCTCTTCCGATGCGCGTGCGATTCGAAATGCGGTGCGCGCCGCCGCCAACGAAGCCCTGGTGCGGCAGGTCAACGTGGAAATTCTGGAGGTGCTTAAGCACTGCCCGGCGACGATCGCCGCGCGACCGTCGAACAAGGGCATTCGCGGAGTCTTTCTGCGCATGCGCGAGCGCCTTCACCGTCATCGAATGGAGATCGCGGCCGGCCCCATCGAAGAGGATGCTGCCTGGCCGGACTTCGATAACTCCGGCTCCGATTTCCACCAGGCGGGTGCCGTCGCTGAGAATAACCATCATGTGATATCGCTCGCGCCGGCGGCGACGGTATTTAACGGGGTGGAAGCGGTCGCGTCTTCCAACGGCACCGCCGTGACCGAGGCCGCGCACAATGCGGCGGCGGACCCACCCGAGGCTTCCCCGCACGCGGCCGAGCCAGAAGCTCACCAGACCACGACCGAGCCTGAAAAAGACGAGTCCAGTTGAGCGCGCCGCCATCGGTCAGCCGTCTGCCCACAGAGCTCCTCGCCATGAAAGTCGCATTATGAAAATTGCATTTTTGTTTCCGGGCCAGGGTGCGCAAAAGGTTGGAATGGGCGCGGAACTCGTGCGGGAATTTCCGGCTGCGCGCGCGGTTTTCGACCAGGCGGACGAGGCGCTGGGATTTTCGCTCTCGCGTTTGTGTTTCGAGGGCCCCGAGGAGCAGTTGCGCTTGACCGCCAACACGCAACCGGCGACGTTGGCCACCTCGATCGCGGCGTTGCGCGCGTTCGCTTCGGAATGCAATGTGAAAGCTGAGTTGGCCGCCGGCCATAGCCTGGGCGAATACAGCGCGCTCGTGGCCGCTGGCGTGCTCGAACTGGGCGATGCGCTCAGAGCGGTGCGCGAACGCGGGCGCCTGATGCAGGAGGCGTGTCCGCCGGGTCAAGGCACCATGGCCGCGCTGATCGGACTGGAGCTGGCGGCGGTGCGCGCGATTTGCGCCGAGGTTTCAAACGCGGGCGAAATTGCCGTGCCGGCCAATCTCAACGCACCTGGACAAGTGGTGATTTCCGGTAATGCCGCAGCCGTGCGGCGCGCGTTGGAAATAGCCAAAAGCCGCGGCGGCTCAGCCTCGGTCGAGCTCAAGGTCAGCGCGCCGTTTCACTCTCCGCTGATGCGGCCGGCGCGCGACGGCATGACGGTGGTGCTCGAACGGCTTTCATTGCGGCCCTTCAAGTTTGGCATTGTGGCCAACGTTACAGCGGAGATTAATCGCGAGACGGAACAGGTCAAGCCGCTGTTGCTTGAGCAGATTACTGCCCCGGTTCGCTGGGAAGAATCGATGGGGGTGATGGCGGCGCAGGTCAGCGATGCGGTCGAGTTTGGCGCGGGACGGGTGCTCGCAGGCTTGATGCGACGCATTAATCGCAACGTGAAAGTCCGGCCCGCCGAAGATTCGGCCTCCTTGCGCTCAACCATCCAGGCGCTCAGCGCCTGAGAGGATGCGAGAGAAAATGTGGACGAGCGCCAAGCACGAACTTGCCTACTGATCTTCAACTACCTAAGCTGCGCTGTTAAGCTTCGGGGACCTTTGAGCTTGGACGGCAGAACGCGCGAAGCATCGGCATGACGGCCTTTGGCGATGGGCACTTCGCGGATTTGATTCCCGGCAATAACTTTAACCCGGGCTGCAGGAGGATTGAGAACAGCGATGGCTGGAGACGTCGAAACCAAGGTTCGCGAAATCATCAGCGAGCAGCTCGGTGTGTCGGCGGACGAAGTTACCCCCGAGGCTTCTTTTATCGAGGACCTCGGTGCCGACTCGCTCGACATTGTGGAACTCGTGATGGCATTGGAGGAGGAATACGGGATGGAGATCTCGGACGAGGATGCCGAGAAGATCCGTACCGTCAAAGATGTAGTCAGCTACATCGAGGCGCATAAGAGTTGAATGCCTTGTCCCACCTTCATTGAAGTCAAGGAAATTCGGGAGGCCGCGGAGTTTCGCGGCCGTTTCCCGCTTCATAGCCGCCCGACGGCCGGGCTTTGGATATGTGGGCGCCAGCCGTGGGCTGAGTCATGGCGCTGAGGTGGCTGCGGCGCGGATGATGTTGCTACTCCCGCGCACGGTCTAAAGTTTAACCATGCGATGCCCTTTTTGCCGCGACCGCGGCAATCGCGTGGTTGATTCGCGCATGTCGAGCGATGGCACGACGATCCGGCGGCGGCGTATGTGCGCGGCCTGCAAGCGGCGCTTCACCACCTACGAGCGGGTCGAAGAGATCGCGCCGATGGTGGTCAAGAAAGACAGCCGGCGTGAGCCATTTGATCGCGCTAAAATCGTCGGCGGGATCAAGCGTGCGTGCGAAAAGCGGCCGGTTTCGATGGAAACTATCGAGCGGATCGCCGATCGTGTTGAAACGGCGCTGGCCGAACGCGGCGGCAAGGAGGTTCCCAGTTCGTTCATCGGCGGCGCGGTGATGAACGAACTGCATGCGGTTGACCAGGTGGCTTACGTGCGTTTCGCCTCGGTCTATCGCTCCTTCAAGGATATCGACGAGTTCATGCGCGAACTCGAAGACTTGATCAAGGTGCGCAAGGAAAATGCCGCGGACGCCGGCCGGCTCAAGGACAAAAAAGGCGAATCCGCCTGATGCCGCGACGTGGACCATCCGCGATGAATTTTTCATGCGCGAATGCCTGGGTCTTGCGCGCACCGCCCTCGGATTGACTTCGCCCAACCCCGCCGTCGGATGCGTGATCGTTCGCAACGGGAAAATTGTTGGACGCGGTACGACCGGCGCCGGGGGCCGGCCGCACGCCGAAGCCGAGGCTGTGCATTGCGCTGGGACCCACGCGCGCGGGGCTACCGCGTACGTTTCCTTTGAACCCTGCGCGCATCATGGCAAAACGCCGCCATGCGCGACCGCGCTGGTGGAAGCCGGGGTTAGCCGCGTCGTGGCCGGCTGTCTCGATCCGTATCCCCCGGTGAGGGGCCGCGGCTTCGCGATTCTAGAGCGCGCCGGCATCGAAACCGTAGTGGGCGTGCTCGCCCCCGAATGCCGCGAACTAAATGAGGGCTTCATCACGCGCGTCACGCGCGGGCGGCCCTTTGTCGTGCTCAAACTCGCGGCCTCGCTCGACGGCCGTATCGCCGCGCAAAGCGGTGATGCGCGCTGGATTAGTTCCAAGCAGTCGCGTTTGCTGGTCCATCAATGGCGCCGTGAAGCCGACGTCGTGATGGTCGGCGCGGGTACGGTTATCGCCGATAATCCGCGTTTGACTTGCCGTATCGAAGGCGGGCGCGATCCGGTGCGCGTGATTATCGACGGGCGTTTGCGTTCGCCTCCCGGCGCGGCCGTATTCAACTCGCGGTCGCATGCGCCAACCATCCTGGTGACGGCGCCGCGCAATCGCGATCGCGCCCGGCATGATTATCGCGGCGTTGAAGTGCTGACGGTGAGTGAGCGTGAGGGTGCCTTGCGGCTGGATGAAGTGATGCGTGAGCTGGCGCGGCGCGGGTGGTCGAAGGTACTGCTCGAAGGCGGCGCGCATCTGGCCGGTGCCGCGCTGGATGCGGGCGTGGTCGATCGGGTGGCGTTTTTTCTTGCCCCGCGCATCATCGGCGCCGGTTTGGCGGCGGTCGAGGGGCTGCGCGGTGCGACCGTTCGAGACGCGCTCAGGCTTGGCCCGATGCGCGTGCGCATGGTGGGTGAGGATTGGCTTATCGAAGCCGCGGTGAATCGTCGTCGCGCTGGCGTCTGAAGATTTCTGCTTGATTGAGGAATCGGTTTTGCGAGCGGCCGCGACGATGATAATATCAACTACACAGGGAGCTTATGCCCGGGACTTCGTTGGACGCAATTTTCAGCCGTATTCGCGGCGCCCAAATGGTGGTGCTGGTGAATGATTACGGCGAAGAGGCCGAGGGCGACCTGGTTATGGCGGCGGAGAAGATCACGCCGCAGCACGTCAACTTCATGGCGCGCGAAGGCTGCGGAATCGTATCCGTGGCAATTCCTGAGCGGCGCATGCGCGAATTGGGGATCCCACTCGTACCCTCGACTCTGGGCGGCGAAGCCATGGAGCAGGCCGGGGCACTGGTCGAGGCGCGCGAGGGCGTCACCACTGGGATTTCAGCCAATGATCGCGCGCGCACCATCAGCGTGCTCGCCTCCGACAAATCCGGTCCCGAAGACCTTGTGATGCCCGGTCACGTGCTGCCACTGATGGCGCTCAGCGGGGGTGTGATGATGCGGTGGGGACGAGCTGAGGGCGCGGTCGACCTGGTGCGGGCGGCCGGGATGCGACCGGTGGCGGCCACCTGCGCGATTCTGTGCGACGATGGTGAAGCCGCGCGGCTGCCGGCGTTGTACGAATTTGCGGAGAAACATTCGATTCCCCTGGGTCTCATCCGCGACTTGGTCTCGTATCGTCTGACCAACGAGCTGCTGGTGCAACGCGTCACCGAGACCCCTTTTCTGGTCGAAGGTGGGGAATTGCGCGGTATCGTTTTTCGCAACGTGGTGGACGGGCGTGAACATCTGGCCCTGGTCAAAGGTAACGTTGGCGGCGGCCGGCCCGCCCTGGTGCGCCTCCATTCCGAATGTCTTACCGGCGACGTTTTCGGTTCTTCGCGCTGCGATTGTGGCGAGCAATTAGCCGAATCGGTCCGGCAGGTCCTAGCCGCCGAGGCTGGTGTGATAATCTATTTGCATCAGGAGGGGCGAGGCATCGGGTTGGGCAACAAGATTAAGGCCTACGCGCTTCAGGATCAGGGTTATGACACGGTCGAAGCGAACTTGGAGCTGGGTTTCAAGGAAGACCTGCGCGATTACGGCATCGGCGCGCAAATCCTGCGCGATCTCGGGGTGGGGGAAGTCCGGCTGCTGACCAACAATCCACATAAAATCGAAAGCCTCAAACGCTACGGTGTGCGCGTGGTGCGAATGCCGCTGGAAGTCACGCCACATAGTGGTAACATTGATTATCTGCGGACCAAGAAGGAAAAGCTTGGTCACCTGTTCACCAAGCTCACGGTTGTCACCTGAAATCGGACCGAGGCCGTTGTCCGCCCTATTACGCGGCGGGCGCTATCTATGGGACTCAGACACATGGGCCGGGAGCTCGCGCTCCAAGCCCTTTATCAAATGGATATTCGCGGCGAGGCCTCCAACGAGGACCTGGTGCTGTTTTTCGCGAGCTTTCCGGCCGACGAGCGGGTGCGCAAGTTCGCACTGGCTCTGGTCGAGGGAGTGCGGCATGATCGGGCCAATCTCGACCAACATTTGGCGGAAGTGCTTGAACATTGGTCGATTGGCCGTCTCTCTCGCGTCGATCATAATATTTTGCGACTGGCGCTGTATGAATTACTCAGTATTGAAGACGTGCCGGCACGCGTCACGATCGACGAGGCGATCGAATTGGCCAAACGCTATGGCGATCAAGAGTCCGGCCGCTTCGTCAACGGCGTGCTCGATCATGTAGCCGGTCGCTTGCATCTGAAGGGCAAGGGTGAGCAAGGCAATCCGGCAAAATCTTGTTAGGTTCGCTTTGTGGGGGCTAGCGGCGACGGTCCTGTGTGGGTGCGGTTATCATTTCGCCGCATCAGGCAGTGGCATACCCGCCCAGGACAAGACTATCTACGTCGAGCGCTTCCGCAACCGCACGCGTTACACCGGCGTCAACGACCAGTTCATGCTCGCGCTGAAGGACGAAATCGCCAACCACAAGCGGCTGCGCCTGGTGGATGATCCGAAACAGGCGGATCTCGTGCTGAGCGGCGAAATCTTCTATATCAACGCGCTGCCGGTGACCTTCAACGCGGTTAACGAACCGACGCTCTATACCCAGACGATGTCGGCCAATGCCGACCTCGTCGATACGCACACGCATAAGACCATCTGGAGCAGCAGCGGAATTACGGCTGGACAAAATTACGCCGTTGTGTCGCAGTCGGTCGTCACCACTTCGCCGATTTTTCTGCAGCAGAACCAGCGCTCGAAGGACATCGCCAACATGACGGACATCCAGGTGGCGCAAACGCAACAGTACGCCTCTCAGCGGATGACGCTGCTGACGCTTGCACAGAATCTGTACGCCTCGATGTCTGAAGGCTTTTGACATAGTGGAATCGTCGGACTGTTTGAGTTGAGCCCTGATGCCGGTCGAGAATGCGCTGCAATTCATCCGTGGCCTGACTAACCGGCGGGCGATGCCGGCGGTGATGCTGATCGCCGGTCCGCAGCCTTTTCTGCGCGAATACGCGCTCGACGCGATCCGCGGCAGGCTAACGCGAGAGGGCTTCAACTACCGCGCCTGTCAGGTTGGGGTGGGTGTCAATTTCGCCGGGTTAATCAGCGAGCTTTCGGCCGCCGATCTGTTCGCGCCCAAACGGCTGATAGCGTGCCGCGTGCTTCGCTCTCATCGCGAGCGCGGCGGCGACGACGGCGACAGCTCGAGCGAAACTGAGCATGAGGAGACAAGCGGTCGGCGCGGGGGAGGGGCGGCTGGCGACGAGGCCGCGCTGATTGCGGCGCTTGACCATATCGAGGGGCCGGTTCACCTCGCGTTGTTATACGAGCGCGATACCGCACCCGCCAAAATCCGGCGCAAGGTGGAACAAAGCGGAATCGTCGTCAATTGCCTGCGCCCGTTTGATAATCAGCTTGCGCAATACGCCGAGACTTTCGCGCGTCTCGGTGGTATTGGCCTCACGCGCGAGGCCGCCGAGTTGCTCGCGGCGCGCCACGGCAATGACCTGAGCGCGATTAACAACGCCCTCGCGCTCGCAGCCATCCATCACGAGGGTCGTACTCGTATTGAGGCCGGCGACCTCGTCGCGCACGCCTCGTTGCGTGTTCCCGAACTCTTCGAATTATCCGAAAGCATGACCCGTGGACGCCTGGGTGAGAGTATCGGCCTGTTCGATCGCGCGCTCCAAACCGGACGTGATCCGATTGAGCTGCTCGCGGTCGAGATCATTCCGATGTTGCGCCGGA
Organism: Binataceae bacterium (SeqCode); assembly: GCA_050736615.1. Taxonomy (GTDB): domain Bacteria; phylum Desulfobacterota; class Binatia; order Binatales; family Binataceae; genus JBOHWJ01. Next base: position 12,392 of record JBOHWL010000139.1, on the reverse strand, counting down.
TGATGGTGGCGGCCGCCATTCTCGAAAAGCGCCGCAGCGTTGGCGAAGTGGCTAAGGCGCTCGGCTATCCGCCCACCAGTATTTTGCTGGCACGCGCGGTCGAGGGAGCGCGGCGGCTGGGCGGTGAGCGCCTTGCGCGCGCCCATCGGCGCGCCTGCGAACTCGACACGAATTTCAAAATGGGCTTACTAAAGGAACGTGAGCAGACGGTCGCTGGATTGTTGATCGACTTAATGGCTTTGTGACAATTCCCCGCCCGCTTCAAGAAAGACCGGATTTTTCCCGGGCTGAAGGCTTCAATTCGGGCAAGGTAAACGAATTTCCAGGAACGTTGCGGAATAGCGACGTCGCGAATCGCGCCCGAGCCTGGATTGAGGCGCGCTTCACGGAGTTTCACCTAATCCGACGAGCCCCAATGATGGCAACGGCACTTCGGATGCGTTGGGCCGCACTGCGGGCACACATAGAAGCGCTCGGCCAATGGATCTATCTCCTTGCCGCAACCCGCGCAGATAATGGCGATGTCGCGCTTCACGTGTGATTCAGGGCGCGCGTGCGCCGGTTTACAAAAGGCGCTTATGCCGATTGTACCGCGTTGCTTGTCTGTCGTTTCAATAATTGCCGACACCTTGTACGCTCAGAATTGGTTACCTGATTCGTTATAATTCGTCGCCGAGCCAGCCGCTGTCGCGATGCATAAGGTTCATTCAAGCGCTTTTGGCAACAATAAGGAAGAGCTTTGATCAACCAAAACAACGCCGAGACTCTGGTTCAGCCAACTTCGCAGGACAAGACCCCAAGCTGACTCTAAAGGTGCGCCACGGCCGCTCAAAAGGAAATACACAGGCCGCGTCTCTCTGGAACGCTGAATACGCGCAGGCAATCATCAATCTGAAATGAGGGGTGTCATCGAGTGCTTAACCTAGGCTGAGCAGTGGCGCTAACTTTGTGAGCGCCATCGTTAGAATCACGACTTGCCGCCGCGGTTCCCGTAGGTGGCACGAACGTTCGTCAGCAGGAGTTATTCAGATGCAAACTTCAATCGCCGGTGCGATTGCCGGCGTGATTGGCGGCGCGGTCTTGGCCGAAGTGATGACGGCCGGGCGGAGCGCTGAGCTTGCGCCGCCGACTTTGGCCGAACTCGCCAACGATTGGCTCGATCGAAACTTTAGTACGCGCGACCGAATAGGCGAATCCGGAACGTCGGTCCTGGAGCAATTAAATCACATGGCCGCGTCGAGCGTATTCGGCATCGGGTATGCCAACGCACGGCGCTATTTCAACCGAGTTACTCCGGCAACCGCGGGCGCGCTGTTCGGCAGCGGCCTCTACGCGCTCAATTTTGGCGGTATCGCGCCGCTGGCCGGCCTCACTCATGGTGAGCGGGACCACGTACCGCAAATCTCGTTGCGACGGCTGGGAATGCACGTCCTCTACGGTGTCGTGACCGCGGTGGTCACGGACCGCCTCATGCAGGCGAGCGGCTAACCCTGGCTTTCAGACGGAGCTGGCGCGGCCGTCTCATGCGCGCGATGGAACCGGCGCGACAGGCGTGCGACCTTACGTGCCGCAGTGTTGCGCTTGAGCGTACCTTTGCTGGCCGCCTTGAATAAAACCTTCATCGCGGTCTTCAACTGCGCGCGCGCGGCGGCTGCATCGTTTCCTTCGATAGCTTCGAGGGCGGATTTGGCGGCGGTGCGCGCACGGGTTTTGATCGCGCGATTACGTTCGTTGCGTTTGAGGCTTTGACGATGGCGCTTTTGCGCGGACGGGTGAACGGGAATATGCGGCATAATCAATCTTAGCTAACAGTGGCGGTGGCGCCGGTCAAGACGGGGTAGGGCCGGTCAACTCCGCTTTGAAAACCACGGTTGCGTCTTCGTTGATGCGGATCAACGATTGAGTGACTTCGCAATTTCATCAGGGAGAAGCGTGATGGGACTCAGCGATCTGATTAAGGACAAGGCCAAAGAGGCTCTCGATGAGGCCGAAGGTAACATCAAGCAAAAAGTCGACGAGGTCATCGAACAGGAGAAGCAGGCGCTGAACCAGAAACTTGGCGATCTGACCGGTACCGGCGATAGCGCCGGCACGACGAAGACTGAGTCCCAAGCTCAAAGCGGCGCGGCCAGTTATGCCGATGACACTGCGGACGATACCAAGCAGTGAGACGGCTTGAACAGCCGCACACGCCTATTTCACGCGTTTGGCCTCCTGCCAGAGTGAGTCGAGCTGCTCATTCGACAGCCGTTTGAGCTCGAGGCCGCGCGCCGCAGCGAGTTGCTCAGCGCTGCTGAACCGCGCGACGAACTTGTCGCATGCCTTTCGCAGAGTTTCTTCGGCCTCATGGCCGACGAAACGCGGCGCGTTGGCGAGTGCCAGCATCAAGTCGCCCAATTCGGCCGCGACTGCGGTGTGGTCTCCACGCGCGAGCGCTTCCTCAGTTTCGGCCAATTCCTCGCGCACCTTGGCCAACACCGCCGGCAGGTTGGGCCAGTCCATTCCGGCCTGACGCGCGCGCACGCCGAGTTTCTCCGCGCGCATCAGGGCGGGCATGGCGCGCGCGATACCGTCAAGCGCCGAGTTTTTTCCCTCACTCCGGCGCTCTTCTTCTTTGATACGGCTCCAGGTTTCCAACACCTCGGCGACACTCAGTGTTTTGCGAAGGTTTGCGGACTCACCCGCGTCGCCTGGCGCCGTACCGCCCGTCGCGGGATCGGGGTAAATATGCGGATGGCGGCGGATCAGCTTGTCGGCCGCCGCTGAAAGCATCGCGGCGATGCTGAAACGTTCCGATTCCTCCGCGATAACCGTTATGAACAAAATCTGCGAAAGCAGATCGCCAAGTTCAATGGCCAGCGCATGAGCGTCCCCGCGCTCAATTTCGTCCAGCGCTTCGTAAGCCTCTTCAAGCAAATGTTTGGCGAGGCTTTCGATCGTTTGTTCACGATCCCACGGACATTGAAGGCGCAACTCGCGGACCACCCGCAGCAAGCGAGTGAATTTTTCAGCCTCCTCGCGATTATTCTGATCCATCACTTAACCTGCGGCTGCGCTGGAGGCAGACTCCGCTCGGAGTCTGTGAATTTTTGTCATTCTGAACGGAGCCTGCCGCCAGCGTTGTCGCAGGCGAAGCGAGCAAACGAGTCCGCGAGGTGCGCTCAAAAATAAGTGAAGAACCCCGAAAAAACATAGGAGAAGCGGAAAGATCCGGGATTCCTCGCTGTGCTCGGAATGACAGAAGAACAAAATCTTCACACACTCTCTGAATGACAACAGTGGCTCGTGCGGAGGTTCCCCAGCTCGCAAATCGGGTGCGCGCGGTAAGCCGTGCCAGCAAGATCGTCAAGCCGGGATGACCGCCTGAAGCACTTTATTGATGAGAAATTCGGATAAGTCGCGGACGCCGTCGGCAGTGACCTCGTGGCCGCAATCGTACTCGCGATAGGTGAGTGGAACCTTGAGCTTGCGCAGGAGTTCGACCGACTGACGCGCACGCGCCAGCGGCAGCATCTCGTCGGCGCGTCCGTGTTGAACGAGCGTGGGCAATTGTTCGAGCGCCGTCGGATTATTTACCTGCTCGGCGAGCCGTTCCGGGAAAGCGGTGGAGATGCCGACCAGCCCGGCGAATTTTTCCGGATGGCGGATCGCCAAGCTATACGCCATCATGCCGCCCTGGCTGAAGCCGCACGCCACGAGCTTGCGGCGATCGACGGGATAGCGTTCGCACGCCGCCGCGATGAAATTTTCGAGCTCCCTCACTGCCGCGTCGACCTTTTCCTCATCCGGCGATGAGCCCGGCCGCATTTGATACCAGCCGTAGCCGTTGATCGCGCCGATTTCGACTTCAACCGGACCCTGTGGACAGATAACCAGGCATTGTCCGCCCGCGATGAAGGGCGCCAGCCCCTGCAGGTCCATCGCATTAGAACCCCATCCGTGCATCGCGAAAATAGTTGAAAAAGGACCGTCGCCGGCCGGTTCGTAGATGGCATGAACGAGTTTCATCCGCGCTCTCTCCTTGACGCAAAAGCGAAGCGGATCATAACGCCAAGCGTAGGCCGGCCGCCAGTTGAAGCAGGGTTAATCATTGCGCGCCGGTCGGCTATGTTAGCTGTCGCGCTTAAGCACGGACCTCGGCCAAGGCCGATGGAGTCGCAAAAGGAATCTCTCGGGGGGATCAACGGAGACGCAGCGAAGCTCGGCAGGCATACGCGCGACGGTCGTGCCGATCGCAATCGCGGCGATGAGCGCGCCGGCCGCGGTAGCTTATGCGCAAGCCGGTATTCCAGCGGGCGCATGGGCGAGCGGGCGGGCGCCCGGGGTCGTCGCCGGGCTCCTGCTCGCCGGGCTCGTCGCCTACGCCTTGTTTCTTTGCGCGCGGCCGATTATCGCCGCTCGCGATCGCGCCTTGCCCAAGGCGCTGTTGCTGTTGGCCGTTGTTTGGATCGCGAAAACCTTTGCGCTACTGGCTTTTCACGGGTTTCAGACCGACGTCGGCACCTATGAAGCGTGGGCCCTGCAAATCGCCAACGCCGGGCCGGCGCACCTCTATCGGCCCGGTTATTTCATCGATTATCCGCCCGGATATCTCTATCCGCTGTGGCTCGCCGGATGGTTCGCCAGGACCATCGGCGCCAGTGGCGAAGCGCTGCGCATAATCGTTGAGACGCCGGCCATGGCCGCCGACCTGCTTTTGGCGCTGCTGGTGTTCGTACTGGTCCGCGCGCGTCATCCGTCGCTGGCATGGTTGGCGATGCTGCTGGTGGCGCTCAATCCGGCGTTACTGTTCGACACCGTGGTATGGGGTCAGACCGATTCGGCCGTGACCTTCGTGATGTTGCTGAGCGTCGCGATGATGGTCGCGGCTGAATTCGAACTGGGCTGGGCCTGCGCCGCCTTGGCGGTGCTGATTAAACCGCAGGCACTCACGTTATTGCCGGTGCTCGGTTTATGGACGCTGTTGCGGAGCGCGCCGCGCCGATGGTGGCGCGCGGCGCTTGCGCTCATCGTCGTCGTCGTAGTCGGGGTGGCGCCGTTTCAGATTGGCCACGCCTGGGACTGGCTGCCCGCGCTGTATCAATCCACCGCCAGCTACTATCACGAGACTTCCGTCAACGCCTTCAATTTCATGGCGCTGATCGGCGGCGTGCGCCAGCAGGACAGCGGCACGATCCTGGGCGTAACGTATTTCATCTTTGGGATGGCGCTGCTGGTGCCGCTGTACGGCTTCCTCCTGTGGATGTTATGGCGCGCGCCGTCAAAACGTAATCTGCTTTGCACCTGCTTTCTCGCGCTGTTCGGCTTTTTCATGTTCGCGCCGCGCATGCACGAGCGGTATCTCTATCCCGCGCTGGCTTTTGTCGTACCGCTCGCGTTGGAAGAACCAGCCATGATGGGCGTATTCGTGCTGCTCACGTGTACCTGCTTCATCAATCTCGCGTACGTGCTGCATACGCTGCGAACCACGGTTTTCATGGGGGCGCGCGACAGCGTGGCGATGATGACAGCGATTGCCAACTTGTTTGGCTTCGCGATCGCGGCCGTTTATGGCTATCGAGCGGGCGCGACCGTCTCCGCGCCAGACCCCGAGGAGGCGTGGTTCGGCACGATCATCCGCCGCGTGCGCACCGGCTTTAATTGGTGGCCGCCGGCGGTAACTTACGAGCGCTTTCCGTGGCTGAGCGCCGATACTCTCGCGTTGACCGCAATCGTCGCGATCGCCGCCTTACTGCGCTTCTGGCATATCGGCCATCCGCACGAGATCGTCTTCGATGAAGTGCATTTCGTCGGCCAGGCGCGGCATTATTTGCGCGGCGAACCCTTCCTCGATCCCCATCCGCCGCTCGACAAGCTCATCATCGCCCTGGGCATTATGCTCTTCGGCGATCATTCAACGAGCTGGCGGCTCGGCAACGCTCTGCTCGGTACGGTGATGGCCGGCGTGACCTATATGCTGGGACGGCGGATGTTCCGGTCGCGCCTGGCGGGTGTGCTGGCCGCCGCCTTCATCGCCTGCGACGGCTTCTTCATCGTCGATTCGCGCATCGGGGTGATCGATATCGCCTATCTCACCTTTGCCGCAATCGCCTATTTGTTTCTGTTTCGATTCATTCAGAACGCTCAGCCGCTGGATCGAAGGCGAACAATCCTGTGCGCTGGAATTGCGCTGGGCCTGTGTTTGGGTTCGAAGCTCTACGTGCCGGGAATAACCTTTCTGCTCGTGTTCGGCTTCATGGCGTTCACGCTCTGGCGTTCAGAGCTGGGGATCGCGGCACTCTCGGACAGCCAGCGCATCCGCCGCCTGATCGGCGCCGCACTGTTGATCGGCTCGGTCTCCGCGTTCCTATACCTGGCGGCGTTTTTGCCGAAATACTATCTCGGCTGGTGGGGCGGGATGGCCGACCTTTTCCACTACTACAAACAGGTGATTTGGTATGAGAACAGCGTGGCCGGCGCGACCCATCCGTATTCGTCGCCATGGTGGAGTTGGCCGCTGATGCTGCGACCGGTCGCGTATTGGGAGAATTTCCCCAAAATCGGCGATGTCGCGACTATCTGGGGCGCGGGTAATCCACTGACCTGGTGGGCAGTGATTCCCGCCATCACGATCACCGCGGTGCGCGCGCTCGAACGCCCGAAGATAACCCGCACATTCCTCGTTGTCGGCTATCTTGCCTATCTCGTAATCTGGATCCCGATTACGCGGATTTTATTCCTCTATCACTATATGCCGTCGGTCTATATCGGCTATCTTGCACTGGGCGGAATCATGGCCGAAATGTGGACGGGCGACGCTGAACTGTGGGAAGCGCTCGCGCTGATGGTGCCCCTGCTGGTCGTCTACGTTGTGGGCGTTGGCCATATCGCGTCGACGCTCGCGCCCGGATGGCTGCCGGCACGAACAGCGATTTTCCATGTGACGATCAATCCGAGGGAATTGGCCGGAATTCCCTTGGTGGCCATCGTCGTTTTCACCTACATCGCCCTGCTGCATCGGCCACGTGCGGCCAACCGCTTTCTGTTCGTTGCTTTCGTCGTGACCGCCGTCGCCCTGTTTCTATTCTATCTTCCCATCTGGCTCGGCACGCCGATTCCACGGATCGGGTATTACGCGCGGATGTGGTTCGAAGGACCGGGTTTGCACAATTGGATCTGATGGCCGGGCATCATTTGATAGCGCGTCAGTGCGCCGCAATCGCGATCGCGATGATGGCGAGCGCGCTGTTTTCTCCCCGTCCCGCGCTGCCGAAAACAAATCCCGCCGCGGTTTTACAAGAGAAGAAAGGGGACGTCGCAACGGTGAGCGGTCCCCGCGCACTCAGCCAAAACCTCCTGGCTAACGGCGATTTGAGTCGCGGTTCGGGCGATGCTCCTGACGAATGGCGGCACGATGGCTGGATTCTTTCGCCTTCCACCACCACGTTCACCTGGATCGCGCCGAGCAACGGCCAGCCGGGCGAGCTTGCAATCATCAATCATCGGGAAAATGATGCGCGTTGGGTTCAATCGCTCAGCCTGCGGCCGGGTTGGTATTACTTCAGTGCCGAAGCTCGGAGCCAGGATGTATTCGGCGTCAAAACCGGCGCGAATATCAGCGTGCTCGAAGACGGCATTGTCTCCAACAGCTTGATCGGAACCAGCGGATGGCGCCGCGTTGCCTTTTATCTGTTGATTGGTAAAGGCGGCGCGGATATCGACGTCGCCTTACGGGTTGGCGGCTTCGCCAGTGTTGCGCGAGGAGAAGGCGCCTTCCGCGATCCGCGCGTGGTGAGAATCGCGGGACCGCCGCCGCCCGGCACGCCCTTCGTGTACAACCTCACCGCGGTGCGACGTGCCGAAGGTTCAGGTCCGATCGGCAGTCTGTGGACGTTGGTCGTCACTTTTCTCGCGTTCGTGCTGCTAGCGGTGATCGGATGGTGGCTTTACGGCACCTCGATGCCTGTGGCGGGCGCGGCCAGAGAACCGCGTGCAAAACGCCGGCAGGCGCGCCTCGACCTCGAGGCTCGCCACGAGACCTCTGGGGCGACGCGGAGGCGCGTGCGCCGATGAGCCTGCCGGCTCCGAGCCGCCGCCGGGTCGAGCTTGCGCTTTTTTTCGTCGCGCTCCTGAGCTTCGCCTATTTTTACCAGGGCGCGGATCAGAGCACCGCCGCGCGTTTCGATCTGATGCGTTCGATCCTTGAACGCCACACGCTGTGGATCGACGGTTATGCCGGCTACAACACCGCCGATATTGTTCACGTCGCCGGTCATTACTATTCCGTCAAAGCGCCCGGCGGCTCCTTCAGCGGGCTTATCCAATGGGCGATTTTCAGCACAATCCTGTTCCCGCTGTCCCACAGCCGCCCGGCCTTGTATTGGGCGCTTGCGACCTGGCTCACGATCATTTTTTCGACCTCGCTGCTGGTCGCATTGATGACGGTCGTGATGTATCGGTTCGCGCTCGCGCTGGGCGCCGACGATGGGCGTGCGGCGGCGCTCGCGCTGATTCTTGCGTTCGCCACTATCGTGTTTCCCTATGCCACCGAGATGACCGGCGAGCCAATTGCGGCGGCGTGCGGCTTCACCGCTTTCTATTTGCTGGCGACCCATGAACAACGCCCCGAGGCCGGCCGCGCGATGATAGCGGGTGCGCTGGCCGGATGGACGGTGCTGTGCGATTTCCCGTCGATAATCATTGCGCTGGCGTTGGCGGTTTATGCGCTTTTCCGGCTTGGCCGCAGCCGTCATATTGCCGCCTTCGCCGCCGGCGCCGCCGCGATTGCGGTGGTGCTGTTGGCCTACAACCAGGCGGCATTCGGCAACTCTCTGTTCCTGAGCTATCAAGCCTACAGGCTTCCCGGTAATACGCAGTTTCCCGAACAGGCGGCCGGCTTCGTCGGGCTGACCTATCCGAAATTATGGATCCTGCGGAAAATCCTGATCGACCCGCAGCGGGGCTTGCTCTATTGCAATCCGGAATTGGTGCTGGTGATTCCGGCCCTGATTTATTTTGCGATGAGGGGCAAGTATCGCGCCGAGTTCGCCGTCACCGCCTTCGTGATCGTCGCGTTCATTCTGTTCAACGCCTCGTTTGGCCAATCGATCGTGTCGTGGGGTGGCGGTATCGCCACCGGTCCGCGGCAGATCGTCGCCTCGATACCGTTCATAGTGCTGGCGCTGGCGTTCCTGCCGCGGCGATGGAATTGGCCATTGGCAGCGTTGGCGTTGCTGGGCGTCTTTGCGATGTTGATGGCGACCTCAGTTGAGCCGCATTTCCCGTATGAATATGAAAACCCGCTGCGCGACTTTATTTATCCCGCCTATTTGCGCGGTGACTTCGCGTATGATCGGGATGCGTACTTCGGCGGACCGCCGGTCGTTGGCCAGTCAACCGCTTTCAATCTTGGCAAGCTCGCCGGCCTGCCCCGTTCGCTGCAATTATGGCCGCTGGCCTTGCTATGGGGGGCCGGCGCATTTTTTCTCATCCGCGAGTTACGCCTATGGCGTGGCGACCCGATGACGCGTGAAATGGCGTCGGCGGCGGCGTTGGTGGCGATCGCGGCTTTATTCGCGCCGCCGCTCTTGTGCCGCGCGATTTGTGCCGATGACACCACGGCGGCGCACGGCCTGCTCGCGCGTTACTATCGCGGGCTTAGCGGTCAGGGGTTTCCGCCATTGCTGGAGCGGGTCGATCCTCGCATCGATTTCGAAGACATCGCCGAACTCGGCGCGCTGCCGACACCTTCTCACATCCTATGGACCGGCACACTGATGGTGGCGCAAACCGGTGTGTATCGCTTTGCGCTCGATGTCGACGATGACGGCTGGGTCGTGATCGACGGCAATCCGGTGATCAACGATCCCGGCGCGGTGACCCTTAACCATGCGGAGGGCGTCGCCTATCTGAGTGCGGGAACTCATCGGATCGAGGTTGGCCAACGCAATCTGTGGGGTGGCGCGCGCATCGTCTTATATTGGCAGCCGCCGGGCGCGGCGATGGTGCCGATACCAAGCGCCGTCCTGAACCCCGCGAACAATACGCGAGTGGTCCAAAAAGGCCGGCTGTCCCATGTCGCGGAGCCCAACTGATCACGCGCCAAGCATGCGTGTGATACTCGGTTAGGGCGCAGGCGGTGCGCCTGCACGGGCTCACGGCTTTACCGCACCTCGATCCCGACGGCGGGCGAAGCCTATTAATAGAAGCCCGGTCGCGCGCCACGTCGCCAGCCGCCTGAGGGCAAACACGAAATTGACGAAGAGGCTACGAGGCCTGCGCGGAGGCGGGCGCGCCGATGAAGTTTCGCGCCGCCGCAGCAGCGGGCGCAATTGAAATGCCCTGCCGCTGCGATTCAGATGCTTGGGTCTAGTTGAATGAAGCGGGGCAGGCATCGACCATTCGGCTGGTATCCTCAGACAGCTTATCCTCGGGGCTACGCCACGCTTTTGGATGTTGGTTCTTGGGCGTTTGGCATACCGATAGATCAAGCGCTGGTAGCGAAGTGTCATGCATCTTTGCGAAAGCCATCCATGGCTCGCCAGTAAACGTGATTAGCCGCAAATTGGGATCGAGCATGCGCCCGCGCCATAGAGTCTGCGTGCTTCTGGTCGAGCAGTAGCTCGCGTCAGGATTGCATGATCCAGCGTTATCCGATTCGACTTGGGTTGCGGTGTTAGCTGGAATTGAGGAATTATCGCAATTTTTGCCGCTAGACCCGCCTTGATGCGTCATCCAGAGATCGGCGTTGCCACTCCGGTGTTAATGGCCGAACCCGGATTGTGCTCGGTTGTGATATAGTCGTTCGTGCCGTTCAGGCAACTCATCGATCTCGTGGAAGTGACGTATACATACTCCGCCTGATAATCCGCATCGTGTACTCCGCTATCATCGAAGATGTTTTCCCATGTGATCGATCACTTTTGCGCTACCAGCGACGGTTATCCCCGATGTCGGCGTGTTATGGTAGTAGCAGGATAAGGTTGTCCCGCACACCGTTTGATCGCCGAAATAGGTGTCCAACGTCACGGAAGCTGTGGAGGTAGAGTTGTTTTGCAACTCCAGATGACCATCGTACTCATAAGTCCACGACACTGACGCAGCACGCGCCGAACCCGCACCAACTATCAATGCCAAGCTCAGCAATCCGACTAGCCTTTTCATCTTCGCGGTCCCCCTTTTTGATTACTTTTCGCAGGTGGTCCTTAGTCCACCCTTTACCGGCAATATTGTGGCTCGTCGCGAAGCGAAACTGTCTTATCGCGTGCTGCCCTCTATTGGCTGTATAGCTTGTTCTATTTTTCAGGCATAACCAAGCGCGCGGATCTGCCACATTCCGAACATGACCAGCAACACGGAAAACACGATCAAAATCCGGCCGAGCTGATCCAGACCACGTTCCTTAACTCCCAGGATCATTAGGGCAAGAAGAAACGGAAACACCTGGACATAGTAACGCGTTCCGAACTGCTGAAATCCGTTGGCATAGACCAGAAGTGCCGGTCCCATACTGAAGCAGGCTGCGAGCAGTAGCGACAGCGGGATGGCCCGCTTGAAACTCGGCTGCAACGCGAGCAAAAACGCGGGACTGGTAAGAATCAACGCCTGCCCTTGCATCTGTGGGTGAATATACGGAAAGCGTCCATCCAGCACAGGCGCCATGAAGAAAAGTGTATATAGATTGTTTGGTAGAAAACGTAACTGGAAAGGCGATCCTCCGCCCATGCGTTGTTGCAACCAGGGATCGTGCCGTGCATAAGTCGTGAGCGATATATCCCAGATCGTTCCAAACCTCACTTCGTTGAACCAGATAAAAACCAGTACTGCGATGGCAAATCCAAAAATCGTCTCCAGTGCTTTCCAGGAACGACTCTTGACTGCGGCGGCTGCCAGATAAAAGGGCCAGGCGAGGACCAGATCATAGCGGGCGAGGAAAGCCAATCCGGCAAAAATACCCACCACGAATGGGCGTCCGTGGCCAAACAGTTCATTAAGCGCAATCAGAGTGGGTACCGTGCTGACAACCAGCGCAAAATCCCAGCTATTCCCCAGAGTGGCTTCGTACCAGAAGGTGGTGCCAATCCCAAAAAATATGATCAGCCATACCCTTGACGAGACTGCGTCCAGCACACTGGTGAGACGCCATGCCAATACGCAAGTTACCGCACCAATCACGGTGCTCACGGATGTCTGGCTTAACGTCGGTCCGAAAAGCGCCACCAGCGGAACCAGGATGAAAGCCGAGAGCGGGGCGTGCACAATATAGTCGCGACCTCGGAAGACCGCGTGTTCCATGTAGCTGGGCGCATTGATCCACGCATGCCCATGTAGGAGGGCATTGGCGAGCAGGATGTGTTCGTTAAAAACAGTCTTGGGAGCAGCGGTGAGGACGTAGATTGCGAGAAATCCTATCC
>JBOHWL010000138.1:0-3316 GCA_050736615.1 Binataceae bacterium (SeqCode) | reverse complement strand
GTCGAACTCGAAAATCACGAAATCGACGCCTTTGACGGTATCGTTCCACCGGTGCCATTCACGTTGACGCTCGAATCGAGCGGCGCGCTCGGACATCCCAATTTTCGCTATCACTACCGCTTCCACTCCGGAGCGCGGGCGATTTATCCGCGGCGAATCGGATGCTTCCTTCAGCATGACGGGCGCGTCTATCGGCTCGACGCATCGCTTTTCGCCTTGCTCGAAGCGATTGACTCGTTCAACGCCGAGCCTCCCGAGCGGAAAATCGGAGGGACGGCCTTTATTCGCTTTGAAAAGGTCAAAGGACTCGCTTCCGCCGTTGGCGCTCAGCTCGACCGCTTCATCGCGCGGGAAAAAGTGTTGATCGCGAGCCGCGTCGGCCTTGACCTGGTACTCGATCCCGACGGCCGGATAAGCTTCGCACCGAAAGTTGATGGCGCTCCCGACGAACCGCTGCGGCGCGCCTTCTTCGCCGCCGACGACGCCGAAGAGATGTACCGAATCGACGACGGCGAGGGCGGACGCATGCGCATCATCCTGGACGACGAACAGCGCGAGGTGCTGCGCCGGATGCAGCGCGTGCGCCATCTGGGAGGCGCGGAGCGCGCCGAGGTTTTGCGCAAACCTGTGGCGCTTTTCGACGGCGTCGCCAACCACGTTGATATCGACCTCGAACAATTCGGGCCACGGGTCAAGGGGATCGGCGATTTCCCATTCACCGTCCAGCCGTACGTGCGCCTCACCGGCGAATGCATCTTTGACGCCGCCGACCCCGCGGCCGGCGCGGCGCCTTCGCCTGGCATTGCCGAGGCTGGCCTTGAATGCCGATACGCCGATGGGTCGGCGACGACGATCGTCTTCACCAATCCCGAGCAAGCGCGGCAATTGCGCGACGAAGCGCGTCAGGCGTGGCTCGCGGGACACGGCGTAATCGAGTACGAGGGCAAATCGATCGCGCTCGACGAAACTTTAATTCGCGCACTTGACGAGCAGGTGGCCGCGCTGAATCCGTCGGCCGCGGCGTCCGACGGCGCCCGCGCGCCGCGCCGTTATCTTTTGATTCATACCAATGAAGCGGCGGTCGAATACTCCGAGCGCGCCGACGATTCGCATGCCAGCCTTGACGACTGCGAATTGCCCCGCTCACTACGACCGGAGCGACCGCTCAAGGAGCATCAGCGAGAAGGTCTCGCATGGCTTCAGCGATGCTTCCGGATGGGGCGCTGCGGATGCCTTCTGGCCGACGATATGGGTCTCGGCAAGACGCTACAGATGCTGTGCTTTCTGGCCTGGATGATCGAACGTGGCGAGCTCTCGCCTGGCAGCGCCGATGGCGAGCGGCCGCCTTGGGATCCAATCCTCGTCGTGATGCCGCTGGTGTTGCTGGAAAACGAAGTCTGGCAAAAGGATGTGCGCGAATTCTTTGCCAACGAAGGCGCGATCTTCCAGCCCTGGCTGGCGCTCCATGGTCCGGAACTGGCCAAAATCAGGCGCGTCGAAGGACGCGGCGCGAGCGAAACTCTCGCGGGGCTGCCGCTGCTCGACGTTGAAGCTTTGCGCAATTACCGCCTGATCATGACTAATTATGAAACCATCACCAACTACCAATTTTCGTTCGCGCGCATAGACGTGAATTGGTCAGTTGTGGTTGCCGACGAAGCGCAGGCGTTCAAAACGCCGAACACGAAAATTTCGCATGCGCTCAAAGGGATGTCGCCGCGGTTCCGAGTCGCCTGCACCGGCACTCCGGTCGAGACCCGTTTACGTGACGTTTGGAATATTTTCGACTATCTCCAGCCCGGCTATCTGCTCGCCAGCGAAAGCGAGTTCATACGCGAGATCGAACAGCCCTATCAGGCGTCCAACGAGCATTCAGGCAATGATAGCGCGCTTGCCAGCCTGCGCGCCAAGTTCAAGATCGGCAGGCCCGAAGCCTGGCTTATGCGCCGCGACAAGCGCCAGCGCTTGCCGGGGTTGCCCGAAAAAGTGGAGCATCAGATAAAGGCTCCGTTGTCCGACGAACAGCGGCGGATGCATCTTGAAGTAATGAGGTTGGCGGGTCAGCGTGCAGCCCATCCGTTCGAATTACTCAATCAACTGATGAGTATCTATCAGCATCCGGCGCTCACGCGGCCGGTTCAGGAACTATCGGCGGACGACGCGCTGGCCCAATGCCCGAAGCTGGCGGCGGTGATCGATCGGCTGAGGGAAATCCGCGCGCGCGGCGAAAAGGCGCTGATTTTCGTATATCGCAAACCGATGCAGCGCATACTCGCGCAAGTGATCGGCGACCGTTTCGGCCTGCGCGTCGATATCATCAACGGCGAGCACGCTGGCGGCGACCAGAGCAGAGCGCGAGCGAGCCGTCGTCAGATGATCGAGCGGTTTCGCGCCCATCCCGGCTTCGATGTCCTGGTACTTTCGCCCGTCGTGGCTGGACTTGGCCTGACGTTGGTCGAAGCCAATCACGTAATCCATTACGGGCGATGGTGGAATCCCGCGCGCGAAGCTCAAGCGACCGATCGCGTCTATCGAATCGGCCAGACGCGCCCGGTGCACGTTTATTATCCAATCGCCATCGATCCGCGCAACGAGTTCGTTACTTTCGACGAAAAGCTGGACCGAATAATCGAGCGGCGCAGGCAAATGGCACAAGATTTTCTCGCGCCGCTGCCAGCGGAGCAGGAAATTCAACAAGAACTCCTGGACGAAGTTTTGCCGCATCGCGCGCCATGAAGGTTTGCGGCGAACAGCGCGCAGTAACTGCGGTTTGCCCGGCGCTTGCGGAATAGCGCGCGCCCTATATCAAAACGCTTCGATTTGGCCGCACTCCCATGAGCGCGGAATCCGCACGGTAGGTCACAATTGCCGAACACATGCTTCAATGTGGCCGCGCTTATGAGCGCGGAATCAGATGGGAGTTGCGCTTTTTGGATCCCAAGACCTGAGTCAACTCCGCTTCCTTGGCTCTGCGCACCCACTCGCTCCGGTCGGGATGATAAAGCGGATTTACGTCACTCGCCGGCGATCATCATCTCATCGATTTTGATCGTCGGCGAGACTACCGTCGCACGCCACTTGAGATCATTGCCGATCATCGCGATCGACTTGAACATCTCTTTTAGATTGCCAGCTATCGTGATCTCCTGCACCGGAAAGGCAAGTTCGCCGTGCTCGATCCAGAGGCCACCGGCTCCGCGCGAATAATCGCCGGTCACACTATTGACGCCGAAGCCGATTAACTCGGTGACATAAAGACCTTGCTGAACGGAGCCGAGTATCTCCTCGGGCGTGCGCACGCCCGGCTCGAAATTAA
>JBOHWL010000137.1:0-7388 GCA_050736615.1 Binataceae bacterium (SeqCode) | reverse complement strand
CTGCTCAGCACTGGTGCCCTGAATTCGTCCGCGCGGTATTTCGCGCCAATTTCGCTGAAGACCGGAACATCTCGAGGCGGCGGTCATTGCCGAGATTCTGGCTTCAATTGGGCTGCCGGCCGAGGCGCTGATTGCACGCGCGAATGCTCCGGAGAACAAGGAGCGCTTACGAAGCCAAACCGAGCGAGCGTCGCGGCTTGGCATCTTCGGCGCACCGACGTTTCACGTGGATGAAGAAATATTCTGGGGCAATGACCGGCTTGAAGACGCGTTCGCATTCTATCAACAGGACACCGCGCGCAAATAGCGCGTTCAAATTGATTCCTCGACTCGTCTGCGGACTCTAGTCTCAGGCCAGCAGTGCTCGCGCGCCTTCCCACAGTTGACGTATCAGTTCACCGGCCGGTATTGCCTGTGCCAGCGAGGCGGACTGCCCCGCCCATGCCTGCATACGCTGAACGTCGCTCCGCTCTCGCGCGGCGGCGCGCATTGCGGCTGTCAGGCCGCGCTGCACTGGATAGGGAGCCGGTGCTGGCGCATCCGCGGCCGTGGCGGCGCGAACGTAATCGGTCGCGATACTACGGCCTGCGCGGCCACTGAATACGCGGCTTACGATGGTGTCCTCGGGCGCCGTATGGGCGAGAGCGTTCGCCCACGCGGGGTGAATTTTTGCCTCCGGGCAGCGCAGAAACCCTGTTCCGATTTGTACCGCACTGGCGCCCAAGGCTAAGGCGGCCGCCACTCCGCGTGCGTCCGCGATGCCGCCGGTGGCAACAACCGGCGCACGCACCGCGTCGACCACCGCCGGAAGCAGGGCGAACAGCCCAACCTGCCGCCGTTCGGCGGCGTCCGCGTCGAAGCACCCACGATGGCCGCCCGCTTCCGCCCCTTGCGCCACGATCACGTCGGCGCCTGCCGCTTCGGCGGCTTTCGCTTCCGCTACCGTCGAGATGTTGGCGAACCAGGCGATTCCGCGATCCTTGCGTTGCGCGACAAACTGTGGAGGATAGAGGCCCATTACTGACGAAACGATCGGTGGGCACACCGAGAGCAGCGCTTCGCATTGCGCGCCAAAATCCGGCGGTGTCGCGTCGCCGGCTTCGGGCGCTACGGCTGGTCCCCATTGAGCAAGAAACTCGCTCACCCGCGCCTCATGCGCAACGTCACGGATGGGCGGCGGATCGGGAATCCATAGATTGAATTGAAAACCGCCATTGGTGTTGGCGCGCACCTCTTCGGCCCAACGCTGGATCTCGCCGGGCCGCATCAGGAGCGCTCCGCATGCGCCCAAACCGCCGGCCTCCGCCACCGCGATTGACAGCGAGGGTGGGCAAGCCCCGGCCATCGGTGCCAACAGGATCGGCACGCGCAAGCTAAAGCGGCGACAAAATTCCTCGGCGCGAAGTAAAGAGTTCGTCATAAAGTTCTCCATGACCCACGGACGCACCAGGCGAGGCGATGAGCACAACAGTTTACCTTAATCGCCTGAACGGATGAGCGATTTTTCACAAACATAAATCGCCTTGCCAGTCGCTAGCGTCTCGCCACATACCTGGAGCATTCCACGGCTCCACCAAATTGCCAGGATGATCGATAGGTGGTGGAGTGACGCTGCTCACTATTATTTGATTTGAGACGGCATGCTCATAAGCCAGGAAGCCGGTCGCCATAGCCAAGGTCCATACACCCACCACTAGAAGTGGTGTTGAAAAAGGAGTTCTTATCGCGAGTCGCATCTCAGTGCCCTCAACACCCTGCTAGGGAACCTCTGCACAAGCCCATTTGTCATTCTGAACGGAGTCTGCGAAGTGAAGAATCCCGGCAAAAAGCCCGCAAAAACTGGAAGATCCGGGATTCTTCGCTTTCATACGCAGCTCGCAGACTCGCCTGCTCGCTTCGCCGCGCAGCGCGGCTCCGCTGGTGGCGCTCGGCATGACAGAATCATCCATTGTATTGTGCAGAGATTCCGCTAATCCGGGCGCTGAGCCTGCCCGTTGTGATGAACGCTTGAGAAGACGTCCATCGGGACCAGCGGCGGACGCCGGCGCTGTTTTAGTTGCTCAAGCTCGGCCTGTGCCTTGGCTTCCGCATTCTGAGTGCGAATCCGCTCGAGCTTGCGATCGATTTCCCCGTCATGAATCTCGCGATTAACGCCTGCCTCGGTTAGCATCCGATCGATTGATTCCCGGACCTCCTGCAAGCCGCGCAGATCTTCGTCGTAGGATACCTCTTCAAGCGCCCGTTCGACGCGCAGGCGTGCTTGCGCGTTGCGCAGACGCGCTAGCATCCTGACCTTTTCCACTTTGAGCTTATCGATCTCGCTCTTGAAGCCGACCAGATTCTTTTTGGCGTCCTCGGCCTCGGCGGTGAGTTGATTCAATTCTTCGCGCACACGCGCGCAATCGCCTTCAAGTTCATGTTTGCGGCGGATCAGCAGCAGCGCGCATTGATCTTCGTTGAGATCGGCCGCCTGCCCCGCTTGATCGGCGACTTCGGCGAGGTGTGCGGTTTTTTCCTTCAGTTCGCTTTCGAGCTTGTTGCGCATATAGATCACGCCGGCGGCGGCACTCTTGAGCTGCTGGTAGCGGCGCACGCGATCGGAAATCGCGGCTTCATAGACGGCTTCCGGGTCACGCGCCTCGCGTGATTTGATCCAGCGGCTGAACTTCCCGCCGATAAGGCTGAACAATCTCGAAATGCCCATGTCGCTTCTCCTTGCCCGATGAGCGGTGGTGCCGCCCAGTTTCATTCATCCTCGGTTTTGAGTCCGAGGGCATTGACGCCAATGCCAAGCTCACGCATCTTCTGCTGAAAATTCTGCCGGTACATGCCGGCCCGTTCGGCCGCATGCGAGATATTGCCGCCGGTCGCCTTGAGCGCGCCGACAAAGAACTCGCGTTCCCATTGGGCGACGAACTTTTCCTTGGCTTCGCGAAATTTCATCTCGCCGGCCGCCGCCGTTTGAGGCGAAGCCGCGCCCGGAAGGCTTTCAGCGGCGTCCGCGTTTGAAAACGCGCGAGATGACTCGGTTTCGCCTTCACCGCCGAGCAGTTCCGCCGCCGTAATCGTCGTGCCGGAAGAAAGAATCACCGCCTGTTCAAGCGCGGCTCTGAGCGAGCGCACATTGCCGCGCCACGGATTTTCCACGCACAGCCGCATCGCCTCGGGACTCAATGTTTTGCCTGGGGTGCCAAACCGCGCGCACGCATCTTTCAGAAAATGAAGCACCAGAGCCGGGATATCCGCGCGGCGCTCACGCAAAGGAGGAATACGCACTTCGACCACCTTGACGCGATAATAGAGATCCTCGCGAAAGCGTCCGTTCGCCACCATCGCCTCGAGGTCCTGATTGGTGGCCGCAATGATCCGCACATCGACGGCGAGCGATTGATTGCCGCCGACGCGCTCGAAGCGTTTTTCCTGAATCACGCGCAACAACTTGGCCTGCGTCTCGAGGCCCATATCGCCGATCTCGTCGAGAAACAGCGTGCCCCCGTCGGCCGCTTCGAATTTGCCTTCGCGCCGGGCGGTCGCGCCGGTAAAAGCGCCGCGCTCGTGGCCTAACAGTTCGCTTTCGGCCAGGTCGCGCGAAAACGAGGCGCAATTGACCGCGATAAAGGGGCCATTCGCCCGCAGGCTGCGCGCGTGAAGCGCGCGCGCCACCAGTTCCTTGCCGGTGCCCGATTCGCCACGGACCAGCACCGTCACGTCGGTGGCAGCGACTTTCTCGATCGTTTCGAACACGCGCATCATGGCGCGTGAGCGGCCGACCATGTCGGCGAATTGCCCGTTCTCGAGATTGACTTGTTCAACCAATTGGCTGTAGGCGCGCCGCAGAAGCTGCTTCTCCATCACGTGGCGGACTTTGATCCGCAACTCATCGTTGTCGAAGGGCTTGGGCAGATAATCTTCGGCGCCCGCCTTCATCGCCTCAACCGCAATACGCTGCGTGCCGTACGCGGTGATCATCATGATCGCGCATTGCGGCTCCAGCCGCTTGACCTCGCGCAGCAAGTCGAGTCCGCTCATCCCCTTCATGCTGAGGTCGGTAATGATCACGTGAAACAGTCCGGCGGTGACTTTGGCCAGCGCTTCTTCGCCCGACTCGGCCGTTTCGACCTCGTAGCCTTCTTTATTGAAGAGGCCTTTAAGCGCGACCAGGATGCCGCGCTCATCGTCGACGATCAAAAGCCGGCCCTTCATCGACGCTGCCCCACTGCGTCGAAACCGGCCTCGCCGCCGCCGTCGACGTCATAGTTCAGTGGATTCGCAAGCGGTTCCTTCGCCGCCGCGAGTGGCGCCGCAGTGGCCGCATGGCCTTGTCCGGCTCCATCCTGGCGCTCGTCGCTCGCCGTGCGCGCGGCGTCCGGGACGGGAACAGTCAAACGGATTTCCGTGCCCACTCCAGCCTCGCTGCGCACCTCGATACGGCCATGATGCGCATCCATCACTTTCTTGGCGATGCCCATGCCCAGGCCCGTGCCGTTTTGCTTGGTGGTATAGAAGGGGTTGAAAATTTTCGTGAGCTTGTCTTCAGGGATGCCACAACCGTTGTCGCGGATGACCACGGTCGCACTGCTCGCGTAAAGCCGCACAATACCCAGTTCAAGGCGCCGTTCGCCCTCGTGCATCGCATCGATCGCGTTGTCGATAATGTTGGTAAACACCTGGCGCAACTTGTCGGCGTCGGCACGCACAGTGGGTCCGCCAATATAGCTGCGTGAGAGGGTGACGTGCGCGGCCCCGAGTTTGCCGCGCATTTGCGTCAGCGCCTGGTCGAGCACCGCGGCCAGGTTAACGTTGTCAAAATGATAGTCCTCTTCTTTGGCGTATTTCAGCAGATGCGACACGCTGCGCTCAACGCGCGCCAGTTCGTCCAGCGCGACCTTGGCGTATTCAACGTTCTCGTTTGACCGGGGATCCTCGCCCATTTGCTGCACGAGGCTTTTGGCCGCCGCGATTGGGTTGCGGATCTCATGGGCGAAACTGGCGGTCAACTCATCGAGCGAGGCCTGCTTCTCCGTCCGCATCGCCTCTTTTTCAAGCGTGACCTCGCGCTGAACCTCGCGCTTGATGGCGGGTTCGAAGACGCGCTCGTGAATCCAGTGCCAGCCATAGACCGCGCCGAAATGACTGGCCAGTCCGATCCCCCAGCCAACGGCCGGGAAAATCCACCACTCGAAGCCGGGCGACACGATCAGGTTCAGGATCAGGCAGGAGCCGATGACGACCCCATACCACATCAGGTGAGCGTAAAAGCCGGCTTGCTGGGCGGCGCGTTTTCGTGCGCGCTCATAGGCCTGGTGTTCGTCCTCGCTTTTAACCCGGGCATCGCGCTCACGTTCGGTTTCACCCGGACGCGAACGCTCATCATTCGCGCGCATGCTTTCGGCACCGCCCCGCAGCCTGGTCCCCGCACGTTCGGACTGATTCGCGACCTGATCCTCGCAGTTGGCCGCCTGGTGGCGCGCATCGCTGGCCCAGCGCTCCCATCCCTGCCAATGGCGGCTCCATTTATCCCATTTGGCGGCGGGGGCCCGATCGCGGGCCTCCCAGCGCTCCCATCGGCGCGACCACTTATCGCGCTTGTGCCACCGATCCATCCGTTTGCAGCGGCGATACTGCACCAGCGCGAAGATGATTATGGCTAATATGAGCACGTCTATCATTTTGCTTTACGGCCAGCCGCCGCCCGATCCAGACACCCCGGCCATAGGGCCGTGTTGAGAACCTATCGCGAGCGATTTATGAGCAACCCCGATGCCAGCGCGATTGCGACGGACTTTAGCAGGAAATCCGGCGTGTTTGATCCCGCAAGTGGAAACGTGGCGCAGTCGGCGTTATGCGGGTCGATTACTGCATCTTGACTCGCCAATGTGCCAATAGATTGGCGATGGAAAATAATTGCGCGAAACTGCCCCGAGACTTTTACGCCCAACCAGTACTGACAGTCGCGCGCGAATGTATCGGCAAACTGCTGGTGCGCCGAACCGCCGAAGGAGAAACCGCCGGCCGCATCGTCGAAGCGGAAGCTTATCGCGGGCCGCTGGACCTCGCCGCCCATAGTGCCCATGGCTTGACGCGCCGCACCGCCGCGATGTTTGGACCCCCCGGACACGCCTACG
The DNA here is from genome assembly GCA_050736615.1 of Binataceae bacterium (SeqCode). Taxonomy (GTDB): domain Bacteria; phylum Desulfobacterota; class Binatia; order Binatales; family Binataceae; genus JBOHWJ01. The sequence goes on along the minus strand of JBOHWL010000137.1, from coordinate 1,263 downwards.
TCTTTCGCCTCTACGGCAGCAGTTGGGCAATGAATCTGGTGACCGGCGCCGAGGGTGAACCGCACGCGGTTTTGATCCGCGCGCTCGAGCCAGTACGGGGACTGGCCTTGATGGAAGCCCGGCGCGGCAGGCCCGCCGCCGAGCGCGAATTGACCAATGGTCCGGGCAAGCTGACCGCCGCGATGGGCATCAATGGCGACGATTACGGCCGTGATCTATGCGGCGAGGAGCTGTTCATCGAGATCGGCCCTCGGCCGACCGGGATAATTGGCCGCTCGCCTCGAATAAACGTTGCCTACGCCGGACGCTGGGCTGATAAGCCGTGGCGCTTTTATGAACGCGGTAATCGCTACGTCTCGGTGCGCCCGCGCGATTGACGTCATCTCGATCGCTTGTCACACGCGCGCCTGGGCGGGACCGCTCACGACGCTACACAGCATCTTCCGCATCAGCTCCACAGTCGTTCATCATTTAGCCGTAAGCTGGACATGCGATCCCCCATCGTTAGTATACGGAGACGGAACTATCGCGTTTCGTTTCAGTTGTCAGCTATAAATAATTTCCGCACCGACACATTCGATGCATTCGAGCGCATAAGACCGGCCTTTGCCTCTTGTATGCTCTCCGCACGCCGCTCGCGGGTTGTCGCATCAGGACGGCTACTGCCAAATTCGACGAGTCTCAGGCAAGCGTCGCGATAGCGCGCTTGGAGATCGGAGCTGTGTGCTTAACCGCGTGAGATTAAGCGCGGGAGCCTAAAGTGGCCGGCGGAAAACGCGGACTGGGAAGATTCGGAGGGTTTTTACCGCAAGGAAACGTCAGTCGCCGCCCTTCTCCGTTCCGTCGGTGGGTAAATCGGCGCGTTGACGACGCGGTCCAACTCCATAGCGTGCGATCATGCGATAGACGGTATAGCGCGAGACGCCCAACAATTGCGCGGCGCGATGACAGTTGCCATGGGTTTCGTGCAGCGCTCGCAGCAACGCGGCCTTCGAAGCCTTACTCACCACTTCATTGAGTGACCAATGGCCGTTACCCTCGGGGTTCGGGCTTTCCTCCGGCGTCTCCTCGGGCGTGGCACACTCCGTCATCCCCAACGCGTCGTGAAGGAGATAATCCGGCAAGTCCCCGGCAAAGATGCGATCGCCTTCGGAGAGCATCACGGCGCTTTGGATGGCGTGGCCGAATTCGCGCACGTTGCCGGGCCAGTCGTAGCGCTTGAGCGCGGCCAGCGCGGCGCCCGCGATATAGCCGATGCGCTTG
>JBOHWL010000136.1:0-81442 GCA_050736615.1 Binataceae bacterium (SeqCode) | reverse complement strand
CTCTTCAGCGAGATCAACGCGCTTGCCAGGTTTGCGGAGCCACTCCCGATGACAAGGATCCATTTCACCCCGGCCGACCGGTGCGTCTTACGATAGGTTACATACGAGGACAATCGCGGGTTTCTCGAGATATTCTCGACAATCTCCGCACCGAGTGCACCAACTGCAACGAGGGTTTGCGATACGTCCCATTTCCGAAAACATCCCGAGTGGAACTTTTCTCCCAGATTCGCCGGGCTACGTTGGAGGATCAACGAGCGGCGCTCGAATGGCTCCAACGAAAGTTTCAACCGCGCCTGTAAAGAGGCGCAGCCGCGACGTCTTCACCGCGGCAAAACGCTCGGAGGTGATGTCACACATTCGAGCGAAGCATACCAAGCCCGAAATTGCGGTTCGGCGTGTACTTCATGCTCTCGGTTACCGTTTTCGCCTCCATGATCCCAAACTTCCTGGACGGCCCGACATTATCCTGCGCAAGTACCATCTGATCATTGAGGTTAATGGCTGCTTCTGGCACAGGCATCACTGCCTCAAAGGGCGGATGCCGGTCGGCAATCACCGCTACTGGGTGCGGAAGCTGAACACTAACAAGCTGCGTGACCGGCGAAACGCGCGACGGCTGCGCAGCTTAGGATGGCATGTCGCGACCATCTGGGAATGTGACGTAAGGCGTTGGACGCCCGCCCGGCTGAGAGAAGTGCTCGCTCGGGTTATGCGCAGATGCTCCGCAATTCAGTGAGCTTTTCTCGCGCGCGTTTGTCCCAAGAACGTGGCTTTGATTGCCGCACCTACTGTCAATTGCCCTCAAACGCTATCCATGTCGATGTGATGCTGGATTCCGGCGGATATTAGCGCTAAACTCTGCCAACGTTTTGCTTTCGGGGCGAATCTGATGCGATGCCGTCGCACGTGAGCGAATTAATGAGCCCTTTTGGACGCTTCAGCTCATCAACGGCTGATTGAACGGGTTCGCCTCAGCCGTTTTTGAAATTGCTAATCGCGGCCCCGCCGGAGTCGTTCCATGGCAACCGACCCTCAAACCACGTCAACTCTTGGTTCTCCCACGGTCCTGAGCGGGCGTTATCGGCTCGGCAGGAAACTTGGCGGCGGCGGGATGAAGGTGGTCTATCTCGCCGAGGATCTGCGCCTGAATAGCAGGTTATGCGCTGTGGCGGAGATGATCGACAACTTCGCCAATCCCGAGGAGCAACAGCAGGCGATTCTTGGCTTTCAACGAGAAGCCGACATGCTCGCCCGGCTCAAGGACGAGCATATTATCCAGATTTTCGACAAATTCAGCGAGCGGCAGAATCATTATCTCGTGATGGAGTACGTCGAGGGCGGCACGTTTCAGGACCTGATGAGCGCCGCTCGCGCCGGGATGCCGCAAGCCGAGGTAATCGATATCGCACTGCAGATCCTCGCGACGCTGGAATACCTGCACGGTTTGACGCCGCCAATCATTTATCGCGACATGAAGCCGGCCAACGTAATGGTGACGCCGACGGGCAAGGTCAGGCTGATTGATTTCGGTATCGCGCGCTTTTTCCAGAACGCGACGATGACGACGTTTGGCACGCCCGGCTACGCGCCTAAAGAACAGTACGGCGGCATGGTCGAGGCGCGCTCGGATTTATATTCGCTCGGCGCGACGCTCCATCACGCGCTCACCGGCCGCATCCCGGTGCCGTTCGATTTTCCCGCCCTAATCAGTCTGCGTTCGGATTGCAGCAAGGAGCTATCCGACCTTCTCGCGCTGTCATTGGCGGACAAAATCGAGCAGCGTATCCCGAGCGCGCGCGAATTCAGGCTGCGGCTTGAAGCGATCAAAGCGGACCTGGGCGCTCAGGTACAAACGCCGATCCCTGAACCTCAGAGCCGCGATTCGACGCAGCCGTTGCAAACCATGTCGACCTCTGTGGTTGGTCAAACCGCCGCCACTAATCCGCAGTCGGAGCCGTTTGTCGAGCTCGGCCAAGACGCGACCACGCCGATGCAATCGAAAAGCACGGCAGTCAACCAAGGCACCTGGGTTTTCAAAGAAGAAGCCCCCTCCGAATCGCTCACGCGCCCGGTGCGGCCGCCCGCGGCGAATTCAACCGCGGATAAGGCGAAATCAAGTGCGCGGCGCCTGATTATTCCGGCGATCGCGGCCGCCGTGGTCATCGCCGTCGCGGCCACGGGCTACAGTTACTGGAGGAGCCAGCAGGAGGAACTGGCTCATCAGGAATACATCAGGGAGCATCCACCCAAACAGGTGATCTATCAACCGCCGCCGCTACCAGCCCAGCCGTCGCCACAGCCCGCGCCGATAACGAATCGGCAATACCATTCGCCGGTGCGCCACCACGTTCACCGTTATTATCGGCCTGAGGAAGCTGGCAACCCGTATCCCCAAGAAGCTGGCAATGAGCCGTATCCGTACCAGCAGCCCACGCCGGTACAATCGCAAGGTTCGGGGATTTCTGGAATTGAGGGCGGCGCGATAGCAGGCATCATCGGTGGCGTGATTGGCGGTGTCGCGTCGGGATTACTGGGCGGCAACAACGGTTCATCCACTAACCCCGCTCCGCCCCGCTACTACCACAAGCGCACCCGCTGATCGCGAAGCATGCGGCAGACGAGCGCCGAGCAGCGGCGGGCACAGAAGTCGGGGTATGGGAGGGTCTCGGGAAAATCTTCGGGGCTCGCCCTGGGAGGTTCTGCGGCCCGCGGTTGGAGGATAGCAATGGCGGGCGGAAATTGGTTCGCAACGTTTGCGCGAGCGGGCCTCCTCCTACTTGCAACAGCCGTCGGTTGTGGCGCGCTAGCAATAGGGGCAGGAAGCGCCTTTGCGCAAGGCGGCTTCGGCTTAGGCCTGAGAGGCGGCCTTTCCACGCCGATGTGGAGCAAGCCCGGTCCGGGCGAGCGCGACACGGCTGCTTCGGGAGGACAGGCTGGCGGACAGAGGCTCGGCCGGGGCTACCAACTCGAGACTTTGCGTTGTCCCAAGGGCAGCGCACTGGTCGGCGCGCAAATTCGCCGCGGGGACGTGCTCGATTATGTGCGGATCGCTTGTGCGGTCCCGAAGCGTGATGTTTCGGGCTGGAGCTGGAGCCGCGACAGCCTGCAATGGGGCGCGGAGGCCGGCAATGACGCTGGAGGCGACGAGCAACCCGCGATGCTTTGCCCCACCAATTCCGTCGTCAGTGGCTTCGAAGCGCCGGTCGTGACATTCACTGTATTCGATTACGCGGCCGGTATGGCCATCGAATGCTCGCCGCTAGCCTCCGGGCCGGATGCCAACGGCTTTTTCGCCATAGAGAGCGGTTCGCCCAGCCTCGTTCATAATTTTATCACCGCCCGGATGACACCGCCGATCACCTGCCGTCCGAACGGCGCGGCCTCCGCCATTTCAGTCGCGACGGCCAACTTCGTCAATCCGGGACAGCGCGTGGTGCAGGCGGTCTCGCTTTATTGCCCGGCAAGTCAAGTGGCGCCCCCGAGCTGCCAGGTGCAGGTCGGTTTCGAATTTATCGGCGTGAGAACGTTTGTCGGAATCACGAACGCAATTCACACCGTCGTGATTCTCAGCGGACCTGGATTCCAGCCCACAGGTTACGAAGGCAATCCGACCGGGCATTTTCCCAATTGGGGGCCGCTGACGACACGTGTCCGCAATTTGCAGACCCTACCCCTTGGGCAGGGCGCTCAGATAGAAACTGCCGGCCAGGTCTCCGAAAGCTGCTCCGAAGCGGCGCAGGAGATGAGCCAGCTCGAAAGCCGGGTTAACAATGCGGGACTTCCCTACAATCCGACGCCAGAGCTTACCAACAACGCTGTCAACAGCAACAGTTTTGCGTATTGGGCCGTGACACAGTTGGGTTTCACCCCGCCCAACGCACCGAACGTTATGACCTCTGGTCAAACCCCTGGCTATAACCGCAGTCACATGAACCTATGACTGCCGATGCCGCCGCCCGCCCGGCCGGACGCGCGGCTGAGGGCTGGTCACCGGTTCTGTCGATACCCCTTTGTCATTCCCAACGGAGCCCGCCATTAGCGTAGCCGAAGACTATGCGAGCGAACGAGTCTGCAGGTGCGTTCGAAATAAATGAGGAATCCCGGACAAACCGAAGGAAATGAACAAATTTCCGCGCTTTTATACACAGCTCGCGGACTCAATTTACCCGGAACACGGCTCGCAGACTCGCCCGCTCGTTCCGCTTCGCTCCACTGGTGTGCTCGCTTCGCCGCGCAGCGCGACTCCGCTAGCCACGCTCGAAATGACAGATTAAGACTTGCGCAGAGGCTCCCTTAGCAGGGTGTTGAAAAAGGGCTCTTAGCGCAAGTTGCACCCAGTGCCCTCGACACCCTGCGTAAAGCACCAGGCGGAGCGAAGTGGAGCCGAGCAGGCGAGTCCGCGAGCTGCGTTAGAACATACTGCTTTCCTCGAGCTTCTCTCCCGCCCTTTTGCGGGGGAGAAAGAGAGGGGGTGCAGGCTGTGATTTTTCAACAGCCCGCTAGCGTTTGGAAAGGGGCGTTACACCTAATCGCGACGGCGCCGAATAGAATTTTTGATCAGGTGCGGGGGCAAGTATCAGTTGCGTACCTGAGCCCGGACTGCTGATGCGATTGCCCAGGGCGTCAAAGTCATCCGCCAGCATCCGTACACATGGATACGCCATGTGGGGTCCCATCGCACCCATTGCTATCCAAGCCAGGAGCCCAAGCCGGGTGTTGAGAGTGGTATCAATCAATCCATCGGTATAAGCGATGATTTGCGCTTTCTGAGCCGGGCTACGATCGTCCACATAAATCTGATTAGTCGGCTGAAACGCTCCAAGACCTCGCGTGGAATAAGGAATCGGATCGCCGATAGTTGTGAAACGTCGGTAGAGAGTGAAGCCGGTTATACCCCCGGCCGAATTGGTCTGCATCGCCTCTGGCGCGACCTTGGGCGAGCCAAACGTGATTACCGCCATGGGCTGATATCCAAGGGCGGCGGTGCGAGGATCGGCCGCGACCAGTTGAGCTTCCATTCCGCCGAGGCTGTGCCCCGCCAGAATGAGGCGGCTGCCGGGCGGACAGACGGATGCGAAATCAGCGCTTCCCATGTGCTCGATTATTGCTTGACGAAACCCGTCATTCATTCCCAGTGCACTCGCAACATCTTCGAGCGGCCCCGTTGATTGAGGTGTAAAAGGTTGCGTGCCCGACAAAACCATCAGGCAGGTTGCTGTAGACATATTGACTACGCGATATACGCCAATCGGTTTGCCGGTGTTGTAGCGCTGCCAGATAAGCTTTACGAGGTCCTGCGCGTTCGCGACAGTGTTACCGGGTTGCGGCAGACTACTTGCGTCGCACGGGATACTGGGATTTTTGTCCCACATCCGTCGTATTCGCTGCGACCGATTTGTGGAATTAACAGGTGGCAATTGAACCGCCTGTTTGCCAGTTCCGCACGACCAGTTTTTGGGCGTGATGCCGTTAATCACCGGCGGCGGGCAGTTAGGGTTACCGTGGATACCTTGCGTATCAGTGCCTCTGCTGCTGAAGTAATCCCCGCGTCCGGTCGTACCGGTACTATTCCCGGGGCCGCCACTGTTGCTGCTGAAATAGTCCCCTTGCGAATAGACAGCGGTGCCGCCGCACAATAGTGTGACTAGCGCACAAACACTGACTGCTGTTCCGGCGAATCTCAACTCGCTTCCCCCCGTTACTTAGTGCAAGTCAGCAATGATGCGAACCTGCGCAACTTTCTCGCTGATCATGGTGCTGTGGGTCGGCGAACATTCTAAATCTATGCGACTCCGCTTCGCATTGCGGAACCCCCTCGCGTCGCATAAGCCTAGAGCCGGAAGGTGAGTTGCACATCGCCGAGTCGCACCACGTCGCCGTCGCCGAGCTGGTGCCCGGGAGATCCGTCTGTCTCAACAAAAATTCGCCGCCCGTTCAAATAAAGGCCGTTCTGGCTTTCTTGATCATTGATGAAGTAGCCGCCCTCATACGGGAAAATGGACGCGTGATGGCGCGAGACGGAACTATCGGCAATTACAATATCGTTGTCACTTGAACGCCCCATCCTGGTGTTCGCGTCGATGCGCAACGCCAGCTCGCGGCCGTTGGCGTCGATGAAACGCGGGTAAGCTGCTATCGGCCCCGGCGTTGGCACTTCGTTCCCGCGATGCGCCGGAGCGGCGACTTCACGCAAATTGAAACTGAGCTCGTAATTACCAATTCCGATCCGGTCGCCGCCGCGCAGTCTGGCTCCATGCGCGGTGCGGCCGTTAACCGTCACCGGATGGCCGAGGGCGTTGAGCACGAATTCGTCGCCCTGGCGTTCGATCACGGCATGACGGGCCTCGACCCCCGCGTCGCCAAATAAGCCGACATCACATTCTTCGGCGCGGCCCAGTGCGGTAACCGGCTTCTCGAGGCGGAATTGGCGATTGCGCAAGCGGCCAGCCTCGACCGTCAGCCACGCACTCTTGGTCAGGTCCTGCACCAGCCCGATCATCAGGCCGATCAGGAGACCTTCTTCGCCCGACGTGATTATTCGGCTCAGCGGGCCGATCGAAGTCAGCGCGAAGATCGGATCGAACAGCAGCCCGCCGAAGAAGCCTCCGATAGCTCCTCCAATCGCGCCTTTGATCAGATTTGTGACCGCGCCGGTGGCAAGCCCGACGCCCGCGCCCGCCACCAATCCGAAAACTATAAATGATATGCCGCGGCTTAACATGCGAAAGGCGATGCCTTCCGACCTGAAGGTCTGCGCATTAGTCGTCATGCCGGTGAACAGCGCCTGCGAATAGTAGGCGGCGGGCAGCCCGAGGGCGAAACAGGCGATAAAAGTGACCAGCAAAAAGCGTTTGGCTCGGGCGCTGGTGAAATCCTGGACGTCGGTCGCGTTAATCAGCAAACCGACAAAGGCTGGGAAGAACATTTCCGCGAGATAATAGAAGGAGGCACTATTCGTACCCGCACGCAGCAACCCGTCCGGATAAGCCGCAAACCATAACTCGACCGGCACCCAGGCCAAAAGCCCGCCAATCAATCCAGCCAGTGATTTGCGCGCCACCTCATGCCGATTGATCGTTGACCAGTCCATCTCCGCCACCCTGATTCGATGACCAAGCGAAAGTTGTTGGTTACGCCTGCGGAATGACCAAATGCGCTTGAAGATTCCCTGGCGGCAATCTCTGCGACAGGTGCGCGCCGGCTGCTGGCGCTGTCTTTGGAGGGTGATGCCACCATTCGAGAGTTCGCACGCTGATCCGCGGACGCAAAAAGGCCAGCCCCGTCAGCACCATTACCATCACGATTAGGGCAAAAAGCACCCGCCAATTGTGTGCGGGCCGTTTCAAGCGCGCTTCGAGTGAACGTGCGATTTGCGGATCGGCCACCGTCGTCGCGCAGGCGTCAACGTTCTCTCCCATGCGGCTTAGAATGCCAAGCGAAATGTCGTCACCGTTGCCGTTTTCGGAGGCGTGCTCAAGAATTTGGGGCAATTCCGCTGCGACCGCGCGCAAACCGCGCGTGCGAATCATCTCGAAATAGTCATGGCCGGTCTGCAGAAAATCATCTTCAGAAACAAACGAATTCGCATAGCCGTCACTGGACATCAGAATAAGCGCCGGCCATTCGTCCGCTTGCGTCATCAGATGCGTGCGCATCCACTCGGGCGCCTTCGCCTGGCATAACGAAGTCGAGTAGTTGCCGGTCAGGCGTAGGTCACGCAATCCCAGGCGGCTGGTCTTGCCCGCGGCGTCAACGCACAGCACGTCGCCATCGCCGAGCTGCAAAAATAAGATGAAGCCGTCGCCCACCAGCGTGGCGATAACCGTGGCGCCGTAAGCGAGAACGGGATCGGCCTCCACCGATTGCCGCGAAGCCTGGCCTTCGGCGGCTTCAACCTTGGCCAGTTCGGCTATATCAAGAGGATCAGTGTCCAGCTCGGCGGCAACCGCCGCACGCCATCTCCCAACCAAGTCTGAGGGCATCGCGTCCAGCGCGGTTTGCATTTGCTCACGGTCCTGGCCGATGGATGGTTGATTGAATTCGCGCAAAGTCGCAATCGCGGCTTCAACCGCGAGCGCGGCGCCGCGTGCGCTGCGGAAATGGCGCGCCGAGCCATGTCCGTCGGAAACCGCAAGGATCAATGGCGGCTTGCCATTTGAATCCGGCGGCCAGCATTGGACGGCATCCTGGTTGGGCAACTGCGCCTTGAAATGCGCGGCGCCACGGATGGAATGAGCCGCCATCCGCCACTCGCCAACAGCGATAGCTTCATTTGGAGCCGCCGCCAGATCTTGAGCCTCATCTATATGCCCTGCCCCACTGCCAATCGCAGCTTCAGCAGCAAAATTCGACGTCTCGCCGGCTGTTGGCGGCGGCTTGGTATCGGAATCCGTCATCGGATTTGCCCTCGCACCGAGCCGAAATCAATCTCGACGCCGCGCGCGAGCCGAAGCGTACGACCGGGCTCTAATTCCCGATGCTGGCCGTCAGGCGTGTACGCTCTCCAACTCGTGGTCGACAGATTCTTGAGCCCGAGAATCGAGACATCGTTGGGGCTGTTGCGAACTTCCGCGACAATATCGGCAGAAAACGCTTTTAATCCGGGAATTTCCTGCAATCTGATTTTGGTCCCGACCTCAAGCGACATCGAACGCGCGCCCAGGACCAGCGCGTAGCCCGCGGGGCGGTTGTAATTAACTCGCGGCTTGGCGGCTGGTTGTGCGTTAATAGTGGCGGCGCTCTGACTGGAATTTGCTCTTTGTGGCAGCGGAGTTTTCGGACGTTCGAGGGTTTGTGTCGCGAAATTGAACTCGCGATTGGGCGACAATTGCCGGGCCTGAAGAATAGCGGCGGCCAGCAGAGAGTAGGAAGCCAGGCCCGAAATCACCGCAGTGATGTTGGCGGGAGAATCCAGATCCCACACGGCGTGGAGCGCCGCAACCAGGCAATAGGCAATCGGGATGGCAATCCAGCCTTTCTTCGGCTTGAGTATCGCAAGGCCAAGTGCGTAGCCAAGTAACGCCGCCCACGCCATATGGCCCGCCAAGTCATTCAAGGAGCGATAGATAAGCACCTGCATCGCGTGCGCGCCATTGATCTGAAACTTGTCGATAATCTGCTGCATCGAAAAAGTGGCCGCGATTTGGTCAGTTATGACATCGACGAGCTGATGCGGCGGCAGGCGCGCAAGCTGCGGATTACTCGGCAAAAGTTTTTTTACGAGCGCGTTGAAAGCATCCACTCGCATCGACATCGCCAGCGTTTTCGGAATGTATTGATGGACGGTCTCGTAGAGGGCAAAGCCGCCACCCGAGGCAGCTCCCACCAGCAGCCCGTCCAGCGGCTCGAAGACGCCGATTTGCTCCCGCCATGGCGGTGAGAAGCGGTAGGCGAGCCAGAAGAAGAGCAGTACCGGGACAAATTTAGTCCCTTCTTCAACCAGCCCGATAGTCACGAAATTGTAGAAGAATTGACCCAAAACATCGGCCGGTGGTCCTTTCGAAAAGAAAATGCCACCGACGAAATTGGCAAAAAACACGTGCAACACATGCCATACGCAATAATTGGGCGGATACAAACACAAAACCCCCAAACCCATTGCGCTCAACAACACCAGCCATGATTTGCGTTTGCCGCAAAGACGATAGACCAGGTACAAGAACCCAACCGCACAGTAAAAGGCGAAGGCCCACGCGAAGTAATCGAACGGCCCAGCGCTGAGCAGTCCCAATGAGGTTGAAACCAGGACGGTCAGTGCAGCCGGGATCAGAAAGCCCTTCTTGGCTAATTGCCGCCATTGCAGAACAATCGGAAACACATAGGTCAGCTTAAGCGTCTGGCTGCGCAACATGCGGCCGCCCGGCTGCCGGTTCACCTGATTCATCGCCTGTCGCCTCGCGCTTGGATTGTCAAATCAATCAACCAAAACAGCTGTAAATCACCGATCGCCTCGTACCGAATCAAATAAGGTGGCTTGCGCGGCCAAGCTCGCAGCCCGCGCGAAGTCTGGAAGTACAGTATTCGATAACAGGATTCAAGCATCATCTGGAATGTTTAAGTCACATTTATCTGTCGCTGACAAACCTTTCGTGCTATAGCAAGCATCCGGACAAGTTCTAACAGGCGGTTCAGGCGGGCCGTCACCCCCGGATTGCAAGCATCCGGATTGTCGGCGATATCGGAAGGGACCGAGGCGGCGACTGTGATGCCGCCGGGACGGCGGGAGACGACTTGCGGTAGAATTCGATTGATCAGCGGGTGGGCTCACGCTAAGGAACAGGCAGGAGGAGAAACGCCATGGCGCTCCCGCAGGATATCAACCCGTTCAACAGCCAGTTGATGGATACCTTGGTGCGCTCGTCTGAAATGGATTGGATTCCCTCACAGGACGACCCTGAGCGCGCCTTCATGAAAATTCTATGGACCGGCGCTGAATCCGGCACATGGGCCGTGCTGTTTCGCTGGCTCAAAGGCTACGTGGCGCCACCGCATAAACATCTGACCGCCTCCCACACCTTCATCATCCGCGGCAAGCTGCAGGTGCGTACCGGAATCCTGCAGACCGGCGATTACGTTTACGAAGCCACCGGCATGGTGCATGGCGCCACCACCGCGCTGGAAGATACCGACTACATCTTCATCTGTAACGGCCCGGTGCTGTTCTTCAACGAGAACAGTTTCACCTCATACCTGGGCTGGGAGGAACTGCGGCGCATCCAAGCGGCTTATGATCAAGCGAAAAAGTCCGCCGCTTAATAAATGCGCGGACGGTCTTCTTAGCGCCCGCTGGATGGCGGGCGCGCTGACATCACGAGCGAGGTAGCATGGGATCCGCGAACGGACGGAAGTCCATCTTTATCACCGGCGCCGCCTCGGGAATGGGGCGCGAGGCGGCCAAACTGTTCCAGAGCAAGGAATGGTTCGTCGGCGGTTACGACCTCAACCTGGACGGCCTCAACACCCTTGAGATTGAGCTGGGCGGCGCCAACTGTGTTATCCGCCGCCTCGACGTTACCGATAAGCCTGATTACGAACGCGCGATCGCCGAATTCGGCACGGCGACCAATGGGCACATGGACATGCTGTACAATAACGCCGGCATCGGCGCGGGCGGCCTTTTCGACCAGGTGCCGTTTGCCGAAAGCCTGCGCGTGGTGCAAGTCAATTTCATTGGCGTACTGAATGGGATCCATTCGGCGATTGGCTTGCTCAAGGCGACGCCCGGTTCATTGTGTTTTACCACCTCGTCCTCGTCGGCTACCTACGGCATGCCGGGCATTGCCGTCTATTCGGCCACCAAGCATGCCGTGAAGGGTCTGACCGAGGCGCTCGCAGTCGAATTCCGCCGTTATGGCGTGCGCGCCGCCGACGTTCTGCCTGGCCTCATCGATACACCGTTGGTGCCGCGCCCGGTGATTGAGCGGGCTTCGAAGGAGGGGCTATTCCGTCCGATTCCAGCACTCGAAGTCGCCAAAGTGGCGTGGGAGGCCTATCATTCGGACCGGCTGCACTGGTACGTACCGCCGGAACTGGTCGAACTCGACAAGGCGGCGACTAATACGCCCGAATTGGTACGCGAACAGTTCGCCACCGCCAGTCCGCTCGAAATGCTCAACGAACTTATTGGCAGGCCAGCGAAGTCCGGCGGCTAACTCACAGGGATGCGAGTCAGCCCCACATTGTCGCGGGCTGTTTCGGCTGGGCATATGTGACAGTGCATCAGAATAAAGAATGGTGAGTTCCTTGTTCAGACGCCGTGCGCGAGCCGAGGCTGGGACTGATCCCCACGAGGACGAACGCAGATCCGCCTGGCGCGACGCGTAGGCACAAATATCACTGAGCGAAGATGTGGCCGGCGCACACCAGCCAGCCCGCGCAGATGACGCCTTTAGACAACGCGGCGGATTGTGCGCCGGACCGGACGCGGCGGCCGCCGACCTTCGCTCTCCAGCCGATTCCAGCGCTCGGCAATGCGCGGCACGATACGCGGATGGCCATGCTCATAATAGGCGATGATCGCGGCCAGCGCGGCGACATTGCCGACGATCAGCTTCCACCATCCGAGTTGAGTGACCGCCGTCTGGTCGAGAAACGTCACGAAGCCGACGAAGCACAACTCGAACCATACGAACAGTACCAGCACGCCCAGCGCGAGCAGCGGTTCATGTTCGGAGGCGGCCATCGTCACCGATGCGGCTATACCGAACAAAATGAAGGCGAAGAAATGCACGGCGGTGTATCCTAGCACTAGGGCAACCGTGACAGTGCCAGTCTCCGGAATGCCCACCGCCTGAAAGATGACCGCGCCCAGCATCGCGGGCGTATGAAACGGTTGACCGGCGGCGGCATCGACGATGAGGAACCACACCGCGATGATCACCCCGCCGAGAATCCCCGAGATGATGCCTTCGACCACCACGTCCGTCCACGGGCCCAATAGATTTTGAGCAAGCCGCGGCTGACGCCAAAAGAAGTACGCCAGCATCGCCGCCGTCGCCATCAGATTGCCGATGATGACCTTCCACCACGGCAACGAGGCACGGGCCGCCGGTCCGGCCAGCATCACCACGGCGATAAAGAAAATTTCGAAGGCGACGACGAAGACAAAAAGCGCGCCGAATAGTTCCTTGTTACGCTCCGCCGCCGCCATCAACAACGCACCGACAATGCCAATGCCGGCGAATACCGCGAAATGCACCACCGTGTATTCCGCTACCAGCGTCCATGCCGCGTGGTTCAGCACGGTTGGGCTGGCGCCATGGAGCAAGGCGGCGGCTAGCAGCGCCGGCGTTTCCAGCGGTAAGCCGCGCGCCGCATCAAAAACCAAAAACCAGAGCGCGATTACTAACGCGCCAATCAGACCCGCCACCGCGCCGTCGAGAACCATCCGCGCATGTGCGTGACGCATAACGTCTCCCTTTTGCGCTTGGTCCGCCCAAAGAGATCCCGACGGGGGAAAGACGGATAAACGTCCCGAACAAGCGGGTTATCCGACGCTGAGGCTCTCGTCAGGAAGCCAAGGCCGTTGCCGTCGAATCCAATCTCTAAATAGGCTTTCTCGAATAGCGGCGCAAGGATAAGTGCATGTCGCGATTGATTCAAGCTGCTCTTATGCCCGAGGTCCACTGGGCTTTATGACTGCGGACCCAAGCGGCGTCATCCTCGGAGCTGCGGCTGGTTGATTGAATTTATCCACGATTGATCTTTATCATGGCGAACTCGATAAACTGGCCAACGGCAATCATCGGATGGTTTCTTCGGGACACAACGTCGCGCCAGTCGCGTTCGAATCCGCTTTGCGGCGAAATCCGGCCGCGCGCATTTCAGTCGATTTCTTGATGGTCGCGACGATTTTTTTCGCCGCCGGAATGATCGCGGCACCCCTGTTGATCGGCGAAGCGGTCACCTACTTTTACCAGCCGTATCTTCTGGCCTTGGTGCATACCTTTACGCTCGGCTGGATTACCGCGGCGATCATGGGCGTGATGTATCGCTATGTTCCCGCCCTGACCCAACGCGAGCTGCCTTACCCGCGCATTGCCTTCCTCCAATTGATCCTCTTTGTCTTCGGCACTGTCGGCATGATTGTCCATTTCGCGCTCGGCATATGGCCGGGCACCTGGTCCGCCGCAATCGTGGTGATCATCAGCATCGCAATGTTCGCCGCCAACCTGATGCCGTGTTTATGGTCGCGTATCGGGCGTGCGGTGGCGGAGACCGGAATGGCACTGTCTATTCTGATGTTGTTCGCAGCGGCGTGTGTCGGGTTCACGTTGGCACTCGACAAAACTCTGAACTTCATGGGCGGCGATGTGATCACCAATCTGGCCGGTCATGCGCATCTCGCCGCGCTGGGATGGGTGACGTTAACCATATGCGCCGTTACGTATCGAATGATGCCCGCCTTCATCCTGCCCGAAACACGATTGCCAAAAGCCGCATTGTGGCAAATCTACGCTTTGGCGCTCGGCGTTATCGGACTCGCGGTGACTCTACTGGCCGGTCTCCCCGGCATCACCGCATGGGCCTGTATAATTGCGCTCGCGCTGATGGCGTACGCGCTGATAGTCGCGCGGATGGTGCGGACTCGCCGCGCGCGGCTGGATTGGAGTTCGCGCCACATGATCACGGCA
This sequence comes from Binataceae bacterium (SeqCode), assembly GCA_050736615.1. Taxonomy (GTDB): domain Bacteria; phylum Desulfobacterota; class Binatia; order Binatales; family Binataceae; genus JBOHWJ01. The sequence goes on along the minus strand of JBOHWL010000136.1, from coordinate 67,307 downwards.
ATCCTGTGGTTGACGGTAGCTGCGGGACTGGGAATCGTGCTGACGCGGACCGGAACGCAGAGCGCGATGGGCGCGCGCATTGCCACTATTTATGGGATGCTTGGCCTGATGGGCTGGATCGGTAACTTCATTATCGGCATGTCCCAGCGGCTCTTTCCAGGCTTGGTTTCCCGCACGCGCGGTGCAATGGGATGGCCAGCGATAGCGGTGGCGCGGCTTTCAATTACTCAGGCTCGGCGCCTGGTGTTCGTCGCGTTCAACGCCGGCCTCATCGTGCTTGCTGTCGGTTTTTCGACCAGTGAAGCGCGGCTCGCCGTTAGCGGTGCCGTTATCGTCGCGATCGGCGGACTTGTTTACAGCGCGACAATCTTGTGGACCCTGAGCTACGCCTACCGGCGGGCGCCCGCCGCCGCAGGCACATTATCGGGAGCGAGCTGACAAATGCGACCGAGAACTTCGGATTGGGTCAGGCCGCCGGACGGTCGCGCGGTTGCAAGACGCGAACCTCGGCCGGTTGCCGCTGTTTCCGGCGCGGTGCCGTATCATTGTCCGCCTCCGCCCATCTGATGAAAACCACCGTAAAAACTGTCATCAGATAAAACATTTCGCCAATCCACATGAGCAATCCGCCCATCACCTGATCATCTATGGGCGTCAATCCCCACGGATGTATTCCGCCCTGGTAGAACATATAAACCACGCTGTCGGACAATGTGATCGGCGCGGCGACGGCAGTCATGGGGATGGAAAGCAGGAACAGATACATGATCTGCATCGGATACGGTAGCGGCGGAAATTCCTCCAGCGGACTGAATAGCGGCCACCACAACAGCAAGCCGGCAATCACCAGTATCACGCGGATACTGGCGTAAAACTGTTGCAGATGACAGATGCGATCACATACCGGCGGATAGTGGATCAGCGTGAACACCAGTGAGAAAGTCAGGAAGGTCACGACTGGCCGAGTCATCACGCGCCAGAATGGCCGTAGCCAGCGATTCGTAAAGACCGGCCGCAACATCCAGTCCGGCAAGCCCATCAGCAGGAAGGGCGCCGCCACGAGCACCAGGATCATCTGCTGCAGGATATAGGCGGTGAATAAACGATCGCTGGTGAGCTGATCAATCGGCCCGCTAAGCGCGAAAAAGATCGACAGCACACCGAACATGTATGCACCGGCCTGGTGTGATGTGGGCTGTTTGCCGAGGAGCCACGAGGCTCCCGCATAAGCCACCACCAGCCCGATTAGCGCGACCAATAATCCGGGGTCAATTACCCACATTGGATGCACACCGATTCGACTAAAAGGTCCATCCCGTCGTCAGGAAAATGTGGCCCGACAAGTAGAAAAAAATCAACATCAATGACACCACGATCAACAACGCGACCCACAGGGGAAAAAGGAAGACCGCGCTGAAGACCCCGCTGTCGTAATGCAGGTGCATGTAGAACATCGCGACCAAGATGAATTTGCAAATGGCCAGGATGATCAGCAGCGGCACCAGCACGGCTTGAAGAAAGGCCGCGTAAAAAACGCCGATTTCAAAGCCGGTCAGAATCGTCAGCGCGATCGCGACGACGATATAAACCAGCGGCCCCGGGTGATGCGACTCGGTGATCCCGTGAGTCGTCATATGCTCGTGTTCGATAACCTGATCGCTCATCCGTGTTTCACCGTCCGCATCATATAGACCAGCGTGAAAATCACTACCCAGACAATATCGACGAAATGCCAGTACAGACCGGCAACTTCGACCGATAATGCGCGTTTGCTGTCGATTTTCCCGCGCGTGCCCGCAATCGCGATCACCGACAGCCAGACCACTCCAATAAACACGTGGAAGCCGTGGAAACCGACCAACGTGTAGAAGCACTGGCTAAACAGGTCCGAGTTGAAAAGCATGCCCTGTTTGAAGAAGCCAAAAAACTCGAAGGCCTGGCCGCCGACGAAAATCAAGCCGAACAGAACCGTCCCCCACAGCCAGAACGTGCCCCAGAACTTGCTGTTACGCTGATAGCCGGCTAGCGCCAACACCATCAACAAACTCGACATCAGCAGGATAAAGGTGCTGAAGGAGGTCAGCGGAATATTGAGAATATCAGCGTCGAAGGTGCCGATATTGCGCGACTTGTAAATCATGTAGGTCGAAATGAGACTCGCAAAAAACACACATTCCGATCCAAGAAAGCACCAGAGACCAAACTTGCGAGTGTCGAGCCCCAAGAAGGTCTCGGCCACCGCGTGCGGATCGTCCTCGCCCCAGTTCGGATGCTCGAAAGCCATCGCGATAACTGACAGCACCAGCAAGATCGCGCCGATGATAATGATGCGATACCATAACAGCGCCATGCCTGCGGCCATGCCGAAGATCCCCAGCGCGGCCAGCACCGGATAGAGCGACGGCGGTGGCATATGGATTTCTCCGGGTTCGGCGGGCTGCAAACGTTCGCGTGCCGCCGCCCCCGCCGCCGCCGCGTTGGCAGCCGCCGCGCTGGCGGTCTCGCCGTGTGCTCCAACCGCTTCGATACTGCCGTACTTCTCGATCCACCAGGCGTCGCGCCCGGTCACCATCGGCACCGTCGCGAAATTGTAAACAGGTGGTGGCGACGGTATCGACCACTCCAGCGTCCGCGCATCCCACGGATCGGCACTGGCCCGTTCACCGTAATAGGAGCTGTACCAGAGATTGAAGAAGAACAGCGCGAAGGCGAAGGCCAGAATAAACGCGTTGATACTTTCCCAATAATTCCAGAAATTCCAGCCCATGTTGGGAGCGTACGTATAGATGCGCCGAGGCATGCCCCACGTGCCGAGAAAGTGCATCGGGAAGAACGTCGCGTTAAAGGCCCACGCGGTGATCCAGAACTCCCATTTGCCAAGCGTCTCGTTGAGCATACGGCCGGTGATTTTCGGCCAGTAGTAATAGACCGCCGCCAAAATTCCCATTAATACGCCGCCGAATAGCACGTAATGGAAATGTGCAACGATAGTGTAAGTGTCCGTCTGTTCCAGGTCGACTGGCGCGCTCGCGTGCATGATGCCGCTGAGGCCGCCGATGGTGAACTCGATAACGAAGCCGATCGCGAACAGAAATGAGGTGGTAAATCGCAATCGACCGCCCCAGATAGTTGCGATCCAACTGAAAATCTTGATGCCGGTCGGAATCGCGATCAGCATCGAGGTGATCGCGAAGGCGCTGTCCGTGACCGGACCCATCCCGGTCGCGAACATGTGGTGACCCCACACGCCATACGAGAGGAACGCGATCAGGATGAGCGAATAGGCCATCATCGGATAGCCGAACAGCGGTTTGCGCGAGAAAACCGGGATCACCTCGCTAATCAAACCGAAGGCCGGCAGCGCCATGATGTAAACTTCGGGATGGCCGAAAATCCAGAACAGATGCTGCCACAAGATCGGCGTCGCTCCCGCGATTACCCGATAGAAATGGGTATCGAAGTAACGATCCATGAACAGGAAAATGAGACCGACGGTCAGCGCCGGGAAAGCCAGCATGATCAGGGTGACAGTAACCAGCAGTGACCACATGAACATCGGCATGCGCATGAAAGTCATGCCGGGCGCGCGCATATTGACGATGGTGACGAAGAAATTCAGCGCGCTCATCACCGAGGAAATGCCAAGAATCAGCAGGCCCATGTCGTAGAAATCGATGTTGAGCCCGGGAGAGAAAAAGCGCTCGGTCAAATTCGCGTAACCGAACCAGCCGTCATTGGGCAGGCCCCAGGCCCAACCCAGATTAAGGAAAATCGCGCCCAGCAGGAAAATCCAGTAGCTCATGGCGTTGAGCCGCGGAAACGCCACGTCGCGCGCGCCAATCTGCAGCGGAATCAGGAAGTTACCAAAAAACCCCGTTTCCAGCGGCATCAGCACGAGGAAGATCATCGTCAACCCGTGCATCGTGAAGAGCTGGTTGTACCATTGGGCTGAGAGGAAATGATTGTCGGGCAGCATCAGCTGCCCGCGCATCATCATCGCCTCCATGCCGCCCAGCGCCATCAACCCCAGTGCGGTGACGCCGTAGAGCATGGCCACGCGCTTGTGATCGACCGTGGTCAGCCAGCTATAGATGCCGCCGCCTTCAATAAAGCTGCGGTGTTCAGTCGGCAATGCTTTGGGTTGGGCAGCCATCAGATTTCCCTACTTAAGGCTTTCGAGATAGGCGACCAGATCGTTAAGCTGCTGGCCGCGCATACCGAGAGTCGGCATGTTAGCGCCAGGCTTCACTTGGTCGGGATTTTTGATCCACATCGCCACATTTTGCGGCGTGTTATCGAGAATGCTGCCGGCCAGGCTGGTCCGGCTGCCGAAATGCGACAAGTTGGGCCCTTTGAAACCGAACGTGTACTGCTTGGAAAAACCTGAGATGCCCTTGATCGTATGGCAAATCGCACATGGCGCGTTGACGAAAATTTTCTCTCCAGCCAAAGCCGACCCCGCGGTTGGCTTGAACGGGGGAGCGAGCTGGTCGGCGACCCACTTCTTGAAACCGGCCGGTGTATCGACGAACACGCGAAAGCGCATGTTGGCGTGTGAGGTTCCGCAAAACTCCGCGCATTGGCCGTAATACATTCCCGGCACGTTCGCCGTCAGCGTAATCTGATTCATCTGGCCCGGCACGACGTCGCGCTTGGCTCCCACCTGCGGCATAAAGAAGCTGTGAATCACATCGTCGGAAACCAGTTCAAAATGGATCTCGCGGTTTTCCGGAATATGCACTTCGTCGGCGGTGTCGATGCCGAGCGTAGGATATTTGAACTCCCACCACCATTGATGCGCGATGACTCGAACGGTAAACGCGTTATGCGGCCATCGGTCCGGCTGCGTATGCACGATCGTATGAATCGTGGGGATGGTAATCGCCAGCAGGATCAATGCCGGCAGCACGGTCCAGGCCAGTTCGAGAGAAAGTGACGAATGGGTGGAGGAGGGTTCACCCGGATCACCCTGGCGCGATGAAAAGATGAAAATCGCCCCGAACAGAGTGAGCGCCACTACCGCCAATACCAGGCAATCCCAAGCGGTGACCCAATTGAACAGCCAGAGGATCTCGCGCGTAAGATCGGAGGTCGGACGCAGCGTATCCATCGGATAGACGGCGGTAGTGCAGCCGCTGATGGACGCGGCGAAAGCAACCGCGCCGGCAATTCCGCAAAATTTGAGCAATCGGTTCCGCGCCCTCATCATTACTCTCCATCCACGACGGTGACCGCGGCGGCCGCCGTGCGCGCCAACCCTGGCTTGGAGCAAAGACCGAAGGCGCCAAGGAATCCCAGCGTCACACAGATTTCCACCCATCCGAACGGCAGGTCATTGGGATGCCACGAAGGGACTATCAGAATGTAGTTGAGAATCCACACCCCGATTAAACCCAAGGCCGCGACGATGCCCAGCACATATGGATTTTTCTTGGGTTGAACGCCCATCAGCACCACAAACGGCACCACCCACATTAAAAGCGGCGACATCCAGGTCAGGGTTGACCAGGGCTGATGCCATGCGCGGACCACAATGAAGTAAGTCTCGGCCGGGATATCGCCATACCAAATCACCAGATACTGCGCAAACGACAAGTAGATCCAAAAGATCGAGAAGGCAAAAATCAGTTTGCCAATGTCATGCAGCTTCTCGCCATCCTGAAACACGTTGGGGCGGCCGATCCGGCCGCGCAAAACCACCGCTACCAGCGCCGCCGCGACGATTGCGCTCCAGAAATCGGCGCCGAAATACCACCATCCGAACAGCGTGCTGCGCCAGACCGGCGACAACCCCATGATCAAATCGACCGACAACATCGAATAGATGAAGCAATAGAGAATCGCGATGATCGGCGCCAGCCGTCGCAAAGCCGCCGGTGGCATCTCGATCGTCTCGCGATCCAGCATCCAGGTCTCGGCCGCGGGCCCACGCGAAAGCCGTACGAACCACCAGCTCAGGATGGTCAGCACCAGCAGGGCGATGCCGTCGCGGGTGAAGAGAAACGGTACGTTGAGCCAGATGTGCTTGGAAGGCGAATACAACAGGCTCGGATGGGTCAACCAGGGGAAAATATGCATCCGGCCAAAAAACACACCCCAGTACAGAAGGAAGCCGAGTGGGATGAAGCCCCAGAAGGCTTCGGCCAACCGATAATGAGTCACGCCACACCAGCGGCCGTTGGTCAAATAAAAGGCGCAGGAGACGACGATGCCGCTTTGCGCGATGCCAATAAAGAACAGCAGGTTGACCAGGTAGGTCTCCCAGACGCGGTTGGCGTAGCCGGTCACCAGCCCGAAGATGAACGCCACCACGCCGATGATGACCAGAATAATGCAGACGCCGATATAGCGATTCCACGAAAGCCGCAGCGGCTCATGGATCTGGCGAACCGCGGCTGCTCCCAACGATGCGGGTTGATTAGGACTCATCTTGCATTCAGGCCTTCTGAATTCGGACCGGCATTCCGATCACGCGGCTTCGCGTACGATTTCGTCGGCGCCATTGTCGCGTAGCAGCGCCTCCAACCGCGCCGCGTCATCTTCTTCGCATTGCAGAAATAAGCCGAAATGATCGGCCCCAAAGCGCGATCGGTAGCCCGGCGCTGAATCAAATGCGGGCAGCCGCGCATGAAAATAAAAGCCCGTCCATCCCATCATTCCGCCGAACAAAATCATCAGCTCAAAGGCGATTACGATGAAGGGCGGAATTGAAGCGATCGGCTTGCCACCGGTCATCAGGTTCCATTCCCACGAGGTGCCGATGGTGAGGACAAAACCGCTGATCGCGCCGATGATGCCGCCGGCCAGCACCCACAGACGCACGCGGCTGGGCCCCAGGCGGCGGATTTCATTTACCGCTTCGTTCAAGCGCTCATTGGGGAATGGCGAGAACGTGCCGAACCTATCGACATTAATATGGGCGTGATGAAGGGTCTCGACTGCCCGCGCGCAATCGTCCACGGTGCGAAACGAGGCCACCAATGCAATTTCGTCGCTCATGCTACCTTCTTGTATGGGTAAGTTTCGGTCACCGCCTGCCGTAAATAACCGACGCCTTCCTTAAGCTCCGTCATTGATACGATCGGCATGAACTTCGCGAACAAAAAGAAGTTCATCAGAAACCATCCAAAGCTGCCGACAGTGATCAGGATCTCGGTGGGCTGGAAGGTGTAAAAGCGCCATTGCGAAGGCTCGGTGTTGGTCGCGAGCGAGCCGGCGATAATCACGAAGCGCTCGAACCACATGCCGATATTGACGAAGATCGAGATCACGAACAGGCCCGTCGCGTTGGTGCGCACGCGTGGCACGAAATAGGCCAGCGGCGCCACACAGTTGCAGAAGATCATCAACCAGAACATCCAGGCCTCCGGCCCGAAGTACCGATTTTGAAAGGTCGCGATTTCGATCAGATCGCCGCTGTACCAGGTCATGAACGATTCGCAACAGTACGAATAGGTAATAATTAGCGAGGTCAGCAGCACCACCTTGGCTAAATTGTCGAGGTGCCAGATGGTGATGGCCTCCTCGAGATGCCAGAACTTGCGCAACGGCACCACCAGTGTGATGACCAAGGCGCAGCCCGAGAAAATCGCGCCGGCGACGAAATAGGGTGCGAAAATCGTGCTGTGCATGCCGGGCAGCTGCATCATGGCAAAGTCCCATGACACGACGCTGTGCACCGAGAGCACCAGCGGCGTCGCAAAGCCCGCCAGCAGGATGTAGAGCATCGAGAAGTTGCGCCATTGTCGGTCGGTGCCCTGCCATCCCACCGACCAGATTTTGTATAATGTCTTGCGCCAGCCCGTCGCCACTTCACGCACATTGGCAGTATCGGGAATCAGGCCGGTAGCCCAGAACAACACGCTGATCGTCAGGTAGGTGCTGATCGCGAAAAAATCCCATACTAGCGGCGAGCGAAAGTCCGGCTGCAGATAGCGTTCGTTGGGGTATGGGATGAGCCAGTAAAAAAACCATGGCCGTCCCAAGTGAATAACCGGGAACAAGCCGGCGGTCGCGATCGCGAAGATGGTCATGGTCTCGGCGGCACGGAAAATCCCGGTGCGCCAGCGCGTACGGAACAGATAAAGAATAGCGGAGATCAGCGTGCCCGCATGCGCAATACCAACCCAGAAAACGAAGTTGGTAATGTAAACCGCCCACATGGTGGGCTGGGACAATCCGGTAACGCCCAACCCCGAATAGATCTGATTGGTCCAGCAGCCGATGCCGACCGCGGTAAGGAGCGCGCAGAAGCCCACCCACAGCCAGTATTTGACGCCGCCCGGCGCCAGCAACTGCTTCTGGATCGTGCGATCAATGTCGAGGTAAGTAGGAACCTCTTGCTCTTGAACGACTGCGGCCATTTACGCTCTCCCTTTTTCCACGTGGCGCAGCGCGCGCAGATAGGTCACGTTCGGCAGAGCATTGAACTGAGGCAACATCGTGTAGTTCCTCAACTGGTTATCTTTGCGCCGGCGCATCATGGCACTGTCGGCCTGATTGATGTCGCCGAAAGTAATCGCGCGCGCCGGACAAGCTTGCGCGCAAGCTGGGATGATCTCGCCATCCATCACTGGGCGCTTTTGCAGCCGCGCATTGATTTCGGCATAGGTGATGCGCTGGATGCAGAAGGTGCATTTCTCCATCACGCCGGCGCCGCGGGTGGTTACGTCGGGATTGAGCTGCAGATTGAGTGGCGCCGGCCATTCCGCCAGGAACCAGTTAAAGCGCCGCACTTTGTAAGGACAGTTGTTCTCGCAAAAACGCGTGCCGATGCAGCGGTTGTAGATCTGCGCGTTCAAGCCCTCAGGCGTATGATGCGAGGCGAAGACCGGGCAGACCGGTTCGCACGGCGCGTGGTCGCACTGCTGGCACATGATCGGTGCCATATAAAGCAGCGGGGCATGATCGCTGGTGCGCGCTTCAGGGATAAAACGCTCGATCCGAATCCATGACATCACGCGCCCGCGACCAACCCCCTCTTTACCCACCACAGCGAGGTTATTTTCGGCGTAACAGGCGGCGACACAGGCGCTGCAGCCAACGCAGGAATTCACGTCGAGCGTCATGCCCCATTTGTGACCGGGATAATCGAACGGCGGGTACATCTCGTACGGCTCAGGAACCTTTGGCCCCTCCGCCGGCGGCAAGACACCCTTGACCAGTTCCGCGACGCTCAGGCCCTCGATGATGGAGCGGCCCATCATGTCGCTGCCGTTGAGCGGTGACACCAGCTTGTGCTGTTCACCGGCGGCTTTGTGCGCGTTGATCACGACACTGCGGGCGTTTTGCGGCAGGTGATGCCACAAATTGACTCCGCGATCGGTAGCATAGCGGCCGTACGAGGTATGCCCCTGGCCAAGCGGCACGGCGATCACGTCAGGCTTAACCAGCGGAGTGATATGGACGCCCAGATGCACGCGGCCGTTTGGCGTGTCTATCTCGACCACGTCGATTCCCGCGTACAGGTAGCTCGGCAGATAGGTCTTGTGGAAACCCAAGCGTGCAGCGGTCTCAGGATGAATCGCGGCCCACGAATCCCACACCATCTGGTCGACCGGTTCGGGGATTTCCTGCAGCCAGGACTTGTTGGCGCCACGTCCGTCATAAAGAAATATGTGAGGATAGGCAACCAAGGTCAGTCCCGAGGCCATCGGCGGCGCGAAGGTCTGCGTAAATACGGCCGCATTGACCGTCGGCGTGGCCGGCTTGACTTCCTGGTAATAGCCACCATTGGCGCGGGCCTTGTCCCAAAAATCCGCGAAGGTCGCATTCGGTTCCGCCTTATTCTGCAAATCCTGCCAGGCGGAATTTACCGCGTCCGCGCCACTTTCCCATGGAATCGCCTTAGCCGAAGCGGCCGCGCCCAGATGGGCCGAGGCAAGCAGGATGTCGGCCAGCGGCTTGCTCGGAAACACTGGCTGCATGACCGGCTGCCCCAGGCCATTGATCCCTGCGCGCGGGGCCGAGTCGCGCCAGCTTTCAAGCGGATGATGCGTTGGCAGGAGCAGATTGGCCGCCGCCGCGCTCTCGTCCGGTGCGGTACCCAGCCATGCGACGAATTTCACGCGTCGGGCGGCTTCGCGAAAGCCGTACGATATCGGCATCGAGTAAAGCGGATTGGCGCCGGCGGCGATCACCAGCACGTCAACCTCGCCATTGCGCATCGCGTCGACGACGGCGCGAATTTCATGCGGCTGGCTGGTCGCCTCGGCCGGCGTATCGGCCAGAAACATCATGGTTTTGCCAAGGTTCCCGGTCGCGAGGTTGAGCAGGTAAGCGGCAGTATGCGCCTGCACGTCGTCCGTATCAGCCACCGCCAGCGAGTGGTCGGCCTGCCCGAACCATTGCGCGATTTCCTTGATCTGGGCGGCTGGCGCACCAGTCTGTTTTTCCACCGTGCCGGGATCGTAGCCACTGACGAAGGTCTTGAGCGCGACCGTATCAAGCCCGGCGTTTGGCTTCATCCATCCCTGGTTAACGACGACGTTGAGCACCGACATGGCAATCGCGCCAACCGCGCCGGGAGTGGCACGAACCCACTGGTCGGCTTTGGCCGCGGTGATATTGAGGCGCGGTCCGACGTAAACCGCGCGGCCCACCGTTAATTCGCCATTCTTTTTCTTGGGCGCCCTGAATTCCGCGTATTGGCGGGCATATTCGACGGGCGAGCGCCAAGTGCCAAGCAGGTCGGCATCAAACGAAATGATGGTTTCGGCTTGGTCGAAACGGTAGACCGGCAGGGCGCGGCTGCCGAAACAGTTTTGAGCGGCTTGGCGCGCCGCTTCATCGTTGATGGCTTCCCAAAAGATCGCCCACTGAGAGCCCCACGCCCGCAACCACGCCATCGCGATTTTGTCGTTCGTCGGTCCTTGCGGCGCGCCGACATAAACGATGCGATTTTTGCCAGTTTTGGCCGCGGCGCCGAGTTCGTCATTGAACTGCTTGGTAGCGCTATCCCAAGAAATCTCTAGCAATTTCCCGCTGTCGCCACGTCGGCTCGGCTTACCGATACGATCGGGATCGTACAGCCCCTGCAACGCGGCTTGTCCGCGCGCGCAGGTCGCGCCCGCGCTGATCGGGTCGTTGGGATTGCCCTCAAGCTTGATTACGCGGCCCTCGCGGATTTTCGCGATAATCCCACATCCCGCGCCACATTCGGCGCAAGTGGTGGCGTAAAAGCTGGGGATGCCCGGCGTGACGTACTCGTCGGGAACCACATAAGGAATCAGCTTTCTTGCGGCGGGCTCACACCCCGGGATTGCAGCGGCGGCCGAAGCCGTGGCGGCAAGCTTCAGGAATGATCGCCTGGACAGCCCTTCTGACATAACGCTCCTCGCTCAGTGATGACAGACGAAGCAATCCTGGGTGGCACCGCGCTTGGTATGGCAATCGATGCAAAAACCCATATTGATCTCATAAACTGGTGTCACGCGGTCCATCGTCTGCACGTCTCCGTGGCAGGTTTGGCACGCCACCCCGGCCCAGATATGGGGCCGATGGACGAAACGCACGAAGTCAGGCAGCACGTAGACCCGGTTCCAGCGAATTTCGAATGGTTGATGCCGGTGGTCGGTCCATGCCCGCGTAACCGGCTTGAGCCCGCCGGTCAGCGCACTACCATGACATCCGACACAGCGTTCGATCGGAGGCGCACCCGAGGTTTGTGAGCGCCGCGCGTACTCGTGGCAGTATTGGCACGGAATGTGGTTGACGCCGGCATGGACGCGATGGCTGAACGGCAGCGGCTGAGTAACGTCCACGCGCGGTGCCCATGGGCGTTGGGAGAAAGCCACCACGCTCACTCCGCATAGAAACGTGAACACGGCCAGTGGAATTAATAAGCGATTCATCTTTTCAACTCAGTTCCACGGACAACGCCAGAAGAATCCCCACCCGCAAAAGCGGGCCGAAAAGCGATGCGCAGCACAACTAACAAGCATTCCCCTTTGCGGTCAACCGGAAATTGATTCGCCGCGTGCTTTACAGCCAATTCGTATTTCCGGCGGGCAAACGGAAGAATTACTAACATTGCTGTTTGCGCATCGCAAGCGAAAGTAATATCGCCTCGATCCGGTTTGCCGACATCGCGATGAATTGGCTTGAGTTTCCGAGTTTTTGCTGAATAGCAATTAGCCATGCGGGCTGGTGAACCTCCGCTCCGAGGCTTGATCCAACGGCGATTTGGGACACGGCTTTTGTTGTACCGATGGCGAGTCCGATCTGTGTATAACTTCGTTGGAAACGATCGGCTGGTGTTGAGAATAATGTTTTGATCCGCTTGGTTTTCCTTCCACACGCGGTTTCGATATAGATCCGAAGTGTGTTAGTTAATCAGCAGTCCTGACCGGGGGAACGACGTTTCAGGTGCAGATCAAAACCGCCACTCGCCTAAGTTTTTTGCCACCGTACCTGTTTGCCGAGCTTGACCGCCTGAAACGCGAGGTCCAGCGGCAGGGGGTTGATGTCATCAGTCTTGGTATTGGGGACCCCGACCTGCCTACACCCCAACATATTGTTGACGCCCTCAAACGGGCTGTGGACAATCCCCAGAATCATCGCTATCCGGATTACCAGGGCCTGGAGCGCTTCAGGGAGGCTGCGGCGAAGTGGTACCGACAACGCTTCGATGTGAGGCTGGATTACGATCGCGAGGTCTGCGCCTTAATCGGTTCCAAGGAGGGGATCGCCAATTTCCCCGTTGCGGTGGTGAATCCTGGCGATATCATGCTGATCCCGGACCCGGGCTATCCGGTTTATTTCTCCGGATGCGTATTCAACGGGGGCGAGCCGTACTTCATGCCGCTTCGGCGGGAAAATCACTTCCTGCCGGATTTTACGGCAATCCCGCGAGAAATTGCCCGGCGCGCCAAACTGATGTGGCTTAACTATCCCAACAACCCCACCGCCGCGACGGCCACGGCGGGTTTCTTCAAGGGCGCGATTAATTATTGCCGCGAGCATGAGATTATTCTCGCCCACGACTTTGCCTATTCGGAAATCGCTTTTGACAATTATCGCGCACCGAGCTTGATGCAATTCGAGGGTGCGGCTGAATGCGCTATCGAATTTCATTCGCTCTCAAAGACCTATTCGATGACCGGATGGCGGGTTGGCTTTGCGGTCGGCAACGCGGCCTTGGTGGGTGCCCTCGGAACGGTCAAAACCAACGTCGATTCGGGAGTTTTTCAGGCCGTGCAGGAAGCCGCGATCGCGGCGCTCGAAGGTAGCGGCGGGGCTTCGGACAAGCTGCGCGACTATTGCGCCATCTATCAGGAGCGGCGCGATCTGATGGTGGCGGCGCTGCGTGGACTGGGGCTGCAATGCGATCTGCCACAGGCCACGTTTTATGTCTGGGCGCAGGTGCCGCACGGCTTCAGTTCAGTTTCGTTTACCGAGCGTGTGCTGAAAGAAACCGGCGTGGTGATCACACCCGGTTCAGGTTTCGGCAAAGGTGGCGAGGGGTTCGTTCGCTTTTCGCTCACGGTATCAAGCGAACGATTGCAACAGGCTGTGGCAAGAATCAAAGCGCTTCGGCTATAACGGCGAATGCCCAATCGGGCCTTTATCGGCATCGGCACCAATCTCGGCGATCGCGCCGCCAATTACCGCGCCGCCATTGCGGGTATTGCCGAGCTTCCCACGACCCGAATCGTCCGTCAGTCGTCGATTTATGAAACCGAGCCGGTGGGCGATATCAAGGGCTCCTTTCTTAACGGCGTGGTCGAAGTTGAGACTGAATTGATGGCGGAAGCTTTGATGCGGCGGCTGTTGGCGATAGAGCGGACGATGGGACGTAAACGCCCGGGCGGCAAAGCGACCGTCCGGCCACGCTACCGCCCACGCGTAATCGATTTGGATCTGTTGTTCTTCAATAAGGAAATCATCGCGAGTCGCGCGCTGACGGTGCCTCATCCGCGGCTGCACGAACGCCGCTTCGTGCTGGCGCCGATGGCGGAGTTGGCCCCGGCCTTGATTCACCCAATCCTCAACGAGTCAATTTCCGATTTGCTGGCGAAGTTGAAATCGCCATTTCGAGTGAGCCTGGCGCGCGCCAGCATGCTGCGGCCAGCGCCCGGGCGGGAGGTAGTCTCGCGATGAAGTTTTTCGTCGATTCCGCGGACGTGAGCGAAATCCGGGAGATTGCAAGCTGGGGCCTGGCCGATGGCGTCACCACCAACCCCAGCCTGATTGCCAAAAGCGGCCGCCCCTACGCCGACGTGCTGCGCGAAATCTGCGAGCTCGTAAACGGTCCGGTCAGTGCCGAGGTGGTCGCCACGGAGGCGCCCGGAATGCTCGAGCAGGGCGAAAAACTTGCCCATATCCATCCCAATATCGTGGTCAAATGTCCGCTTACTATCGAGGGCCTCAAAGCCACGCGCGCACTCTCGAGCCGCGGCATCTCCGTCAACGTCACGTTGATTTTCAATCCGCTGCAAGCGTTGGCGGCGGCAAAATGCGGCGCGACCTTCCTCTCGCCGTTCATCGGCCGGCTCGACGATATCGGACAGGACGGCTTCACCATTGTCGAACAATTGGTGCGCATCCTGCGCAACTACGACTATCCCGCACAGGTGCTGGTGGCGTCGGTGCGCTCGCCAACCCATCTGCTACGCGCGGCCGAAGCCGGCGCACATGTGGCGACCCTGCCCTTCGCCGTGATCAAGCAGATCCTGCAACATCCGCTCACCGACCTCGGGCTCGAACGCTTTCTGGCGGATTGGCGCAAGACCCGGCAGACTATCTGAGCGGTACGAAATTCGCCCTGGATCCACCTTTGTGCATCCGCACGACTGACCCGTCCGGATCATGAAGCTGAAATTGGCAAATCGCTCCGGATGAGGCGGCACGACGATGGATCCGAACCGTATCACGCTTCGTCAATGGAGCGTTGGCGATGTCGAAGCGCTGGTTCGTTACGCCAATGAGCGCGAGGTGTGGCTGACTCTACGTGATCGTTTTCCCCCATCCGTACACTCGCCGCGAGGCCGAGGAATGGACCACGCGATGCGCGTCGGGACGCGTCTCCTCAATCGAATTCGCGATCGAACTGGACGGCGAGGCGATCGGCGGTATCGGATTCGAGCCGCAAAAAGACGTCAATCGTCTGACGGTGGAAATCGGCTATTGGCTGAGCAAACCATTTTGGGGCAAAGGAATTGCGACGGCGGCGGTGAAGCGGGCCACCGGCTACGCCTTCTCCCATCTCAATCTCGAGCGGATTGAAGCCGGCGTATTCGCGTGGAATGGCGCCTCCGTCCGCGTCCTTGAAAAAGCCGGCTATACTTTTGAAGGGCGCCTGCGCCGCAGCATCATCAAGGACGGCCGCCTCGGCGACCGGTTGATTTACGCCCGCCTCCGGCCCTAACAGGGTCCGCACAAGCCCATTTGTCATCCCGAACGGAGTCTGCCGCAGCGCAGCCACAGGCGAAACGAGCAAACGAGTCTGTGAGGTGCGTTCGAGATAAGTGAGGAATCACGGAAAGTCCTAAAAAGATAAAGAGATCCGGGATTCCTCGCCAGGCTCGGAATGACAGATTAAGACGTCTGCGGAAGTCCCTAATTGCCGGCGGAGCGCTCGGCGATGAGACGGTCGACCTCCACTTTTAAACGGCTGAGAACCTGGTCGTATTTGAAATTGCCGAGCTTGGCGTCCTTGCGTTTGAGGTTTACGGTGGTCGGTCCGCACCATAATCCCAAATCCGCGTCGTCCGTTTCTCCGGGGCCGTTGACCCGGCAGCCCATCACCGCGATCGTGATGCGATGGCGTGAAGCATACGCGGTCAGATCCTTGACCTGCTGCGCCAGCTCGACGAATTTCTCGTTCTCTACTCGCGAGCACGACGGGCACGAAATGATGTTGAGGCCCGTGCCGAAATCGGGCACCGAGATGAAGCGGCCCGCCGCCACGTCGCGAATTATCTGATGACCGACCAGCACTTCCTCATGCTTGCGTTCATTGGGCAACGTGAGTGAAACCCGCAGGGTATCGCCAATTCCGCTCGCCAGCAGTTTTTCGAAGGCGATGCGGGTTTTGGTGATACCGTCGGGTGGCAGTCCCGCCTCAGTCACCCCAAGATGAAGCGGCACATCGGGACGCCGCTGATTGAAACGGCGGTTGGCTTCGAGCACTTTGCCCGGATCTGAGTCCTTAAGCGAAACCACAAAGCGGTCGAAGCTAAATTCGTCCATCAACTCGCAATGATAGACGGCGGATTCGACCAGCGCGGTGAGCTGGTCGTCTGGGTAACGCTTCAGAAAGACGGGCGCCACCGAACCACAGTTGACGCCGATTCTGAGCGCCAGGTCGTGGTCGCGCGCAATTTCCGTCAGCCAGCGCACTTTGTCCGGAATCGCTTTGGCCTTTTCAATGTGGTGCAGATGGCCGGGGTTATAGCGGATTTTGTCCACATGCGGCGCGACTTTGCCGGCAATCCGATAATTCTCCTGCAAATCAACCGAAAGCGTGATGCCCTTGGTCTGCGCACGAATTTCTCTGAGCGGCGCGACCTCTTTTTCGTTATCCAGTGCGATTCGCACGATGCCGGCGCCCGCCGCGGCCAATTGATGGGTCTGCGCGACGGTCTGATCAACATCGATGGTGCGCGTGGCGCACATCGATTGCACCACCAACGGGGCGTCGCCACCCACGACCACGCCACCAATCCTCACCTGACGAGTACTCCGCTCTGACTGCCGCTCCATCGTTCGCATCCAACCTTTCCCAGCGATGATGATCTTGCCCTCGCGTCAACCCGGCGCGTCCTCGACGCCCACACCCGCGATAACATCCGAGCCATTGCGCGATTCGTATACAATAGCATAGGTGCGGTGCGGCGCGCTCCAGGCCGGCGCGGTCGGCATGACTTCTTTTGTGCAAACAAGAGGATTCATTTGATAAGCGTTCGTGCAAGCGCCTATCATTGCTCATTATCATCCTTTCTACTTGCTTTTGCGTCGTCCGGGATTTATTCAAGCTCTTTTGATATTATGGACGCTGTATGGAATCGAACTTGATAGCAAATTGAAAACATGCGGCAATCTGAAATGAAAAATGATAATTCTAGATGTTATGAGACTTGAATACTTGCTTACACTGCGCTACATATACCACGTCTGTCCGATAGAAGTGGGTCAAGGCGGGGGCACAAGGCGGACGACTCTTTCACATCCGGAAGATCGGGGCCGGCCCTCGAAGAGAGGCGAGGAGCGATGCATCAGGCGGATCAGATGGCGCAGGCGGCCGATTCCCTCGGCTTCACCGACGTAATCCTGCCAAGTCAATTTTTCACCGCGATGGGTGGCGGAGGGCTCTGCAGCGAACAGCGCCTGATGCTCGCGGTGTTGGTCGACGCGATCAATATTTTGCAGGGCTGGCAGCGTTTGGGTAACGCGCGTAAGCGGCGTGCCTTTGCCGAAGCGGGCCAATGGGTCAACACGCGCGGTACGGGCTATCCCTTTTCGTTCGACAGCGTATGCGACGCGCTTAGCATCAATCCTGAGATTTTGCGTGAGCGGCTGAGCGGGCTAGTGATGGGCCGGGCGACGGGAGAAGGACATGGGCTCGGCCGTTTACGCCTCAAGGAATCGAGCCGCGCGCAGCATATGACGGCTAATCGCGTGCGTCGGCGTCGGCGGCGCCAGCGGGCACTGGCCGTCAATTCGTAATCGGGAAAACGACGGCGGCTTCGGACAAGCTTCCGCGCCGCCGGTTTGGCGGCGCGGGTCCGCGATGCGGTCGCCGGCCAGCGCTGCCACGGTCATATGCCGCGTGCGGCACCGGGCACCGCACTCAGATACGGTCGCTGACCGCGTCCTCGCGCATGGTCGGTTCCGGGCGCCTTTCGATCGCGGTCCAATGGCGCGTTTGCTCGCCGACATAGACCTGGCGCGGACGAGCGATCTTCTGCTCCGGGTCACGGACCATTTCGGCCCATTGCGCCATCCATCCGGACGTGCGCGGAATCGCGAACAACACCGGAAACATCGTCATCGGGAAGCCCATCGCCTGGTAAGTCACGCCGGTATAGAAATCGACGTTCGGATAAAGCTTGCGTGATGCGAAATAATCGTCTTCAAGTGCGATTTTCTCGAGCTCGAGCGAGATATCGATGAGCGGGTTGCGGCCCGTGACCTCAAACACCTCGTAGGCCGTCTTCTTCACGATCTTGGCGCGCGGATCGTAATTCTTGTACACGCGATGGCCGAAACCCATCAGGCGTCGTTCACCCGCTTTGACCTTCTTGATGAACTCCGGCACGTTCTTCGGCGAGCCGATATCCATCAGCATCCGAATGACCGCTTCGTTGGCGCCGCCATGAAGCGGCCCGTAGAGCGCGGCGGTCGCCGCCGCCACCGCGGAATAGGCGTCCACTTGTGAACTGCCCACCGAGCGCATCGCGTTGGCCGAACAGTTTTGTTCATGATCGGCGTGCAGGATGAACAGCACGTCAAGCGCGCGCTCCAGCGTGGGGTCGGGCTTATACTTAAGCTCCGTCATCTTGAACAACATGGAAAGGAAATTCCCGGTATAGCTGAAGTCATTGTCGGGATAGTTGTAGGGCAGGCCGCGCCCGTGGCGATAAGCCCAGGCCGCCAGCGTCGGCAGCTTGCCAATCAAGCGGCGGGTCTGGAGGCGGCGCGATTCCAGATCCTCGATCTCCTTGGCGTCGGGGTAGAAGGTTGAGAGCGCGCCGATGGTGCCCACCAGCATGCCCATCGGATGAGCGTCGTAGCGAAAGCCCCCCATGAACGAGCGCACGCTTTCATGCACCATCGTGTGGATCTTGATGTTCTGCTCCCAGGCGGCAAAATGTTTGCGATCGGGCAATTCGCCCTTGACGATGAGATAGGCGACCTCGAGATAGTTGCTTTTTTCCGCCAGCTCCTCAATGGGATAGCCACGATAGCGTAAGATACCTTTTTCGCCGTCGATAAACGTGATCTTGCTCCGGCATGAGGCGGTGTTGGTAAAGGCCGGGTCATAGGACATCAGCCCGAAGTCGTCGGATGCGGCCTTGATATTGCGCAAGGCGGCGGCGCGGATCACGCCGCCCTCCTCGATGGGAACCTCGTACTGCTTGCCGGTACGGTTGTCCGTGATCGTCAGTGTGTCCTTGGCCATGAGTTGCCTCGTTGGTTCGCCCGTCCGAGCGGCTTAAATAACCGCGGGCCGGTTTTCATCGGCTCGCGATCAAGATGAATGCAGTCAAGTTAAATCAACATATATACAGTCATTAGCAATAGTCATTTTGCGCCCTGGATGCAAACGCTCGGTCCATTTTTTTTTCCATGTATAAGCCTCGCCCACGTTCGCGCCGCCGCAAGCGCGGATAACACGCCGCGCCGCCTCGCTTCCGCTTGCCGCGCATGGCAAGGTGGGGAGCCGGGCCTACGGCTCACCCATGCCAGGCACCCGGGTTGACGCATGATTGACGAGCTCATGAGCGGCATTTCCGCGATCATTATCGCGGTTATTTCGACGCTCGGCTACGGCGGGATTATCCTGCTTATGGCCGTGGAGAGCGCCTGCGTCCCGCTGCCGTCCGAGATAACCATGCCGTTTGCGGGATACCTGGTGTCGGCCGGCCGTTTCAATCTGCAATTGGTCGCGCTCGGCGGTGCGTTCGGATGCCTGCTCGGTTCTTATCTGGCCTATTATGTCGGTGCCAGCGGCGGGCGCTGGTTGCTGGAACGTTATGGCCGTTACGTCCTAATCGCGCCGCATGAACTCGAGCTAGCCGATCGTTTTTTCGCGCGTTGGGGCGGGCCCGCGGTTTTCATCAGCCGCCTGTTGCCGGCGGTACGGACCTTTATTGCGCTGCCGGCCGGAGTGGCGCGAATGAAATTGCTGCCGTTCACGCTGTACACCTTGGCCGGTTCCTATATCTGGTGCCTGGTGCTGGCATGGATCGGCATGAAGCTGGGCCAGCATTGGGACACCCTGGGACCTTACTTCCATCGCTTCGACGGGTTCATCGCACTGTTACTGATCGCCGCGCTACTGGCTATCATCTACAATCGGATAAGGGGCGTCGTCTTCGGACGCGGCAGTGCCGCGGAGCGATGAGCGGCGATTTGAGCAAGGCTTCTATGACCGACTACGACAACGATCAGAATCAAAAACTTGAGCAGGTTTTCGTCAGTATCGATGCGATGCAGGTGCGAATGGCGCGCGATCTGCTCGAGGGCGGCGGTATCGAAACTTTTATTTTCGATGATGAATCCTCCCGCATGCTCGGCAGCACGGTGGCGATCGAAGCGCGCCTGATGGTGCACGCGGACTGCGCCGAGGAAGCCCGCGCCCGGCTGAAGGAACTCGGCTTCACTCAATAAGCAACGACTGTCCGGCTCGAACCCCGCGGCGCCGGATGCGTTTGCAATATGCGGCTCTTTGACCCACCGTTGGTCAGCGATCGCGACGACCTTGGTTTGCGTTGCCGATTCGGAAAGAGTGGTTTAACGTGTGGCGCGCGATGAGCGCGTCCCGGCGCGTGGTTAGGAGGACCCCATGAAGCGTAGCAGCCAGCGGATTCTGACCACGCACACCGGCAGCCTCCCGCGGCCCGATGACCTTTTCACGCGGTTGCGCGCCAAAGAGGCGGGTGAGTTGGCCGACGCCGGGGCTTTCGATGCGCGGGTTAAAACCGCCGTCGGGGAGATAGTCCGCAAGCAGGCCGAAACCGGCGTGGATATCGTGAATGACGGCGAGATGAGCAAGCCTTCCTATTCGACCTACGTCAAGGATCGGCTAAGCGGATTCGGCGGCGAAAAGAGCGCTCAGTTGTGGGCCGCGGACCTGGTCGATTTCCCCGAATTCACCAAACGTGGCGGCCGCTCGAGTGGGATTGGCGGATTGAAACGCCCCGCCTGTACCGGTCCGCTTGTCTATCGCAATCGTATACCGGTCCGCACCGATATCGATAATCTCAAGGCCGCGCTCAACGGGGCCAAAGTTGAGGAAGCCTTCATCAGTGCCGCTTCACCGGGTGTGGTGAGTTTTTTCCTGAGCAACAGCCATTATCCGAGTCATGAGGCTTATATCCGCGCCATCGCCGAAGCGATGAAGGTTGAATACGACGCCATTCACCAGGCGGGTTTCATCCTGCAGGTGGATTGCCCCGACCTCGCGATGAGCCGTCATATCCAATTCAGGGACCAGAGCCTCGCCGAGTTCCGCAAGACCATCGAAATGCACATCGAGGCACTCAATCATGCGCTGGCCGATATTCCGCCCGATCGTGCGCGGCTACACCTTTGTTGGGGAAACTACGAAGGACCGCATCATCACGATGTCGCACTGCGCGACATCATCGATATCGTCCTGAAGGCGCGTCCGATGGCAATTTCGTATGAAGCTTCGAACCCGCGCCATGAGCATGAATGGGCCGTGTTCAAGGACGTCAAACTGCCTGACGGCAAGCTGCTGATCCCGGGGGTAATCGATTCCGTGACCAACTTCATCGAGCATCCCGAACTGGTGGCGCAGCGTATCCAGAATATCGCCAACGTGGTTGGCCGCGAAAACGTGATCGCCGGCACGGATTGCGGTTTCGGCACGATTGCCGGCACCTCGCGCGTGGACGGCGGCGTGGCATGGGCGAAATTGAA
The DNA here is from genome assembly GCA_050736615.1 of Binataceae bacterium (SeqCode). GTDB lineage: Bacteria > Desulfobacterota > Binatia > Binatales > Binataceae > JBOHWJ01. The sequence continues at coordinate 45,698 of JBOHWL010000136.1, read as the reverse complement.
ATCAATGGCCGAGGGTGCGCGGATTGCCAGCACGCAATTATGGTGAGCGCTTCAGATTCGCAATTGCCGTCTACGCCGGCTGCGCACGCCGCGGACGGCTTTGCTCGCTTCGCGCGAAACGCGCTTCGCTAGTGACACGCCGCGGAGTGATGGCTCGCATCCGGCTATTGCCGCGTCAATTCTCACGGTAAACTCTGGGACGTAATGGCGCGTCAGCGGCAAGCACCTAAGAACAGCGACGGCTACGATCTGGTGGCCGAGAATCGCAAAGCTCGACACGACTTCTTTATTGAGGAATCAGTCGAGGCGGGACTTGCGTTGACCGGCACTGAAGTAAAATCACTGCGCGCGCATCGCGCCAACCTGCGCGACAGTTACGCGCGCATAAAAAACGGCGAAGCCTTTCTCAATGGCGTGCATATCTCGGCTTATGCGCCGGCTGGCCAATTCAGCCATGCGGAAATGCGGCCGCGCAAGCTGCTGATGCATCGGCGCGAAATCAATCGGTTGTGGGGCCGCGTGCGCGAGCGGGGCTATTCGTTGGTGCCGCTGAAAATTTACTTCAAGGACGGCCGCGCCAAGGTCGAACTGGCCTTGGCCAAGGGCAAACGGCTGTACGACAAGCGCGAGGCGATCGCGCGTAAAACCAGCCGCCGCGAGATCGAACGAATGCTCAAAGCCCGCAACCGTTAGGAAACGCCCCGTACGTCGTTCCGCGATCGTAAGCTATAAAGTGCCGGGCGTGGAAAGGCGCACGGAATCGTCGATTTGCGCCTTTAGCCAGGCGGCGCGGGCGCCATTCCTTGCGCGAAAAGACCGGCAAATTGACGCAGTTCGTTCAGGTCAAGATCCGATACCGCGCAGTACGCCATGCCTGCGTCGTTCCAATGCACAACGTTGTAACCGCGTATCACTTCGGCTTTTGCGACGCTGTCTGGCTGCTTCGACGCGGGCCAACTGAAAAGATTGATGACGTGCGCGCGGCGGCGGTAAACTAGCGCCGCCACCGGATGACCATCGAAGTAATCGAGCCGGCCGCCGCTCAAAGGAAACCCCTCGCGCGCCAAATCTTCGACGATTGGCGCGAAATCCAGCTTGCCATCAAACCACGGCTTGACCGTATGCTGATTCGAGGACACGACATCGGCCAGATGATTGGCCATCAGCGAGCGCACGTGGCTGGCGACGGCTTCGCTGGCTACCAGGCGCGGCGATGGGGTCGTCGGCGGCGTGAATCCTCGCACAATCACGATGACAGCGGCCAGCACCGCCGCCGCGGTGATCAGCCACGGCCATTCTATCGCCCGCGGCATCCATCGCTTTAACCTGCTTGAGGTTCGTGCGGGGCCGGACAATGCGCGTACACGCTCACACAGGACCAACGGCGCCGTGTAGTAAGGCGCGGCGCCGCGCACCGCCTCGCGCGTCGCAATAATATCCTCGCGTGCGCGCACGCATTCGCCGCATTGCTCGAGATGGCGCTCCAGTTCGAGGCTGTGCATCAGTTCGAGCTCGGCGTCCGCGTATGCGTCGAGCAGGCCGCGCGCTTCGCCGCAGGTCACGCCACCTCTCCTTTGCGGGCGACGCCGCGAAGCTCCGCCATTACGCGAAGCTCCGCCATTATCCGTTTTCGCGCACGCGCCAGGCGTGGCATCACGGTGCCGATCGGCATCGCCGCCACTTCGGCTATTTGCTTATAGGAAAGCCCTTCCAGCTCGCGTAACACCAGCGGCTCGCGATACTCGGCTGGCGGATTTTCGATGGCTTGCAGGAGCGCACGATCGTCGCGCGCGCGCATCAGCAGGTTCCGGATTATCACCCGCGACCGTGTCTGTGGCGTGCAGCTCCTCGTCAAAGCTGGCGTCATGCTCCCTCGCACGGCCACTGGTCAGGCGTGTGTAACAAACATTGCGCACGATCGCCAGCAGCCATACGCGGCTGTCGCCGCCGCGCAAACTCCCAAAAAAACGCAGTGCGCGCACACACGCATCCTGCACTGCGTCCTGAGCGTCGTGATCGTCGCGCATCAGCCATCGCGCCAGATTGTAGGCGGCATCGAGATGCGGCAGAACGGCCTGCTCGAACCGCGCCGGGTTATCACGTTCGGGCACTCGATGATCCACCTTGATGGATCGGCTTCCACCCTTAAGCAACGAGACCGTCGCTACAGCGATTTTATTCCGGGCGGCCGGTCGGCGCCGCCGACGGGAATATTCGCGAGCGCAACCGGTCTCATCACTCTGCAGCGCGATGACTTTACAGCGCGAGGCGTGGCGATGGAATCCATTCGGAGCCGGGTTCCGCGCGTAACTCTAAGGGGTGAACCGATGAACAAACCAATCGACCGGCGCTCTTTTTTGCGCGTGGCCGGCACTTCGCTCGGAATTGGGGCGCTTTACACGGTGGGAAACGCATTAGCGGGCAAATCGGTGGCGGGCACGATGGCCAAGCAGGTGCTTCGCGCCTCGAATGGCGAGGCGCCGGGTTCCTTCAGCTTCGCGCAATTCAGCGACACGCACGTGGGTTTCAATGGGCCGCCCGACCCGCTCGGCACGCAAGCTTTCGAGCGCGCCGTAAAGATGGTGAAGCGCATGCCTAAGGCGCCTGAGCTGGTGATTTTCACTGGCGATTTGACGCATGACGCCGAGAGCCGCGAAGTTCACGCCGCGCGGATGCGAACCTTCAAATCAATCGCGAGCGGACTCAAAGTGCCGATACTGCGATGGGTTCCGGGCGAGAACGATGCCGCTTTGGACGGCGGCAAGCTGTACCGCGAGCACTCCGGGGAACCGCATTATTCATTCGATCACCGTGGCGTCCACTTCGTCGCACTCGACAACGTTTCGCGCGGCCGTCCGGAGGTCGGGACTGAACAATTGGCGTGGCTCAAACGCGACCTGTCGCGTTATCCGCTCGCCACTCCGATTATCGTTTTCACGCACAGGCCGCTGTTCGATCTCAAACCCGAATGGGAGTGGTTCACCAGCGACGGCGATGATGTGATGAAGGCGTTGGCGGCGTATGAAAATGTCACGGTGCTATACGGCCATATTCACCGTCGCAATTTTCATCAGGACGGGCGCGCACGCCATTATGCCGCCCGTTCCCTGATCTTCGCCTTTCCTGATGCGTCGCAAACGGGCGACCGCAAACCAGTCGCCTTCGATGCGCATCAACCATTCAAAAATCTCGGCATTCGAGAGGTTAGCGGCGACGGTCCAGCGCTCACGATCAGCGACGTCGAGCTCAGCCTCCGTGAATTTTCGGGCACCTGCGGAATGCAACAACTAGCCAAATCAGGAGTAATCGCATGAGGCCGACCACAACACTCGGCGCGTTCACTTTCGCCGCCGCGTTGGCAATCCCCGCGCTCGGACGGGCGAACACCGTGGCACCGCCGCCGGTCGTGAAGATTACGGCCCACAGATTTCAATTCAGCCCCGGTCAGATAATTCTCAAAAAAGGCGAGACCGTGCGGCTGCAACTGACCAGCACGGACGCGGTGCATGGGTTCTTTGCACGGCCGTTGAAAATCGACACCGACATCCGGCCGGAGCGGCTTACGATGGTGACCGTCACTCCCACCACCACGGGGACATTCAAGGTGATTTGCGATCACTACCGCGGGATCGGCCACACGACCATGAAAATGACAATTGTCGTTGAATAAAAGGGGTTGCTCCCCAGCGGCAAGGCCGGCCGCAGCCAATCAACAAATGTTTGAAGGACGTATCAGAGCAACGCGCCACGAAAAGGGTCGTCGCGCTGGGGTGGGTTCTGAATCAGGTTCAACGCCCATTGGTGCGCCAGCCGCAGGGCCTCTTCGGCGCGCCGAAACAACCGCTCACGGTACATCGTGCTCCAGACGTAAACGTCAACCGAGGGTTCCTCACCCATTGTCACGTCCAGCATCCAGTCTTCGAGTTGCGGGCCGCAGATGAGCAGTCGCACCAGACGACCGTGATCAAGCAGAATGCCTCGGGCCTCGCGCGGCAGACGGAATTCGTCCTTGATCCGTTTGACCAAGCGGGGCGGATAATGATCTTCAGTCATCGGCACGTAGACCCAGTCGCCCGGCGGCGGGTTGGCCTCGCGCGCGATGCGCAGATTGTTGTCGGTCAGATCTTCCTTCGCGCGGTCCTGACTGTAATCCTTGGCGACCGCATAGAAGCTCATTGCGACTGGCAATTGCGGCAAGTCGCCTTCCGCCTTTGCCTGTTTGGGCCGCTTGACGGTGGTTTCAACCCACCAACGATTCTCGACGTTTGGCTTATGCGCCATCACCTATCCAAAAAACCCGCGGCGACATAAGGCTTGCCGTTGCATTTCACGCATGCCGCCGCCGCGCGGCGCTGGCGTGCGATCCGCGCTTGATCTCCGCGATCCGAGCTTCCCTTCGCGGTCGCATACTGGACGGATAGCCCGCGCGCGAAGGCCGCGGCACGGCACCTGCCGGGACTTGCAGTCGCGCGCTCGCCGCCCGCGGTATCACCCGGCGCAGACCGCGCACCATCCGATGGGTGAAAGCCTCGGCTTTGGCTTCGGCATCGGTCCAAAACAGATAGTGCGCCAGCTCGTGATAGACCGTCTGGACCCACATCCGCTCGCTTTTGTAGATACGGCCGCGTTTCCAGTTCTCGGGGTGAACCAGATGGATACGGCCGTCCTCGAAGGTTTTGCCAGCCGTCTTACCCCAATCGATATATTCGTACCACTCGATACGAGGAGCTTTAACGTTGTAATAGCGGCAGAAATTCGACACCGCGCGGCGAAAAGTGGAAATACGATGCTCGCGGAAAAAACGTGCAAGATTGCGGTCCATTTCCCGGCGTTGAGCAATAGGTGGAACGAACATTCGCACTTAACAATCTTCCTCCGTGGCCCGGATCATAGGAAGGCGGCGCGACCTTAGTCAATCAAGGACGAATGACCGCCTGCTTGCGATGGAAATCACGCTGGCGTCGCTTCTTGGAAAAGGCCGCGGAAACAAAGCCGAAGGTGCAATTCTCCAAGTAGGAATCCCGTCATTTTGGCAAATTTCGACGCCATATTTCGTCAATGCGCAATTACTGTCAGCGCATCACCATTGCGCATACTAAATGACAATATTTGTATACTTCGAGTTGATACGCCTGTGCATATCTGACCAACCATCGGCGCGATCGCGCTAACAATGTCCTCAAGCCAGCCGCAAAATTATCAGATAAAGACCCTGAGCGAGCGGTCCAGGGATCAGCCGCGGCGATCAAAAGGCGCCGAGATCGTCGCCAAATCTAATATTTGACGGCCCAATCGGCATAATAGGGCAAAATATCGCCTATCTTTAAGCATTAGGCTTCTCGTAACGCTTGCGTGCGGCAACATACTCAGTGATTCGCGTTAGTATACAATTAATACATTCAAGAACAGTTGGTAGCTTCGTGCTGATGGATTCAGACCCGTTTTATGCACAGTTGCATCTTGACTTCGTGTTGCGCGCGGAAGAGGCTGAATCAGCGGTATTAACATAGTAAGCGAACCTGACAGTTACCCGCGAGCGGCTCTGACCAAAATGAATTCCCAATCTTCTATGACGGCGCAGGACGAAATTTTTACGATTAAGGAACTGTCGGACCATCTGCGCGTACATCCCACGACTATATATCGGCTGTTGCGCCAAGGGCGGCTGCCTGGATTCCGCGTCGGCAGCAATTGGCGCTTCAATCGCGCCGCTATCGAGCAGTGGGAAAAAACGCAGGCGTCTGGCGCTCCAACCATTGTCGCCCGTGGACGGCGCAAGCGGCGATGAGTGGACATCCGTAAGCGCCGGGGGAGCGCGAGCGGCCATTTGCGATGACAATGGCCGATCGCGAAGTTTTAAAACCCGTAAAGATTCGACTCCGCCCCAATCGGCACGGTTGAGGCGGCAGGCAGACGACCGACGGTTCTTCTTTGTCCGAAGCGGCCGCATCCGTCAGCACGCCGGCGCGCCAGGTGCAATGAAAATCGAACCCGGCGAGCTTGCGGATAAATCGGCCTTTGACACGTTTGACAATTGCGGCCTAAACCGCATAGCTAACCTCAATCAACGCGTGGGAGTTTTGGGTGCGATGCCGACCAAGTACGTGGAGGTGCAGGGTTACGCCACCTACTATTATTACGAGGGGGGGACGACCTTGCCTGATGTGGCCCCGGATTTTTCCCGAGGCCGCAAGCTCATTTTCGTACACGCCGCCGGGTCCAACGGCCATGAGTGGCACTATCAACTAGAGGCGCTCGCGGCCAATCACAGCCCCATTGCGCTCGACCTGCCGGGTCACGGGCGCACGTCGGGGGTCGAGGGATTGCGCACGCTCCACGATTATACCGGGTTCGTTGCCGCCTTCATGGATAGCCTTGGGATCGAAGCGGCGGTGATAGCGGGACGTTCAATGGGCGGCGCGGTCGCGATGGATTTCGCGTTGCGCTATCCAAAACGCGCTCACGCGCTGATCGCGATGGCGACGGCGGCCAAGTTCGAAGTTCCCGAAGAGCTTGTGCGCGCCCTTTGGAACGTAACCATGGGCCGCGCACCGCAAGCGTTTACCACCGACGGTTACGCCCCGAAAACCATCAAGGAAAGCTTCGATGTGGTGCGTGAGGGCTGGGGCGAGCAGATTCGCACCGATCCGCGCGTGCGGTACACCGATGTGGTCGCCTGCCGCCAGGCCGACTTGCGCGACAACATCGCGGACATTGCCGCGCCAACGCTGATTCTGGCGGGCGCCGACGACCTCATCACGCCGCCGATGCATGCCGAGTTCATCAAGAGCAGGATTCGTGGCGCACGCCTCCAGCTCATCCGCGACGCCGCGCACCATCTCACCACCGAGCGGCCGCGGGAGGTCAACGCCGCCATCGAGAGTTTTCTCGCCGAATTGAATTAGGGAGCGCAGCATGAGTTTAAGCCGCAAGACCGCTTTGGTTGGCGTATATGAGCATCCAAGCCGCTACGCGCCCGACAAGACCATGTTCCAGATTATGGCTGAGAGCATCAGAGGCGCGCTCGCGGACGCCGGCCTCACGATCAAGGATGTGGACGGCCTCTGTACGACCGGGATGGGCATGGGCGGAATGGGCATCGTCAGCTTCTGCGATTACCTGAACCTGACGCCCAATTACGTGGACTCGACTTCTATCGGCGGTTCGTCATTCGTGGCTCAAACCGCGCACGCCGCCGCGGCGATCAATTCCGGATTGTGCGAAGTCGCCGTGGTCGTGTACGGCTCGACCGCCGCTTCGCAACGCTTCGCGATAGGCACCGGCGGCGGTGGCGGCGGTGACATCTGTGATCAGTATGAGATTCCCTTCGGCCCGACCACGGTGGGCGCGTACGCGATGATCGCGCAACGCCATATGCATGACTACGGCACCACGGCTGAACAACTGGCGGAAATCGCGGTCACCATGCGCCTGCACGCTTCGATGAATCCGGTGGCCAAATACCGCGACCCGATAACGGTCGAGGACGTGCTGGCCTCGCGCGTGATTTCCTCGCCGCTCCATCTGCTGGACTGCTGTATCATCAGTGATGGCGGCGGCGCGCTGGTGGTGACCTCCGCCGAGCGCGCGCGCGATTTAAAAAAGCAGCCCGTCTATATCCTGGGCGCGGGTGAAACGGTGCGGCATGCGGCACGCGGACAGCGCGATTTTCTTGAGATTGCCGCCGCGCAGTCCGGACGGCTCGCTTTCGAACGCGCCGGCGCCACCGCGGCGGACATCGACATGGCGATGATCTACGATTCCTTTACCATCACCGTGCTATCGACGCTGGAGAATCTGGGCTTTTGCAAACGCGGCGAGGGCGGCGCCTTCGTCACTGGCGGACGCCTGCGCTTCGACGGCGAGTTGCCAATCAATACCGACGGCGGCGGGCTGTCTTCCAATCATCCCGGCATGCGCGGCATCTTCCTGGTAATCGAGGCGGTCAAACAGTTGCGCGGCGAATGCGGCCCGCGCCAGGTCAAGGATTGCAATACCGCGCTCGTGCATGGCACCGGCGGCGCGCTCGGCACGCGTCATTCGGGCGCGACTTTGATTCTATCCAATCAGTGAGTGGTCAAGATGGCGCAAGAAAAGGAAAAAAAACGTTACGCGAAACCGTTACCGCATCTTGACGAGGAAAGTCGTCCGTGGTGGGAAGCTATCAAACGTCACGAACTGTACATCCAGAAATGCCGTGATTGCGGTGAGTTGCGTTACTATCCGCGCGCGCTATGCACCAACTGCCTGTCATCGCGCGTCGAATGGATCAAGTGCAACGGCGGCGGCAAGATTTACACCTTCACCGTGACCAATCAGAATCAGTCGGCTGGCTTCCGCGATTCGCTGCCCTATGTGATGGCGTACGTGGAGCTGGACGAAGGGCTGCGGATGCTCACCAATATTGTCGACTGCCCCCCGGAACAGGTTAAAATAGGGATGCCCGTCGAGGTTGTTTACGACGACGCCACCCCCGAGGTGACGTTGGTCAAATTTCGCCCGGCGAGGTGAGGTTCCGTCTTAGTGAGTACAACGCTCGACCTGCATAGTCATAGCGAAGCTTCGGAGGACAGCCGCGCACCGCTGGAAGCATACTTGAACTGGCTTAAGCTGCGGCATGCCGAGCGGCCAGTGGATGGTATCGTGCTGACCGAGCATCGGCAGTTCAACCGGGACGCCGATTACCGCGAATTCGAAGATAAATTCGGCTTACTCGTGCTGAAGGCGTCCGAGGTTGAGACCGACTATGGTCACGTGCTGGTCTTCGGCGTAACGCCGGAGATGACGCGCCGCTTCGATTTTTCCAACGTCAGGCTGCCGGCGCAGGAATTGATCGATGAAGTCGCACGGATGGGCGGCGTCGCCGTGCCGTGTCATCCGGGACGGCCAACGGTCGGTCTGTGCGAGCATTATGAGTCGCGGCCGCCGCTCGACAACGTGACTGCGGTCGAAGCCCTTAACGGCGGCTCGCGCAAGGGCGAGGATCAGCGCAGCCTGGAGTTGATCAACCGGTTCGGGTACGCCGCCACAGGCGGGTCGGATAGCCACCTGGTGAGCCTGATAGGGCTGTGTGCGACGCGCTTTGCCGCTGATATCCGGACGATCGAGGACCTGGTGCGAGAACTCAGAACCGGCGACTACGAGCCGGTCGATTTCCGTCCGCGACGCAAGGCGGTGCCGCACGCGGTCGCGGTCGAGGCCAAAACTGATGGTTGATTACGATCCGGCGCTGATCGGCAAGGTCTTCGAGGTAAGCGACCCGGTGCCAGTCACCGCCGAGGCGGTAAAGAGTTTTTGCGCCGCGATCGGTGAAACCAATCCGATTCACACCGACCCCGCGGCGGCCAAACAAGGACCGTATGGCGAGCTCACCGCGCCGCCCTCCTTCGCCGTCACGTTTCGCAACGGGCGCCACTTCTTCGAGCATGTGCCGCGTTTTGGACGACAAGGCTTTGACGCCGGCAAAGACGTTGAATTCGTCACGCCGATTCGCCCCGGCGACGCGGTGACACTGAGCTCGCACGTCAAGGAGATTTACGAAAAGACCGGGCGCAGCGGCTTGATGGTGTTCGTCATCGTGCGCTCGACCCTTACCAATCAGAACGGCCAGACCGTCGCCCATATCGATCATCGTTTCATGAATCGCCCCTGAGTTATCATGTCCGAAGACAAAACCGGCAAACGTTACGAGGACGTGGAAATTGGTGTCGACGCGCTAGGTCCGCTCGAGATCCTTTTGAGCAAAGACCAGGTGCGCAATTACGCGCGCGCGACCGGAATGTGGGTGCCGCGCTTCACCGACGACGAGGGTGCGAAAAAAGAAGGCCTGCCCGGCATGATCGCGCCCGGCAATATGAGTCTGGCGATCTTGAGCCGTCTGGTGACTGATTGGATTGGCCACGGCGACGCCAAGCTGATTCGGCTCGGCACCACTTATCGCCAACCGGTGCTGCCCGACCATACCATCACGCTCCAGGGTTTCGTGACCCACAAAAACGATGAGGAACGTACGGTTGATATGGACCTGTGGATGGAAAGCGAGGAAGCCGAGCGCTTGGTGATCGGCACCGCTACGGTTCAGTTCCTGAAATAAAAATTCGGCTTTATCCCGATTTGGTTGATGACGCCGTGATATCCACGGCGTCGCGACGTTAGCGCTGGCGATCACGCCACCGTGGTCTTACGCCTTCCAGCCTGTCACGCAGTATCGGAAAGGAAAGTACCAATCGATCCGGGTGCGCTCGGCTGGTATACCGGCCGCGGCGAGAAGACGCCGCCAGTCCTTGGCCGTAAACGCCCGCGCGACCGAGACTGGCCCGTCGTAGCGCACCATCCGATCGAAGCGCAAAAGGCGCGTGGCGTGCCTGATTACAAAGGCCGGCACGGAATGACGGTGCAGATCGTTTATGAACCAGCCGCGTGTCGCGTGCTGATCCATCCATCGAAGAAAGCGCACCACGTCGCTGTCGGTCAGATGATGCGTGAAGAGCGAGCTGATGACGAAGTCGATTTTGCCGGGCTCGAATGTGAAGATATCCGAGGTCTCGAAGCGGATCGATGCATCTGACGGCGTGGCCTCTTCGGCCGATCGCTTGGACCACGGATTGAGGTCCACGCCGACAAGTTCGACCCGGCGGCCGTTCTTGCCGGCCCAGTTCGCGATGCGCCGCAGCATCCCGCCGCCACCACTTCCAACATCAAGAATCGAAGTGCAATTATTCGAGAGCCGATCCCGCAAAACACGTTTCAACCAATGTCTCGTCGGCCGATAGGCCAGGGTGAAGCGATTGACGATCTCGAGATCACGCAGGCAGTCGCGAAAAGCCTCGAAAGTCACGCTGCCATCATCCATCATTTCCGACTCGGTGCTGCGCCGGCTGAAATCCTGTCTGGCCATTACCGGTATTCCCATCTTGCGCTTGCGAGGTTACCTCTCCAATGACGATGGAGCGACGGTGATCGCACGATGGCCATCCTGAGAGTGTGCGAAGATTTTTTTCTGTCATTCCGAACACCACCAGCGGAGCCGCTCTGTGCGGCGAAGCTGGCGGCGGACTCCGTTCAGAATGACAAAAATTCACAGACTCTGAGACCGGTGAAACGACGGAGATCGCTCGCGACGCTGGGCTGACAAATTCACACGCACGACCGTGCCTCAGCCAGCCAACTTACTCAGCGGCTCACATCCGGCTCGCGACATGCCTTTCGTCTCAAAACATTGCGACCGGGTTGGCGGGCGAAGCCGTGCCGCGTTCGAGGATCAACGGCAACAGGGCGAACATAAAATCGTAACGCCCCAGCCGGGCGCATTTTTTGGCAAGCGCGTCGAGGTCGGCGTTGTCGACCAGATGAACCCCCATCATCACCAGCGTTCCCGTATGAATCGGCATTTTCAACGGCGCATCATAGGCGGTCGGTAGCACGTCGCTTACCGCGTCGGACACGAGCATCGCGATACGCCGCTCATGTAGCCATGGCAGGCAGGAAGCGTGCATTCCGGGCATGTTCATCCCGGCGATGGCGCCGGCACCCTTTTGCCGGCGCAAGGTAAAACGCCCGGTGCGCAACAACATCACATCGCCCTCGCCCACCCGCGCGCGCTGCTCGCGTTCCGCCGCTTCGAGATCCTCTGGGTAGATCGCATCGCCGGGTTCAACCCATTCGACCCGTTTGCTCTTCGGGATATCAAACAGCACCCCGCGACTGATGATACCGTCGCGAGCGACCTCGATGGCGCATTTGTGCGCGCCTTGGAAATCGACCTCGGACACGTCAAAGCCGTTGTACATTTTGCCGCGGTAAAAATGATGGCAGAGGGCGTCAAGATGGGTGGTGGCAAGCCCATGCGGCTCGATCGCGAAGTAATCGGCGCATCCAAAGGAGCCGAGCGGATGACCTATCTGGCCCGAGCGAATCATAAGATGAGTCACCGGCACGGGATTATCGCGTGCGGGATGGGTCGGCAGTGGCAGGGCTAAAGAAACCGTTTCGCCGGTTTGCACCAAACGCGCGGCGGCCGTCCGCTTGGCATCCGTAATGAAATTCAGCGCGCCTTTTTGATCCTCGCTGCCCCAGCGACCCCAATTACTGACGCGCTCGAGCAGTTCCGCGATTTGCGCCGTATTGTATGTGGTAGCCATCACCACCTCCGCCGCTTATTTTGCCATTCGACTGTTTCGTAACCGGGCGCGTTTGGCATGACGCGAGCCGCGTCGCGCGCATCTAATGCTCCTCGTCCGCGTCATCGTCGCCCTCGTCCAGATGGCCTTCGCCTGATGTCCGATGGTCGAGCCTGACCTCACCGTGGGTGCTTTCGGGCGCCCCGATCATAACCGGTGAGGACGATGAGGCGAGGCGGCGTGCGACAATTATGAACGCGGAATGAGCAACCATGCGATGGACCGGACGCACGCTGAGGCCTTTGACCTGCCAATGGCGCATCAAGGTTTCGAAGCTGTCGATTTCGCCAAATTCCGGCCGCAACGCCAACGCGTCAACGGTGTCTTTCAATTGTATCGCGGTTGGCACGTAGGCGACGAACACGCCGCCCGGCCGCAACGCCCGCGCGGCGGCTTCGAGCGCGCGTCCCGGTTCGGCCAGGTCGATAAACATGCGGTCCACTTCGGTCTCATCGAAACCGTCGAAGAGGTTGCGCAACTTAATCGTCCAATTGGGTGCGTCACCGAAAAAAGTAGCGACGTTGCGGCGCGCGGCGGCGGCGAAATCCTCGCGCAACTCATATGAAATCACGCGCCCCGCGGGGCCAACGGCGCGCAGCAGCGCGATCGTCAGCGCGCCCGCGCCAGCCCCGCCTTCGATCACGGTCGCGCCGGGATAGACATCGCCCCATATCAGCAGCGGGCCCGTATCTTTGGGATAGATCACTTGTGCCGCGCGCGGCAAATGCGGAATCAGATCGGCGTAGGTCGGCCGTATCACCAGGTAGCTTTCACCCGAACTCAGTTTGACGCGCGAACCTTCTTCGAGGTCCCATAAGGCTTCGGCCGTGATATTTCCCCGGATTTCAATCTTCTGGCCCCGGCGCAAGACCTTCAGATAGCGTCGGCCCTTGCGATCGATGAACAAAACCGGGTCGTTTTCTTTTAACCACTGCTTCAAGCAGCATTAGGGATAGACGTCGCCTCGTGCAGACGCAACTACCGGCACGATCAGCGCCAGTATTGACTCTGGGGAGTGGCGGCGTTTACGCTAATTCGCACCCGGACTATTGCGCGACGACAATTGGCGTCAGGACGGTAATTGGCCGGGTGATTTTTGGTTTTCATATCACCGGTCGTGCTAAAGTGTAGCCGCTATGCATGACGCGGGGCATCATCCGACGGAATACCACGCGAATCATGATTATGGTTATTGAAGCAGCACAGTGAAGAGGGCGCGTAACAGAAATGGCTGAAAGAAAGGCAAAGACGGCCGAAAAGGGTCGCCAGAATGAGCACAAGCATCTGTGCCCGACGTGCGGTTCGGAAAGCAAGGTGACCATGTTCGCCGGCTTTGGCCGCAAGGGCTTTTATTTGGTTTGCGAAAAAAATTGCGGCTTTGTCGGGCGTATTCGCTGATGGAGGCTTAGCACAGCCATGGCGCGAGTCCGCAAGACTAAATCCACCAAGCGCGACGTGTACAGCTTCACCGAGACTGCGGAAGACAACGAAGAAGATGCGGATCTGCCCAAGGACGAAGCGGGCCGACGCAAGATCAAGCGCCAATACCAGGACCTTCTGGGTATCCGCATAGAAAAGCTCAAAGGGCGGATTCTCAATCGCGAGCGCATCAACAAGACCATCGAAGGCATCTACTTCATCTGTGCAAAATGCATGAAGGTATGCCATTCGCTTGACGAAGGCCTGCAGGAAGACCCCAACAATCAGAACAATATGTGCGCGAAATGCGCCAAAGCGCATACGGCAGCCGCTTAGCATCAATCTGGCGCCGGTGTTCGTCCGCACCACGGTCCCGGACAATATCAAGACCGAGCGTCACACCTCGACTTCGCGGATGATCGCCTCAAGCTCCACTGAGCACTTTTCTTTGCGGTTCCGAACGGCTAATTTCATGCACAACGCATGTACGCTTCACGGCAGGCTGGGGAGACCCTAGGGCCGGCCAAGCTTTACCGTGTGGGGCGGGACGGACATGCGAGCCGCTGGCCCGAGCCGCTCGCTCGCCAGGAGTTGGAACAGGCACGATGTCGCTACAACTGATTCGGCCCGACGTAAATATTGATTTTGTCGGCAAGCGCCACTTTTTCGTGGCACTCTCGACCGCGATCAATCTCGCCTCGATCATCCTACTGATTTTCGTCGGGCTGAATTTCGGCGTCGATTTCGCCGGCGGCAGCGTGGTCCAGTTGCGCTTCGACCATCCCACCAACGGCGACCGTATTCGCAGCGCGATGGCGACGCTTAATCTGGGCGAAGTCACCGTGCAGGATTTTGGCTCGTCCAAGCACCAATTCCTGGTGCGTTTCGAAAAGGTCAACAATATCGGCAGTTTGGCGAAGCGGCTCGAATCGGCGCTGACCGCAAGTTACGGCAATACCAATAAAGCCGCCGTGGTGCGGGTCGAGACGGTTGGCGCCAAAGTCGGCCGCGATTTGCGCGTGGACGGCACCGAAGCGGTGGTGTTCGCCTGCATCTTCATGGGTATATACATCGCCTGGCAGTTCCGTCATGTCAGTTGGAGCTTCGGCGCCGGCGCGGTGATTGCCCTCGTCCACGACGTGCTGGTGGTGTTGCTGGCGCTGATGCTCTCGCGGCTGGAATTTGACCTCACCACTCTGGCGGCATTGCTCACGGTGATCGGTTATTCGGTTCATGACACGATCATCGTGTCAGACAGAATTCGCGAAGATGCGGCCAAGCGGCGGCGCGAGCCGATCGATTCGCTGATGAATCGGGCGATCAACGAAACGTTGTCGCGCACCCTGCTCACATCCGGCACCGCTATGACGGTGTTGATCGCCCTGCTGGCCCTGGGCGGACCGATCCTGCGCCCGGCCTCGTTCACGCTGCTCATCGGCGTGATCACCGGCACCTATTCATCGATCTATATCGCCGGACCGGTAGTCCTTTATTGGGAAAGGGGACACGTCAGCAAACGGCTTTCCAAAGCCGCCTAGCCGGTATTGAGAAGGTTAGACCGCTCGCCGGCGTTCGGACTTGTATCAATTGGCCGTTGCGCTTAATACCGGGCGCGGGACTTACCGGCTGTCCCTCGCGGCCCCGGCCGTGACCGACGACCAGAGCGTGTTGCTGACGCTCGCATTGGAGCGCGCTGACGGCATCGAGCGCGTGGTTCTGCATTGCCGTATCGCGGCGTCATTGCTTGGCCACGTCGGCGACGATCCCGATGCGCTCCTTGCGCGACTAGGACCGTGGCTGCAACGGGATTTCGAGCAAGTGCGCGAGGCGGCGCTGAAATCTATCCGCGCCGAACGCAAATTGCTGGAGATCCATTTCGAGGCCGCCCATCGCGGTCCGTTTTGATCGTATAACAACCCCGCCTGCGAACTTGCGCGTCTCTCAGCGCGCGCGATGCTTCACCCCGCGTGCGCGCCTGCCACCGGCTCGGCTTTTTCCGCCGCCGGCGGCGCCATCGAGGTCACGAAGCGCGGCCGGCGCCATGCGATAAAGGCTGGCAATACCAGCATCCCGATGAGCACGTTGGCGACCATCAACAGGATCAGCAGCACGCTCATTTCGTTATGGAACAACAGGGGGGAAAACACCCACGGGATCATGCCCGCGACAATCACGAGAAAGGTCGCGAAGACCCAGCCACCGGTGGTACGCAGCGCGGTTGCAATCGCGCTCTCGAGTGGTTTGCCCGACGCCACCTCCTCGCGGATGCGCGCCACCGTGTAGATGCCGAAATCAACCCCCAGGCCAATGCCGACGGAGATCACCGGGATGGTGTCGATGGTGAGGCCGATGCCATAGGCGCTCATGTAAATGAAGGCGGCGAAGTTCGCCATCACGGCGGCCACGGCAAACAGAATACCGGCCGTGATCGAGCGGAACACGATTGCGCAGCACAGGAAAATCGCCGCCAGCGCAAGGGCGATATTGAGCACGTTAAGGTGCGAAATGACATCGTCGGCCGCTAAATACAGGCCGGCATCGCCGCCGAGGTAGAGCACTTTGACTTTGGTGAGATCCGGCGCGGGTTTCACACGATGCTTGACGAAATAGGCGATGTCCGTGCGCAATCGCCGCAGCCGCGTGTAGGTATGATCGGGCAGCAGCACGCGGATACAGGTGTTGGTCATGTTGGGGGAATTGGCGAAAAATTGATAGACCTCGTCGGGCGCGGTGCCGCTGAAGAAAAAGCCCCACAGGTCGCCGCTCAGCACATCGCTGTTTGGCATCGCCATGTATTTGGGAAAGCCGTTGTGGAGCAACTGATTCATCGGCTTGGTCCCGACATTGGCGAAACTGATTACGGCGACCGCGTCGCCGCGGCTCATCAGGTAACTGCCGAGATCATCGGCCATGCGCAACGTTCCCACCGCAACACTGGATTGCGTATGCATGTAATTGGGCGTGTCGAGCACCACCCAGGCGTAATTGGTCGGGATGAATTTGCTGATTTCCGCGGTATCCCGGTTAATCTTGGCGGCAGGCCGGTAAATCGGCGTACCCTGAGTCTGATAACCGATCAACGAGTATTGGCTCGCCACGACGCCCGCGATTAACAAGCCGACGCCGCCGGCAATTACTCCGATGCGCAACGCTCCCGGCCTGACCGGCAGCGCCGCCACCCATTCGCCCGCCGAACGATAGCTCGATTTGTGATCGCTATCGCGCTTGCGCACCAGCCAGCTATGCTCACGCACTTCCGGACGCGCCAGATAGCTCATCAGAATCGGCTGGAACAGGAAGACCATCGCGACACTCGCGCCCAGCCATACCGCGCCGCCAAAGCCGATTTGCCTGAGTGCCGGAATATCACCACATGCCAGGAACACGATGCCGGCGACATTGGCGACCACCGCCAACACTCCCGGCGCGAGCATGCGGTCCGCCGTGCTCGCACAAGCCGCCATCTTGTTCTCGATGTGATCGAGTTCCTCATAATAACGGCCATGCCATTGGATGCCGTGGCTCAAGTCACGCGCGGTCAGGATGAACGGGATAACCAGCATCACCGGATCGAAATTGAAGCGCATCAGGCTCATGAAGCCGAGGCCCCAGATCGCCGAGCAGATGCCGGTCAGAATTGGCGCCCACCATCCGGTACGCCGGCCCAGCGTAAAGAACAGGATGAGCAGCATTAGTACGACCGACACGGCGAAAATCAACGCGATGCGCGGCAGGTAATGATAACCCCAGGCGGAAAACATCGCCGCGCCGCTGGCGTAGATGCGGGTATTGGCGTCCTGGTGCTTTTTGATGATGTTTTGCACGTCGTTAAACAACGCGCCGTAGTCGAGACCTTCCTCATTGAAGCTGGCGATCACCAACGCCCCCTTATCATCGGGCGTGACGTAACCGGCCAGTTGCGCGCGATGGGCCCGCACGGTTTGCTTCAAATCCGCGAGCTGCTGACTGGTTTGCGGCACCTTCGGATACATGAACGGCGATGCCACCAGCTCGCCCGGCAGGGCGCGCGCATAGACGACGCGGTAGGAAGCCAGCGAAAAGACTTCGTTGTGATTCACCCCCGGTAGGGCGTTCACCTCTGTGTTCAAGTCCAGGATCGTCTGCAGGGTCTTGAAGTTAAAAATGTCGCCATGCTTCAGGCGCAACATCAGGACCAGGGTTTGCGCTCCGCCGTATTGGCGGCGGTATTTGCGATACAGCAGCGTGTTGGGATGGTTGGCGGGGAAGAAATCTTCGAAATGAGTGGCTATCGGCACATGTACCGCCCAGTAGGCCATGAACAATGTGATGATCACCAAGATTGCGCCGATCGGAGCCCGAAAGCGCAGGATGAAGGCGCCCGCCTTACCCGAATTGTTGCCGTTAGCACCAGCCATCGTTCATGCCGTCCCCAAAAATGTCCCCTGTACCGAAGGAGCCAATTGCCCGGAAGGAAATCGTCATCGGCAGAGCGCAATGCTGACTCGCGCCCTATGCTGATCGTTACCCGCGGTCTGGTCCATCCCGCCTCGATGACCGCGCCGAGCATAAGTTTGAGGTCTCTTCTAGCACGATTCCGCTCATGGCCGCATTAGCAAAAAATGCCTGCGCGCGCTTGCGCGTGGGCTGCAAGCTGGTTAGACCCTCAAGATTATCCGGGAGGACGTGATGAGTATCGAATTGAGACGTGCGCGCGACGAGGACGTGACGGAGTTGGCGCGTCTGGTCGCCGCCATTGCGGCCTATCATGAGGGGCTGGACGCGCGCGCCCGCTTTGACTGGAACGAAATTCGCGAGGCGCCAAATTGGCTCAAAGTGGTGCTCCATCGCGACCATCACGCGCTGTGGGTCGCGGACCATGGCGATGGCCGGCTGGCCGGTTATCTATGGGTCCATCTGCGGCGCGATCGGCAAGGCTATTTGCCACGTGTCAAGGGCTATATCAATCACGCCTATTTGGACGAGGGCTGGCGTGGCAAGGGGCTGATGAGGCCGATGCTGGAGATAGCCTATGACTGGTTTCGCGACCAGGGCGTCGAGGTCGTCACGCTCACGGTACTCCATCGCAACTGGCTCGGCTCGTCGGCGTGGTACAAGCTCGGCTTTGAAGATTGGACCCACGAACGCCGGATCGAATTGAAGCCGCGCAAGCAGTAGCCGGCCTGTCCGGCATGCGTTTCTCGAATTAGCCTTGCACCCGTTTTATTTTCGTTCTGACCAATCGGTAAGGTCACAATTTTCATTGACAAGCCTTTATGATTTGATTAGTGGACCAATTAGGTCCATTATTCATAAAATTCCGCAAGTTCTTCCAGAGAATATGGTTTGTCGCGTTTGACAGATCGGCCGATCGGCCATACTATACTTGACAGGTCCACTAATTTTTCAGATTATCCTTGA
This sequence comes from Binataceae bacterium (SeqCode), assembly GCA_050736615.1. Classification (GTDB taxonomy): domain Bacteria; phylum Desulfobacterota; class Binatia; order Binatales; family Binataceae; genus JBOHWJ01. Next base: position 26,700 of record JBOHWL010000136.1, on the reverse strand, counting down.
GCGGCGAATTAGTGAGGCGGCCAGCACCGAATCTTTGAAAGTGCCCACGTTCATACAGTGCGCTGGTTTTTCGGTGCTCGGGCCGCCAAGAGGGCGCAATGGTTAAACTTCCGATCTACATGGACAATCACGCCACGACCCCGGTCGATCCGCAGGTGCTGGAGGCGATGGTGCCATATTTCACGCAGAAATTCGGCAACGCCGCCAGCCGCAATCACGGTTTCGGATGGGAAGCTGAAGAAGCGGTTGATAAGGCCCGCAATCAAATCGCGCGGATTATCAATGCCAAGTCTAAGGAAATCATTTTCACCAGCGGCGCCACTGAATCCGACAATCTCGCGATCAAAGGCGTGATCGAGTTCTACAAAGACAAGGGCAATCACATCATCACCTGCGTGACCGAGCACAAAGCGGTGCTCGATAGTTGTCGCGCGCTCGAACGCCAGGGCAAGGCCACCGTCACTTATTTGCCAGTTGATAAATACGGCATGGTCAACCCCGATGACGTGCGCGCCGCGATTACCGACAAGACCGTGCTGATCACGATCATGTACGCGAACAACGAGATCGGCACGATTCATCCGGTCGCCGCAATCGGCCGCGTGGCGAAGGAAAAAGGCGTCGTCTTTCATTGTGACGCCACCCAGGGGGTCGGCAAGATCCCGGTCGATGTGGAAAAGGCCGGAATCGACCTGATGTCGATGAGCGCGCACAAGATTTATGGACCCAAGGGAGTCGGCGCCCTTTATGTGCGCTCCAAGGGTCCGCGCGTGCGTATTACGCCAATTATCGATGGCGGCGGACACGAACGCGGTATGCGTTCGGGCACCCTCAACGTTACCGGGATCGTTGGTTTTGGCCAGGCGTGCGAGATTGCGGCCGCGGAAATGCCCGAGGAGGCGCGACGCCTGGTGGAATTGCGCAATAAGTTGCAGGCGGGCATTTTCGAGCGGCTCGATGAGGTCTATCTGAATGGTCATCCCACCGAGCGTCTGCCCGGAAATCTCAACTTGAGCTTTGCTTACGTCGAGGGCGAATCGCTCCTGATGGGAGTGAGCGATATCGCGGTAAGCTCGGGTTCGGCCTGTACTTCCGCGACCTTGGAGCCGTCGTACGTGATTCGCGCGCTCGGCACGGACGAGGAGTTGGCGCACAGTTCGATTCGCTTCGGTATCGGACGCTTCAATACCGAAGAGGAAGTGGATTACGTGACCGACCGGGTCAGCAAAGAAGTAAAGCGCTTGCGCGAGATGTCGCCGCTTTATGAGATGGCCAAGGAAGGCATCGATTTGAAGTCGGTGCAGTGGAAGGCTGAATAGGCAGGATAGGTGCGGGACTTATCAGGCGGACGGAGAGACAGATATGGCTTACTCGAACAAGGTCATTGATCATTACAGCAATCCACGCAACGTCGGCAGTTTTTCCAAGGACGACAATTCGGTCGGCACCGGTATTGTGGGTGCGCCGGAATGCGGCGACGTGATGAAGTTGCAGCTCAAGATTAATCCGGATAACGGCGTGATCGAAGATGCGCGTTTCAAGACCTTTGGCTGTGGCAGCGCGATTGCCAGCTCCAGCTATGTGACCGAGCTGGTCAAGGGCAAACGCATCGACGAAGCGCTGACGATCAAAAACACCGTGATCGTAAAAGAGTTGAATCTGCCGCCGGTCAAAATTCACTGTTCGGTGCTGGCCGAGGACGCAATCAAAGCGGCGATCGCCGACTGGAAGAAGCACCAGGGAACCACCGTCGGTAGCGCCAATCCGGAACCGGTAAAGAAGGCTGAGCACGCTTAGCCGCGAGCGGCGGTATTCGAATGGTTTCTCTTTCCAATTCAGCGGTCGTTAAAATCAAGGCGCTGGTCGCCGACAAGCCGGAGGCGGGCCTGCGCGTTAAGGTGGTCGGCGGCGGATGTTCCGGTTTGCAATATCGCATGGAAATTGACGCTGCCAAGGAGCGCGACAAAATTTTTGAACGCGACGGCGCGCGCCTCATCGTGGACAAGAAAAGCTTCCTCTATCTAAACGGTTCGGAGCTCGACTACGCCGAAGAGTTGATGTCGTCGGGCTTCAAACTGGTCAATCCCAACGCCAAACGCACCTGCGGATGCGGCGAATCATTCGTGGTTTAACATAATCCGGGCGTAATCATGATTCGATGCCCGTCATGCGGACGGCAACAGCCGCCGCGGCTCGTTTGCGATGAATGTGGCGCGCCCACCGGTGCTGAGCTGGATTTTTTCTCGGCGCTCGGACTGCCGCGCAAGCTGATGATCGACGCGAACCAGCTTGAGGCCGCCTATCACGATCGGGGCCGCCGACTTCATCCTGACCGCTTCGCCAATAGCGCGGCCGCGATGCGTGACGCGAGTTTGAAGAGTACGGCGCTGCTGACGCGCGCATATCGAAATTTGCGCGACCCCGTGGCGCGCGGAATCTACTGGCTCGGGCTCAACGGGGAACAGCTTGCCAAAGATAATAAAATCGTGCCGCTCGAACTCGCCGAGCTGGTCTTCGAGGTGCATGAGCAGTTGTCCGAATTTCGCGAAGCGAGTTTGAACGACACTCAGGCGCGCGAGCTGGCTGGTGTAGTGGTCGAGCGTCGCGGCGAGCTGCAAGCCGCAATGGACGTGGCGCGACGAGACCTCGAAAGCAACTTCCAGCGCTGGGACAACGGCGCTGATTCGAACCAGCGCTTGACTGCGGAGCTCAAAGCCGTGCTGTCGAGAATCGCCTATTTGCGTACGCTTTTGCGTGATGTTGACCGGGAGCTTGAATCATCCGCGTCAGCCTGACATAAAGGTCGTTTCTCCGCGCACGCCCGGGCTATAGGTAACAGCCGGTGCGATGCGCGAGTTTTGTTTTTTTGCGATGACACGAATTTTCGGCATAGATCTCGGCACGACCAACAGCCTTATTGCCATCATGGACGATGGCAAACCGCGCGTGATCGCCGACCCGGCCAGCGGCAACGCGCTATTGCCCTCGGTCGTGGCTATAGCTCCGGACGGTGTCGTATCGGTGGGCGCACACGCCATCGGGATGGAACCCCATCTGACGATTGAACGCGACGGACGGGTGGTGCCGATCGGCTTTGAACGCGGCGAATACGGAGCCGTGATTCGCTCCGTCAAACGCTACATGGGCCTTGGCGGCGATGAAATCGCCGACGACGACCGCACCCGCTACAGCTTCACTGATTTTTCGGGCCCAGTGGTGCGTTTTCAAGCCGGCCGCCGAACCTATACGCCACCGCAAATTTCCGCCGAGATTCTGCGCGCGCTCAAGCATCGGGCTGAAGCCGCTGTGAGCGAGAGCGTCGAGCGCGTGGTGATCACAGTGCCGGCCTACTTCAACGACGGTCAACGTCAGGCCACCAAGGACGCTGGACGCTTGGCCGGCCTCGAGGTCGTGCGACTGGTCAATGAACCCACGGCCGCGTCGCTGGCTTACGGCCTTCAGCAGATAACCGAAGGTCGCGTCGCGGTTTACGATTTGGGCGGCGGTACCTTCGACATTTCCATCCTGAATATCAAAGGCGGCATCTTCGAGGTCTTGGCCACCAACGGCGACACCCATCTGGGCGGCGATGACATGGATCGTGCGTTAGTCGAACTGCTGCTAGCGCAAACACCCGCAGCGATGCGTACTGATCGTCACGTATGGAATAGCGCGCGTCTGGCGGCAGAAAATGCCAAAAAAGAGCTCACTGACGCTAACACGGCCATGCTCAGGCTGGAATTACCTGGCCACCATATCGAACGCGGTTTGACCCGGGAAGAATTCGAGAGCATAACGTGGCCGTTGGTCAAACGGACGCTTGAGTGCTGCGGGCGCGCACTCAAAGACGCTGGGCTGCAGGCGGCGGATATAAGCGCCGTGGTCTTAGTCGGCGGCGCCACACGAGTGCCACTGGTCCGCCGGCGGGTAGCGGAGTTTTTTGGCCGTGAACCGCTATGCTCCCTTGATCCAGACCAGGTGGTCGCACTCGGCGCAGCGGTTCAGGCCGGAGTGTTAATGGGCACCCAGGGAGACATGCTGCTGCTCGACGTGGTGCCATTGTCGCTCGGCATCGAGACGATGGGCGGGGTGATGGAACGCCTGATCCATCGCAATACCACCATTCCGACCAGCACCGCCGAGATGTTCACAACCGCTGTGGACAGCCAGACGCATGTCGATATTCATGTCTTGCAAGGTGAGCGGGAACTTGCCAAAGATTGCCGGAGCCTTGCCCGCTTCAAGCTTGGGCCAATCGCGCCGCAGCCGGCTGGCGTTCCCCGTGTTGAGGTGACGTTTCTGATCGACGCCAATGGGATTCTTAACGTCACGGCGCGCGATGAGCGCAGCGGACGCGAACATTCGGTCGATGTCAAACCCAGTTATGGCCTTATCGACGAAGACATCGAGCGAATGTTGGAAGAGGCGATCGACCTCGGCGAGGAGGATATCGAGCGGCGCCTGCTGATAAGCGCGCGCAACGACGCCGATCAAATCCTCGCCGCTCTGCGCAAGCAGATGGACCAATATGGCGACCTGATTGGAGATGAGCGGGAACAAATCGAGCGGACGGCCGCTCGCCTGGACCATGCGCGCGACAGCGAGGACCGTGAGCTTATCGCCGGATTGGTCGAAGAGTTGAACGAAGTGACGACGCCGTTTGCCGAGCGCATCATGGACCGCGCGATCAAACAGGCACTGGAAAAGAAATCGATCGAAGAATTGTCTTGACGTATCCGCGCACGGCGGCGAACCTCGAAATTCCAACGTGCGGCCGGCGGGAATACGCGGGAGGACTTGGCAGCAATGGGACTTAAATGGGATCAGGCGGAAGAGATCGCCGAGGTCCTTGTCGAAAATCACCCAGGACTGGATCCGCTTGATGTGCGTTTTACGGACCTGAGGCAGTGGATCCTGGATCTCGACGAATTCGACGATGAGCCGGACGGTTCGAGCGAAACCAAACTCGAAGCCGTGCAGATGGCTTGGCACGAACTGTACGAAGAGCAAAACGACGACGAAATTGAATAGAACATCGTCGTATTACGTCATTAAGACTAAGGAGGTCGGGGTGGTGGAAGCGATGAGGGGAGACCAGGGAGGAAAAATGCAGGAAAAGGAAACTCTGGACGAGAAACTGCCGGGACTGTTCGAACCCGACACGCTCTTGCCCATTCAGTACTTCGAGGCGATGCGCAAAAAGCATCTGCTCGAAGGCGAAAAGCGGCTCATCCTTAGCGTATTGGAGGATGCGGTCGAATGCTTTATGAAATGCATCGACTCGTCCACCAGCAAGGGACAGCGCTTATTCCGCGACGCTGATGAATGGATCGGACTCGAAGATAAACTGTGGGTCTTCTCGTTCGATAACGTCTGCGACATGCTCGACATCAACCCTGAGTATATGCGGCGCGGGCTCAAACAGTGGAAAGAGCGCAAGCTTGCGTCCCTCCAACGAGCTGCGGAAGCTCGTGCGGCGCTTGAAACTCCAGTATCGGTACCCGATGCACCGGTGGTCGATATCGCACAAATCGTTGCGGTTGAAACCAGCCCGCCGAGTGAAGCGCGGATGGCCTCGCCCGCCTTCAAGGACCGCTCGTTGCGCAAAAATGAAGTGGCGATAGCCGCCAGCGCGAACCGCGCCAAAGGGCATGGATTACGCAAAGCGCATGGCTGAACCGGTTACCTCATCCGAAGCCTGATTTCGCATTCTACTGCTTCCGAATCATAAAAACGCTGAAGGGCGGTCGCATGTGGCTGCCTTTCAGCGTTAGCTGCGAGATCGTTTGATCGCGCCGACTTATAGCGCGGAGGATAAGGCGCGTAACGCTTGGCGCACGCAGGTCGCGTAATCTTCGTCCACCGGACTCGGCCGCAGGACGAGATTGTCCGCGCCGAGGCGGGCGTATTGATCAAGCCGCTCGCGACATCGCGCGGGCGAGCCGGTTATCGAGAGCGCATCCACCATCCGATCGTTCACTGCCGCTGCCGCGGCGGCCGCGTCATTGCGCGTCGCGGCTTCGGTGATAGTTTTCGCCTCAGCAATGAAGCCGCTATTCGCGAACAGGCGATTGTACGCGGGCAGCATCGCGTAACGTGCGATGCTCCGGCGCGCCGCGTCGTACGCGCGATCGCTCCGTTGATGAAGGAACACGAGCACGCCGGTGGTTATCTCGAAAGGCGCGGACTGGCGGCCAAACCGCGCGCGCGTCGCTCCCGCCACCTTGATCGCGCGGCCCAAACGTTCCGGCGTACAATTGTCGAGCATCAGCCCATCGGCCAGTTCGGCGCCCAAGCGGATAGTCTCCAGCGCCAGGGCCGCCACATGAATCGGAACCGGCGTTAGCGGCACTCGCACGCGGAGCGGCCCGATCGGCTGGCCGCTTAATACTGCGCGAATCGCCGTGATATAATGGCTCAAGTATGCGCGCGCATCGCGCATTTCCATGCCGAGTGCTTCGAGCATCGGGCGATGGCTCACGCCTAGGCCGAGCACAAAACGCCCGTCCGCCGCTTCCTGCACCATTGCGGCCGCCGAGGCACAGAGCATTGGCTGGCGCAGGTAGATGTTCGCGATCCAACTGGCCAATCGGACCCGGCTGGTAGCGCGCGCGATGGCGTCGCAGCACATCAACCCATCATTGGCGGCCTCCGGAATGAAGATCCCACCAAATCCGTAAGCTTCCGCTTCTCGCGCCAGCCGAACCAAATCGGCATACGAATCGGTGAGGAAGGGTGAAAGGCACACGCCATAATTCATGCTGTCTACCACCTACTTGATTCCGTCTTATTTGCGAGCATAGCGCTCCCGCTCGAGAACATTAAAGTTCGTTAATTCCGATTGAGATCGTCTCGCCGCTTTCGTACGAGCCGCACGGGCTGGTATGGCTGGTCAACGACAGTTTTTTTTCACCGTCGGCTGACACTCGCTAAAAGACGCTTTACCGCACCGCCTGACTGCTTTTGCTAAGGCATACTTGCTGCTGATTAGAACCGGTCAGAAGCTGCTCGCTCGCTCGCTACAAAGACAATGATAGTGACTGTAACCAAAATCGAAGCACGAACGTCATTCGGAATGAGGAGGGGTCCAGGCTATGCTGTCAAAGCAGAAATTGGTTGGTGCTGTGTTGGGTTTGGCGATGATGGCGCTGCCAGCCGCTGCGCTAGCGCACCCTGGCCATGGTTGGGGTCGCGGGCATCACGGGCCAGCGTGGACCTGCAATCGTGGCCACGAATGGCAGCCTCGTGGTGCTTGGTGGCGGCATGACAACGACGACTGGCGACACCATCACGATGATGCCTGGAGGCACCATCACGATGATCATGACTGGGGTCGGGCCGCCTCCGGCAACCCGGGTTTCGCCCGCCAATTTCAGGGCCCCGGCAGCGGGGCTTACTATGGCGGTTACAACGGCGCCTACGACAATTCGTCATCACTCGCTTATCTGATGCAACGACGCTCAGTGGCATGGAAGGATTATCGTGCGGCGCGCGCACGCGGTGACAAAGACGCTGAGCATCGGCTGGGCAACGTGATCCAGGGTCTGAGCAGCCGGATTGGGCGCGACAATGGCGGCCACAATCTCAAAGGCAATTACGCCTACGCGTCAGGGCCGGCATATTCATATAGCCAATCATATTCGCCGCCCTACTACAGGCCTGAGTATGGCTCACAGTTGGGCGCCATGGTGGGCCAATTCCTCGGCTGGTAAGTGACGGGCGGCCAACGGCGGCGGGATGCGAGGCCCGCCGCCCTGAGAGCATGTCTTCAATTGATTGAATCCGAGGAAGCTCCGCACAAGCCCTTCCCTGTCATTTCGAGCGTGGCTAGTGGAGCCGCGCTGCGCGCGGCGAAGCGACCAGGCAAACCCACGAGCTGCGGGAAACCGGGCCATCCGGCGATTTATTTTAACTCTCCAGGGCGGTTACCAGGCGGCGGCGAGCGCTTCCATCGCGGCCATGATTCTCGCGCGCTTCTCCTCCGGCGTCTTGGCGTAAGAATTAAATTTGAAGGCCGAGGTCGTGATGCCCGCCTTTTCATAATCGCGCAGACGCTGGACCCAATGGTCGGGCGTTCCCGAAATAAAAATCGCGTCGACCATGTAGTCCGGCACTGACTGGAGCGCCTTCTTGCGGTCGCCGTGATTCCACGCCTCGAGTGCGACGGTCGCCTCGTCCGCATAGCCAATTTCGCAAAAAAACTTGTTGTATTGTGGCACGGTGAGATAAGCGGTCAATTCACGGCGCAATTCCTCACGCACAATTTCATGTTCCTGGTCCACCGCGATAACGATGCGGCAGGCGACATCGAAATTGTCAGCCGGACGGCCCGCCGCTCGCGCCCCTTCTTTGATATGCGCGAGCATTTGAGGGAAAGTCTCCGGCGTGATGAAATTCACCACGACGCCATCGCCAAGCTCGCCCGCCAGCCGCAGCATCTTTTCACCCTGCGCGCCAATGTAAATCGGCGGTGGATTTTCAAGTGACGGGTCAAGGCGGAAGCCGTTTACCACAATCGCCTTGCCCTTCAGCGTCATCTTTTGCTGACTGAACGCCATCCGCAGAGCCGCCACAGTCTCGCGCATTCGCGTCAATGGCAGCTTGTATTCGACGCCCATCCATTGCGTGGCGATGGTCGGAGTGGTGATACCCAATCCCAACACGAAGCGGCCGTTGGAGGCTTGCTGCAGCGCGGCGGCGGACATCGCGATCAGTGCCGGCGGTCGTGTGAAGACGGGCACGATTGCGGTGCCGAGCCGGATCCGTTGCGTTACGGCCGCCGCCGCGGCCAACGGCGAGAAAGCGTCGGTCTGATAAGTCTCGGATGACCACGCGTCGGTGAAGCCAAGCTTTTCGGCATGACGGGCTAAATCGGTCACGTGATGGTTCAGGAAGCCATCGAGCGGAATCGTTACCCCAAGATGCATCGCCACAGTTTCTTCTCCCTTGCAAACGCGCAGTATGCGGATCAGGTTGTCAGGTTCAGCACTTCGGCAAAATGCATTGGCCGGCGGTCCGGGCAGAAGTGCCGAATTTGTGAGCGGCAAGCGAACCCGTCGGCGATGATCAGCGTGTCGGCGGGGCTGTTGCGCACCGCGGGCAACAGCACGCGCTCGCCGATTGTGCGTGAAATTTCGTAACGCTCCATGCCATAGCCGAACGCGCCAGCCATACCGCAGCATCCTGCGTCCGGCGACACCACCGTCAGTTCCGAGGCCTTGCGCAAAATCGACAATTCTCCCGTAAGACTCGCGAGCGCTTTCTGATGGCAGTGGCCATGCACGATCGCATCGCCGCGCAAGCTCGGCGGGGTGAAGGTGGGTGCCTCTTTGGCCAGAAATTCATCCAGCATGAAGGTTCGAGCGGCCAGCGCGCGCGCGTCGGAAGCGCGTGGAAACATCATCGGTAATTCGTCGCGAAACGTCAGAATGCAGCTCGGTTCGAGGCCGATCACGGGGATACCGCGCGCCACATGGGGCGACAGCGTTTTGAGCAGACCCGCCAGGCGACGGCGCGCCGCCTCGAGCATGCCTTGATCGTAAAGCGGCCTGCCGCAGCAAAGATCGCGGGGTGGAATCATCACGCGGAAACCCGCGCGTTCGAGCACCTCGACTGCCGCAATTGCAACCGCCGGTTCAAAAAAATTGTTGAAAGTGTCTGGAAAGAGCATCACTTCGTTCGTGCTTTCCCCCACAGGATGATGCTTGAACCAGGAGCGAAAGGTCTCTGGCGCGAAGCTTGGCAGCGCGCGTGCGGGATGAATCCGCAACCAACGCTTGGCCATCTCGCCGGCGGCACTGGCGGCAATTCGATTCACAACCCGCGGCAGCATCGAAGCCGCCCAGGCGAACTCGTGGATACGGCCAAAGAAATGCGCGTCCGCAGCGCGCCGATGCTCCCGGTAGAAGCTGGCCATGAACTCAGCTTTGTATGCCGCCATATCGACCGACGCCGGACATTCCGTCTTACAGCCCTTGCATGACAGGCACAGTTCGAGCGCCTCGTAGACCTCCCGTTGGGCAAACCCGTCACCCAGCAGATCACCGGCCAATGCCTCGTGCAGCAGATGAGCACGGCCACGGGTCGAATGCTTCTCCTCATGTGTCGCCATGTACGACGGGCACATGGTCCCGGCATCGGTCTTGCGGCATTTGCCAATCCCGACGCAGCGCAAAGCCGCGCCCGCCAATCCTTCGTCGGCGCTGAAATCGAAATGCGTGCGAACCTGTCGCGGACTGTAGTACGGGCCCAGACGCAGGTTGGAATCCAGCGGCTCGGCAGCGACGATTACGCCGGGATTCATTTTATGATCGGGATCGAAGATATCCTTGAATTCACGGAACGCGTCGAGCATCCTAGGACCGAACATCCGGTCCAATAACTCGGAACGCGCCAATCCATCACCATGTTCGCCCGAGAGCGAGCCGCCGAATTCGCTGACGAGATCGGCGATTTCGAGCATCGTGGCGCGAAAATTGGCAATTCCGGCAGCGCTGACCAGGTCGAAATTAATCCGGCAGTGGATGCAGCCTTCGCCAAAATGACCGTAGTAGATCGCCGCTTCAAGTCGATGGCGTTCCAGCAATTTGACGAAGCGGCGCAGATATTCGCCTAGACGTGCCGGCGGTACCGCGCAATCTTCCGCGCCCGGCCAGGTGCGGGCTTGGCCAGGCATCAGCGCGCCAGCGCCCAGGCCCGACTCGCGCAGGCGCCACACCGCGCCTTGATCCGCCGCGTCAAGCAGCACGTTGACGCCCGCGCATTGCTTGATATTTTTGGCCTCGGCGCGGAATACCTCGGCCGCGTTGCGCACCGCGTCATCGCTCTCGCCCGCCAACTCGATCAGCAGAAACGCGCGTCCGTTGGGCAGCAGCCTGACCGCATCGAGGCCCTTGGCGCGGCCGAAATCAGCCAGACGGGCGTCGAAGCCCTCGAGCGCCTGCGGATGATGCCGTAGCATCCAGGGCATCTGGTCGGCCGCGGCGAACACGTCTTCGAAGCCGGCCACCACCAAGGCAAGCCGTTTGGGCCGTGAAACAAGCTTGACCGTGCCCTCCAGCACGATTCCAAGCGTGCCTTCCGAACCGACCATCGCGCGCGCCAGATTAAAGCCGCGTTCGGGCAACAGTTCGTCGAGATTGTAGCCGGACACTCGGCGCGGGATTTTGGGATAGCGCTCGCGCACCAAATCTCCGTAGCGGGTGATCAAGTCCCGCGTTTGTGCATAGATACGCGCCTCGCGGCTGCCTTCCACCCCACTATTGGCCTCGCCGCCGAGAGCAAGACGAGTACCGTCGTAGAGCAAGATTTCGAGCTTCTCCAGGTTGTCGACGGTCTTGCCGTAGGCGGCGGAATGCGCTCCGCATGAGTTATTGCCGATCATTCCGCCCAATGTGCAACGGTCTTTGGTGGCGGGGTCGGGCGGAAAGAAGAGGTTGTATTGGGCCAACGCCTGGTTCAGATGAGCTTGCACCAAACCGGGCTGCACGCGCGCCAACCGCCGCTCCGTGTCAATCCCGGCGACCGCGTTCATGTATTTGGAGAAATCAATCACGAGCGCGGTATTCGTGGTCTGACCGGCGAGCGCGGTGCCGCCGCCGCGGGCCAGGACTGGTATCGCGTTTTCGCGCGCCAGCGCAACGGCACGGACGACATCCTCCTCGTGGCGCGGAATTATCACGCCCACCGGAACGCGGCGGTAATTCGAAGCGTCGATCGCGTACAGAGCGCGCGAACCGGCGTCGAAACGCACTTCGCCTTCAATCGAATGCTTGAGCTGGTCTTTGAAGGAATCGAGAGAAGCCATCGCGCGACCAATTGTAGTGCAGATGATGCGCGCTGGTACAGGCGACCGACAATCCCGCCGGATGGCTATGCTGGGGAGCCCCCGCATAAGCCCCCCGTTTTGTCATTCTGAACGAAGTCCGCGAAGTGAAGAATCCCGGAAAAACATTTGAAAAGACCAAGGATACTGGATTCGTCGCTGCGCTCGGAATGACAGGCGAGACTTGAGCAGAGGTCCCTTCCAGGGACGCCGCAGAACGCGGTTATTCGTCGACCACGGAGACCAGACGACGGGCGGAACGTGATAACGCCCAGCCCGTCTTTGATTGGCTTGCCGTGCTACGGTCAAGCCGAGGGCGGTACGATCGCGATTTTGCCCGCGATAGTGTTGGTTTCCATCAATTCCTGGGCGCGGCCTAATTCCTTGAGCGGCAGCACCTCGCCCACCACGGGTTTTATCTGACCGCTCTCAACGAACCGCATCGCGTCGATCAGTTCACCCTTGTTGCCCAAGTGTGAGCCAAGATAATTCTGCTGCTTGTTCCACAGCAAACGGATATCCATCTGCGCGTGGAAGCCCGACGTCGCGCCACAGGTCACGATGGTGCCGCCCCACTTAAGACATTGCATCGAGATGGGCCAGGTGTCGGCACCGGTATGCTCGAGCACGATATCGGCGCGATGGCCGCCGGTAATTTTGCGCACCTCCTGAAAAACGTCGTGCTTTTTCCGATTAAGGGCAAATTCCGCGCCGAGCTCGCGGCACAGGTCGAGCTTGTCGTCGTTGGACGCGATTGCGATCGCGCGCGCATTGAACAACCTGGCAATCTGCAAGGCCATCACGCCCAGCCCTCCGGCCGCACCCCATACCAGGACGAAGTCGCCGGGCTGGATACGTGCGCGCGACACCAGCATCCGCCAGACCGTGACCAGCACCAGCGGGATAGTCGCGGCTTGCTCGTAGGAGAGGTTTTTCGGCTTGGACAGGACATTGACGGCCGGAACTCTGCAGTATTCACCATGCGCGCCGTCGAGCGGACCCGTCTGAAAGCCCCAAATAAGAAAATCCTTGCAGAAATATTCCTCGCCGCGCGTGCAGTAATAGCAATGGCGGCAGGCGATGCCGCAATGTACCACCACGTCATCGCCAACTTTTACACCCTTGACCTCGCTACCGGTCTCGACGATCACGCCGGCTGCATCGGAGCCCGAGATATGCGGAAGGATGATTTTCATGCCGGGCAGGCCGCGCCGCGCCCAGATGTCATTGAAGTTACATGCCGAAGCCTTGACCCGGATGACCACGTCGTTGGGCCCGGCATGAGGCTCCGGTGTATCCGCATATCGCAGTACTTCGCAGCCTCCGTTGCGCTCAAACACTATCGCCTTCATGTGCTCCCTTTTCCGCCCGCGCCATTCGTGAGGGCAAATCGGGCAGGCTAAATGGTAAAATAGCTAGCGGTTTTCCATGGCGCTGACAACCACCAACTTGTCGCGAACGCACGCGCAGATCAGCTTAAATAGCCGTAGATTGATCATTGCGCTCTGTTTCCATCAAAAACACACCCGCCCCCAGCGCCCGCGGTCTTCCCCTGGTCAACCGCTTTCAGCGCTGGCTCCCGCCATTGCAAGGCGGCTAGAATCGCTGGCAAATAAGTTAACCCAGGCCGAATACAGGCAAGGGACACAATTCTAACCACCCGGAGAAATTGAATCCATGTTCATTTTGGACAAGGGTACCCGCTTCGTCGTCCCACGCACCGAACTGACCTACCCCGGTCACAGCCTCAAACTTCATCAGAACGCGGCCGATCCGGTGAAGTCACCGGTTGACCATGTGATGGCGGATTTCGAGGACGCCTGCCCCTACGAATTCAAGGGCGACAAAAGCCGCAAAGTGATGGTCCAGGCGCTGAATACGCTGGATTTCGGCCGGAAAGTTATTACGATTCGCCCAAATAACATCCATTCGCCGTTTTTCAAAGGCGATCTCGAAGCAATCGTATTGGGGGCGCCCAATCGCTTCCACGGCATCATTCTGCCAAAGACGCGCGGCCCCGAGGAAATTCATCAGACCGCGCGGCTACTCGACGAACTCGAAAAACGGTCGGGCTGGACCTACCAGATCCAGATAGAGTCGCTGATCGAAACTCCGCAAGCGCTGGTCAAGGCTTACGATATCGCGACCGCCTCGGAGCGCATGTGCGGCTTGATCTTCGGCATCGCGGATTTCGCCGCCAACCTGGGCATACGCGAGATCGTCGAACGTCAGAACCAGAACTTTCACTATGCTAAGCAATCGATGGTGGTTGCCGCCAAAGCGGCGGGTCTGCACGCTGTCGACAATGTTTATCTGCGGCTATGGCGCAAGGACGATACGCCGGAGCGAGTGGCGGAATTACAAAGGGGCTTGCGCGAGAAGAACACCGGCGCGGCCGAGCTTGGCATGGACGGCACCTGGGTGATTCATCCGCAACAGGCGGAAATCTGCAATGCTTGCTATACGCCAAGCAAAGCGCAGGTCGAGGAGGCCCGTCGCGTGATTCGTCTCTATCATGAAAAGGGTGGCGGCTCGATGGCTGATCCTAAAACGGGCGAAATGATCGACGAAGCGACAATCAAGATCGCGCTGATGGATTTAGCCAAGGCCGCCCAAGCCGGCATGGTCGAGCCCGCGGAATTGCGCGACTGGTCGGCTAAGAGCAAGGCAATTACCGGTTACGACATTCTTGAGTTGATGCGGCGCGTCGCTTAAGCGCCGGCAAACCATCCTCCGGCAACGGAGGGTGGTTGCTGAAACGTATTCTCGCTGCTGGTGGCGCTGCCGCCACTCATGCACTCGTCAGCAGCGAGCCTGCGACCTTTCAATTGCCGCATGATGCCCGTCGAACGGGAGATCATCGCCGTTCCTATCAACGCGCAAAACTAATTCGAGGAGTGATTTAGACTGCCATGGCAACCAATGTCAAAGTGATTTTCTATAGCATGTACGGCCATGTTTACCGGATGGCTGAGGCGGTGATGGACGGTGCGCGTGAAATTCCCGGTGTCGACGTGACAATTGCTCAGGTAGCCGAGGTGATTGCCGACGAAGTGCTCGAGAAAATCGGGGCGAAGCAGGCGCGCGCCGCCTTCGCACACGTCCCTGTGGCGAAGATTGACGACCTCGTCGAGGCCGACGCACTCATTTTCGGCACCCCCACGCGCTTTGGCAATATGTGCGGCCAGATGCGCAATTATCTCGATCAGGCGGGAGGGCTATGGGTGCAAAACAAGCTGGTCGGTAAGGTTGGCAGCGTATTCTGCTCCACTGGCACCCAGCATGGCGGGCAGGAAACCACCATCACGAGCTTTCATTTGACGCTGCTGCACCTTGGCATGATCATCGTCGGCACGCCCTATTCCAATCCGCGTCTGACCAACATGAACGAAATAACCGGCGGCGGCCCGTACGGCGCGTCAACGCTGGCTGGCGCCGACGGCCG
Source organism: Binataceae bacterium (SeqCode) (assembly GCA_050736615.1). GTDB lineage: Bacteria > Desulfobacterota > Binatia > Binatales > Binataceae > JBOHWJ01. The sequence continues at coordinate 11,431 of JBOHWL010000136.1, read as the reverse complement.
CAGCCGCCCAGTGAGCGAAAACGAGCTTGCCATCGCACGCTTCCAAGGCCGGCACGTCGCCACAATTGCAAAGAAATTAAAAGGCTAAACGCCACCGGAACGATTTCTTAATCGCGCAGCGAGCAGGCAAGTCCGCGAGCTATATTGGAGTTATGAACTTTGGCGCGGACGCGCTTGGAGAAACCATCATGATACGCAAAGCTGATGAGCGCGGGCGAACGCGGCTCGAATGGCTCGACAGCCGCCACAGCTTCTCCTTCGCCGACTACTACGACCCAAACCACATGGGCTTTTCGAGCCTCCGCGTGATCAACGACGACCGTGTCGCGCCGGGCGCCGGCTTCCCAACCCACGCCCATCGCGACATGGAAATCATCACCTATGTGCTGAGCGGCACGCTCGAACATCGCGACAGTATGGGCAACGGCTCGATCATCCGGCCCGGCGAAGTTCAGCGCATGAGCGCAGGCACCGGCATCACGCACAGCGAGTTCAATCCCTCTTCGGATGAGGCGCTCCATCTGCTGCAAATCTGGATATTGCCGGCGCGCCAGGGGCTCAAGCCGAGTTACGAGCAGCGGCCCTTCAATCCGGACGAGCTGCGCGGGCGCTTGCGGCTGGTCGGGTCACCTGAGCGCCGCGACGACGCCGTCACGATCCATCAGGACGCGCGCATGTATGCCGGTATCCTTGCCGCCGGCGCCTCCACGGAATTTGAAATCGCGCGGGGCCGCAAGGTTTATCTGCAGGTCGCGCGGGGCGGCGTCAGCGTCAACGCACAGGCCCTCGAAGAGGGCGACGGCGCCAGCTTCGAGCACGAACGGCAGCTTGAGCTCCGCGCGAGTACAGAAGCCGAGTTGCTGCTGTTCGACCTCGCCTGAGAGAGCGTGGCCGACTCAAGCCTCGGGCAAATTATGGGACAGGGGCCGCGGCCAGCAGGCCGGCCGCTTCGTCATAACCCAGCATCAGGTTTAGATTCTGCACGGCCTGCCCGGCGGCACCCTTGCCCAGATTGTCGATGGCGCTCAATACGCACAAGGTGCCGGAACGACGATCGAGGACGAAGGCAAGCTCGCAGAAATTTGTTGCGCGCACGTTTTTTAATTCCGGCAGTTCGCCCGGCTTGAGGATCCGTACAAAGCGGGATTTGGCGAAGCTCGCCTCGAACGCCGCACGCACGTCCTGCTCAGTGGTTCCCGAACGCGGACGCATGAAAATCGAGGTCAGAATGCCGCGCGTCACCGGCAGCAGATGAGGCACGAACATCACGGCGACGTCACGTCCGAGCGCAAAGCCGATTTCCTGTTCGATCTCGGGCGTATGGCGATGATTGCCAACTTTGTAGGCGCGGAAATTTTCGTTCACTTCGGCAAAGAGTTGCTCGACCGCGGCGTGCCGGCGCGCGCCGGTGGTGCCCGACTTGGCGTCAATCACAATCGATGAGGGATCTATCAAATCGCGCCGGATCAGCGGCAGTAATCCCAGCAACGCGCCGGTCGGATAGCAGCCGGGATTCGCCACTATGCGCGCCTCCCGTAACTCGCGCGCGTGAAATTCCGTCAAGCCGTAGACGGCTTCCTTGAGCAACGCCGGCGCCGGATGTTCGGCGCCATAGATTTGCCGATAGACGGCGGGCTCCTTGAGACGAAAGTCGGCCGACAAATCGACTACCTTGATGCCGTCGGCGACCATCTCCGCCACAATCGGCGTGCCGACGCGCTCCGGCAGGCACGACAGCACCGCTTCGGCGCGACCCTTCAACAAACCCGGGCGCAATTCCTCGAATGGTGGGAGATCGGTGCCCGCCATATGCCGGTAAACGTCGGCGACTTCGCGGCCGGTATAATGCTCTGAAGTGAGCACGCTCAATTCGATAAAGGGATGTCCGGCGAGAATACGTACGGCTTCGATACCCGAATAGCCGGACGCTCCCAATACCGCTGCTCTGACCCTGTCGTGCGACGCCATCAGGGATCCCGAGGTGCCTCCCAAAAAATTAAAGTCGGTCTAGTGAAGTTATCACGAAAACCCGTTAATCGCCAGTTCCGTTGTGACAACCAATGGCCAGAGGGAGGAAAGAAAAAGCCGGGCCGGCAGTGCCGCAGTCACGCAAGATGCGGATAAACGAACGCGCGCGGCGGTTTCAATTCCGCGCACGCGTCCGGCCGGCTTAGCGTTTGGAGTATTGCGGACGTTTACGCGCCTTGTGGCGCCCGTACTTTTTGCGCTCGACTTCGCGCGGGTCGCGCGTCAGCATGCCGTTTTTGCGCAGCGCCGGCCGCAGCGCCTCGGAAGCCGCCACCAGCGCCCGCGAGATCCCATGACGCACCGCATCGGCCTGCGCCGCCGTGCCACCACCGTTGACGCTAACTATAATGTCGTACTGGCCGCGCGTCTCGGTTAACTCGAACGGCTCCATGATGCGCATGCGAGCGGTATCGCGTGGGAAATACTCTTCGAGCGAACGATCGTTGACGGTGATAGTACCGGTTCCCGCGAACAATCGGATCGCCGCGACCGCGGTTTTGCGTTTGCCCGTGGCCCAGGTGATGTTCTTTCTGTCTGCCATTGATATGTCGCTCAATCTGCGGAAAGAAGGGGCTTGCCCGGCGTGCGGAAAGACGCGAAAACTGTTGGCTGTTGCGCGGCATGCGGATGCTCCGCGCCGCGATAAACCTTGAGCTTGGTAAAGAGCCGCCGCCCGAGACGATTCTTCGGCAACATCCCATGTACGGCCATCTCCAGCAGGCGCTCCGGCCGCGTCTCGAGCAGTTTGCCGGCGGTGACACTGCGAATCCCGCCCGGATATCCGGTGTGGCGATGGTAAACCTTGTCCGTCAGCTTGGCGCCGGTAAGCCGCACCTTGGCGGCATTGATGATCACCACGAAATCGCCGGCGTCCTGATGGGGCGTGAAGTCGGTGCGATGCTTGCCCCGCAAAACGCTGGCGGCGCGTGCCGCCACTCGCCCCAACGCGCGGTCGCTTGCGTCAATCACGACCCAGCGGCGGCCACGCAGCGCAGCCTCGCGCGAAACGCTTTTCGTCTGTTCGCTCAGTTTCAAGTTCTCGTGTCCGTCCCGCCGCGCCGCGCCGCGCATGCTGCCACGGGCGGCGCTGGTTGATTTTGGCGGGGCCGATGGGATTTGAACCCACGACTTCCGACGTGACAGGCCGGCGTTCTAACCGGGCTGAACTACGACCCCGCCGTGAACCATCCTTTTTACATTTTCCGGCCGTCCGAAACAACCAACCCCAAGATTCCGGTCCTAGAGTCCGCTTCGCGCAATAGCGAATGTAGAACGACCGTCCGATCGTTGCGCGTCAAATACCTCGAAACTTGCCCGCATTACCGCGCTGGCCTATTTTGTAGTGCATCCCGCGGCGCCAAAGACCACTGATTTCACGCCTCAACGGAGTTTCCTTTTCGGTTTTGGGTCTATGTGGATTGTCCGTTTCGCTCTCCGCCGACCGCTCACCGTGATGGTCATGGCATTGCTGATGATGGTGCTAGGCGCACTGTCATTCTCCTTGATGAACGTCGATATCTTCCCGGTAATCAATCTGCCGGTCGTGATGGTGATCTGGAATTATCCGGGGCTTTCCGCCGAGGGGATCGAACGGCGCATGGTACTGATCAGCGAGCGCGCCTTTTCCACCACTGTCAACGGCATCGAGCACATGGAATCCGAGTCCATCGACGGTGTGGGGCTGATCAAGGTTTATTTTCATCCGGGGCAGACCACGGCGGGCGCGATCGCGCAGATGAGCGCGGTGGCGGAAACCATCCTCAAGATCATGCCGCCGGGGACCCAGCCACCTGACATTATCGATTACAACGCGGCGGACGTGCCGGTCGCGCAACTCGACGTTTACAGCGACACGCTGTCTGAAACCCAGCTTTTCGACTACGGGCTCAATTTTATCCGCGTCAAGCTCTTCACTATCGAGGGCCTCTCGACGCCGGCGCCGCTCGGCGGCGTGAGCCGGGCCGTGATGGTCAACCTCCATCCGAACGAGCTTTACGCCGAGGGCCTGTCCCCACAGGATATCGGTAGCGCCGTTGGTCAGAGCAACGTCACGATCCCGGGCGGGACCGTCAAGATCGGCAATCGCGAATACAACGTTGAGATCAATGGCTTGCCCAACACCGTCGCCGAGTTCAATCAGATTCCCGTCAAGGTGGTGAACGGCGCCACGGTCTATCTGGGTGACGTTGCGCCGGTTCGTTACTCGCATCAGGTGCAGACCAATATTGTGCGCGTCAACGGCAAGCGCGCCACCTATCTGATGATTCTCAAGCATGCCGCCGCCTCAACGCTGACGGTGGTAGACAAGGTCAAAGCGGAGATTCCCGCGATTCTGGCGACCGCGCCGCCCGGCCTCGAGATGAAACTGACGTTCGACCAGTCCAAATTCGTGCGCGCCTCGTTATGGGAGGTTGTACGCGAAGCGGCGATCGCGGCGGCACTGGTCGCCCTGATGGTGCTGGTTTTCCTCGGCGAGCCGCGCAGCATGCTGCTGGTGATCGTGTCGATCCCGCTTTCGATTCTCACCGCGATCGTGGCGCTCAAACTCTCCGGCCAGACGATTAACACGATGACCTTGGGCGGTCTGGCGCTGGCGGTCGGAATGCTGGTTGATGATGCGACGGTCGCAATCGAAAACATCCATCGCCATCACGCGATGCGTAAGCCGCTGCTGGTCGCGATTCTGGACGGCTCGGCCGAAATTGCCACACCAGCGCTAATCGGCACGCTGGCAATTTGCATCGTGTTTTTCCCGGTGGTTCTGCTCAACGGTGTCGCGCGTTTCCTGTTCACGCCATTGGCGCTGGCGGTGGTGTTCGCGATGCTCACCTCGTACCTGCTCTCGCGCACGTTGGTGCCGGTGATGGCGCGATATCTGTTGCCCGAGACGGATGCCGAAAATACCGGGACGGGGCTGTGGACGCGCTTCGCGCGCTGGTTCGACACGCGCTTCGAGCGGTTTCGCGAGAGTTATCGAAGCGCGCTGGGGAAATTCATCAGTTATCGCGCATTTTGCCTTGGATGTGTCGCGCTGATCGTGATTGGTTCGATTTTCCTGGTGCCGGTGGTGGGCGAGGATTTCTTCCCCACGGTCGACGCCGGAATGATGAAGCTGCATGTGCGCGCGCCGACCGGCACGCGCATCGAGCAAACCGAGCGCATCGTCGACAATATCGAGCGCACCATCCGGGGGATGATTCCGGCCAAACAACTCGACTCGATCAGCGACAATATCGGCTTGCCAACCTATTACGACTTGTCGTTCTATCAGACCGACACGATCGGACCGCAGGACGCCGACATCCAGATCGCGCTCGCGCCCGGCCATCGCTCGACGGAAACGTACGAACGTCGCATTCGGCGCGTGCTCAAGGAAAAGTATCCGGATGTTGAAACCTACTTTCAGGCCGCCGATATCGTCAGCCAGGTGCTGAATTTCGGATTGCCCGCCGCGATTGACGCACAGATTTCCGGCGACAACCTCAATTCCGATTACGCAATCGCCGCGCGCCTCAAGGCGAAGCTCGAAGGGATTCCCGGCCTGACCGACATCCGTATCGCCGAGCCGCTCAACTATCCAACTCTGGAGGTCAACGTTGATCGGTCAAAAGCGCTCGCGCTGGGCATCAGCGAAGAGCAGGCCGCGGCGTCGCTTTTGACCTCGCTCAGCTCGGACACGCTGATCGCAACCAATTACTGGCTCGACCCGCACAATGGCGTGAATTACCAGGTGCTCGCGCAGACTCCGCAACATCTGGTTAATTCCGTCCAGGCGCTCGGGGCGACGCCGGTGAGCCCGGCGACCACGCTCAGTGGCAGCGCGGTGCCGCAGTTGCTCTCCAATATCGCGAGCATCAAGCAAACCGTCGAACCCGCAGTGATCGATCATTACACGGTGCAACGCGTGATCGACGTTAACGCGGGCGTCTCCGGCCGCGACCTCGGCAGCAGCACGGACGCGGTCCAAAAAGCCATCAACTCGCTGGGCAAATTACCCGCCGGAACAGGTGTAGTGATTCGTGGGCAGAGTCAGGCGATGCGCCAATCGTTCAACACGCTGGGCGAAGGGATCATCCTGGCGATTATTCTCGTTTACCTGCTGATGGTGGCGAATTTTCAATCATGGCTCGAGCCGATGGTGATCATTCTGGCCGTTCCCGGGGCGCTGGTCGGCGTGCTCTGGATGCTGGTGCTCACGGGCACGACGATCAATGTGGAATCGCTGATGGGGGCGATCATGGCGGTCGGAGTGGGCGTTGCCAACGGCAATCTGATTATCATTTTCGCCAACGAGCTGCGCGAACAGGGCTACAGTTCGACGGCCGCCGCGATCGAGGCCGCGCGCACCCGGTTGCGACCGGTACTGATGACGGCGCTCGCGATGATTCTCGGCATGTTGCCGATGTCGATAGGCGCCGGAGAAAACGCGCCGCTGGGCCGCGCCGTGATCGGCGGGTTGATCGTCGCAACCTTCATGACGCTGTTCGTGGTCCCGGCCGCATATTCACTCTTCAGCCGTCACGTCATCGGCAAGCATCAGCGCGACGCCGAAATCGACGCGATTACGATGCCCGGAGCGTGATTCACAAGCAATAAATGGAAGACGACCCCAGAAACTACGTACCCGAGCGGCCCGGCGGCTTTTTCTACATAGGATGGGCCGGGCTGGTGATCGTCGTGCTAGCGGCAACCGCGGGACTGGTGCTGGCGCGGGGATTTTGGATCAATCGCGAGACCGCCCAACTCCAGCATACCCTGCGCGAGGGTCCGCGGGTGCTGGTGACCCGCGTGATTCACGCGCCGGCGAGCCGCACACTGTCATTACCCGGCACTATTCACGGTTATATCGAAACGCCGATCTACGCCAAAATTCCCGGCTACCTGAAAACCATCCTGGTGGATAAGGGCGACCGCGTCAAAAAAGATCAGGTGCTGGCGGTGCTCGAATCGCCCGAGCTTGACGAGCAAGTCGCCAATGCGCGCGCCGCCTACAGCCTGGCAAGCATCACCGATCGGCGTAATCGTGTGTTGCTGGGCGCGCAAGTGATCGCCAAACAAAATTACGATCAAACCCACGCGCAATTGCTGCAAGCCAAAGCGAATCTTGATCAGTTGATCGCTGAGCAGGCGTATAAAATCATTCGCGCCCCCTTCGACGGCATGGTGACCGCGCGCTATGTTGACCCCGGCGCGCTGATTCCGCAGGTCACGTCGCCGTCGAGCAGCCAGACTCCGATTGTCGCGATGGCCACGCTGAGTCCGGTGCGCGTCTATGTGAACGTGCCTCAGAGTGCGTCGGCGTTTATCCATGACGGAGACCCGGCCAAGGTCAGCATCACGGAATATCCGGAGCGTGTGTTCGAAGGCTCGGTCACGCGTCATCCGGAGGCGCTGATGAGCGCCAGCCGCACGATGCTGGTGGAGATTGATTTACCCAATCGTGATCGGATGCTCTACCCGGGCATGTACGCGACCGTCAGGCTCAGCATCGCCAATCCCACGGGTGTCCCGCAGGTGCCGGATGACGCTCTGATCTTCCGCGGCGGCAAAATTTACGTGCCGGTGGTGCGTCGCGATCATTTGAACCTGGCGTCAGTCACTTTGGGATATGACAATGGCCTAACCGTCCAGGTCACACGCGGCATCTCCAATGACGACCTGGTCGCGATCAATGTCGGACAGTCGGCGCGCAACGGCGAGACGGTGCGGCCGGTTATGAGCCAAAGTCAGTAACCAGTTGTGAGTTTTCTCAAGCTCCGCAACCGTTGTGAACGGGCTCTTCACACCGGCGCGGCGCGAGGCCAATCCGTGTCCGCGCAAGCTCGTGGACTCGTGAGGCCGGCTTGAGATGATAAAGGGGGAGTTCGTGGCTAATGCGGTCAGCGATCCGATCAAGCATGTTATCGTCCTGATGCTCGAGAACCGGCCGTTCGATCAGATGCTCGGCGGGATGAAGGGCGCAACGTCTGAACTCGATGGTCTCGAAGGCATCGATCCGGGCCTGCCGAAACGGAGTAACTACTGCGAAGGCATCAGCTATTTTCAAGAACCGGGCGCCGCCTACCTGCTCAACCGTGATCCGCATCACGAATATGAGCACGTGCGGATGCAACTCAACTATAACAATGGCGGCTTCGTCGAGGATTTCGCCCTGAGTTATCCCGCCTCCAGCCAGGGCGACCGCAAGCAGATCATGCGCTATCATGCGCTCGGCGCGCTGCCGGCCCTGCACGCGCTCGCACGCAACTTCACCGTCTGTGACCATTGGCATGCGTCGGTTCCCGGACCGACCTGGACCAATCGCTTTTTCGTCCACAGCGGCACGTCGTTGGGACGGGTCGCGATGCCCAACGGCATCATCGACGCCAACTGGCATTGGTATGACCAGCCCACGCTCTACGATCGGCTGAATCAAAAAGGAATAAGCTGGCGCATTTATTACGGTGACATACCGCAGTCGCTGTTGTTGGTGCATCAACTCGAGCCGGGCAACGCCGCGCACTATCACCGGATGGCGCAATTCCATCAGGACGCCGCCACTGAGACGGCGTTTCCGCAATACGCGTTCATCGAACCCACCTACTATGCGCCCGGCGCCAACGACGACCATCCGCCGCACGATCTGCGCGCGGGTCAGCGCCTGATCGCCGAGGTCTATAATGCGATCCGCGCCAACGAAACGCTGTGGCAATCGTCGCTTCTTCTAGTGCTCTACGATGAACACGGCGGCATGTACGATCACGTCGTGCCACCCGCTGGTCCACCGCTGGCGATTCCGCCGGACCATCACGTTGAGGAATTCAGCTTTGATCGCTTCGGGGTGCGCGTGCCGTGTATCCTCGTGTCGCCTTGGTTCGGCAAAGGCGTGCTGCCGGTCGTGTTCGACCATACCAGCCTGCTCCGTTATTTGATCTGCAAATGGCAGCTCGGGCCGCTCGGCGCGCGGGCCGCGGTGGCGAACAGTTTCGCTTCCGCAAGGCTGGCAACACCACGTGAGGACGCGCCAGATACAATTCCGGCCGCGCCTCCTACGCCGCTAATCGAATCAAACGATGCCCCGCCCGCCGTGCCGGCAAGGCCCACGATGAGTTCGAATCAATCCGCGCTTATCGCGATGAGCCAATTGCTCGAATCATGCAGCGACAATGGCCATGCCGACCTTGCCAGCCGGAGCAAGCGCATCGTCACCGGATATGACGGTCAAGTCGACGTCGGCATCGAACGCGTGGAGCAATTTCTCGCGCAACAACGCGCCAAGGCTAACGTTTAGCTTGGAAAAACCCACGCGTGCTCGTAACATCCTGGATTCGCCGCGAGATCAAAAAATCCACATTGCGCGGATCTCACGGCTTATGGATGATCTGATCGCGTGGATAACTCTATCTGTCATCAGCCCGGCTCATCGAGTCGGAACATTAAATGACACGACTGAGCCGCAGGACATTCCTCGCCTGGGCGGTCTCGGCCGCGGCGGCCGCATCTATCCCCCACGCCGCGTTTGCGCTGATGGCAGCGTCCCCGCTGATCCAACTCCCATATGGCAGGCCGACGCCGAACGCGGATTTTTACATCACGTCCTATTCCGGCACTCCACGGATCGCCGCCTCCGCCTGGCATCTCAAGCTGCACGGCCTGGTCGCACATCCGCTGGTCCTTTCTTACGATGAGGTCAAGGCGCAACCGCGGATTCGCGAGACGCTCACCTACGAGTGCATCTCGAATACTCCAGATGGCAGCGCGATTAGCAGTGCCGTATTCACCGGCACGCCGCTAAAACCATTGCTGGAGCGAGCGGGAATCCGCGGCGGCGCGGTCTACGCGTCGATGCACGCGGCGGATGGTTATTACACTGGCGTACCGATCGACGAAATCCTGCATCAGGACACGTTTCTGCTCTACGAAATGAATGGCGTGCCGCTGCCACCGATTCACGGCTATCCGGTGCGCATTTTCATTCCCGGCAAATATGGCATGAAGCAACCCAAGTGGATCACCGAAATCTCGTTCGTTGATCAGAAATTCACCGGCTATTGGGAAGCGCGCGGATGGAGCAACGAGGCCTGGCGTCAAGTCAACTCGGGTTTTTTCCATCCGCGGCCGGAGTGGAGCGCCTTTTCGTTCTTCGCGGCACCGTCGGCCAAACTGCCGCCGGGCCCAACCGAACTCTGGGGCTGGGCTTTCGCCCGGCGCGGGATCAAGCGCGTACAAATTTCCACGGATGGCGGCGCCACCTGGCATGACGCCGAACTGGTCGAAAACATGTCGCCCAACATCTGGACCGTGTGGAAATGTCCCTTCACACCGAAACGCGGCAGTTATCAATTGCGCGCGCGCGCGACCGGCGCCAGCGGCCAAACCCAGCCACCCACCAGCACGCAAACTGGCAGCGGCATGGACGGACAGGCTCAATTGACAGTTGACGTAGCGTAAGCGAACGCGCGTGATTCACAGGTTCGAATCGGGCTTGATTGCAACCGCCGCGGAAGTTCGCTAGCTGTCTCGATTATCAAGCGCCGCTTGGCGCGTCTGGACTGGAGTTCACCATTATGCCGGCAGTGCTGTTCGAGGTTCGCGGCCACATCGCCTATATCACGCTCAACCGGCCGCAGGTTCATAATTCTCTCAATCCCGAAGTGTTGGTCACCCTGGCCGAGTCATGGCGGCGGATTAACGAGGATGACCATATTCGCGCCGCGATTGTAACGGGAGCCGGCGACAGAGCGTTTTCCGCCGGCGCCGACCTGGGACGTTTGATCCCGCTCTTTACTGGCGCGCGTAAGCCCGAGGACGAATGGGACAAAAAGTTATTCGCCGATCGTAAGCTGGGCGATCGCGCGCTACTTCGTGGCTATGATGTCTACAAACCACTAATCGCGGCGGTTAACGGATTCTGCATCGCCGGCGGCTTTGAGTTGATGCAGGCGACCGACCTTCGCGTCGCCGCGGAAAATGCAAGTTTCGGCTTGCAGGAAGTGAAATGGGCGATTATTCCCGCAGGCGGCTCGCTGGTCCGGCTGGCGCGTCAGATGCCGTTTTGCAAAGCGATGGAAATCCTGCTTACCGGCAATCGTATCGACGCGCACGAGGCCTATCGCCTCGGACTGGTGAATTACGTCGTGCCGTCAACGGAGTTGATGGCCAAGGCGGAAGAGTTGGCCGAGGCTATCGCTGCTAACGGACCGGTCGCGGTGCGTAAAATCAAGGAAGGCGCGCTTCGATGTCTCGGGCGTCCGCTTGAAGAAGGGTTCAAAATTGAAAACGAAGTCGCGCGCGTGGTGATGAAGACCGAGGACGCCAAGGAGGGTCCGCGCGCCTTCATGGAAAAACGCAAACCCAATTACCAAGGGCGCTAGGGAAGCTCCGCACAAGGAAATTCTGTCATTCTGAGCGCAGCGAAGAATCC